>JBGQHM010000225.1:0-11137 GCA_041497995.1 Binatia bacterium | reverse complement strand
GAGCGCTATCTGGGCGGTACGTGCGTCAACGTCGGTTGCATTCCGAAGAAGCTGCTCGTGTACGCCGCGCACTTCCGTGACGACTTCGAAGACGCGGCGGGTTTCGGATGGACGGTCGGGGACCAGCACGTCGATTGGCGGACGCTGATCGCGAGCAAGGACCGGGAGATCGCGCGGCTCAACGGCGTGTACCGAGGGCTTCTGCAGAGCGCCGGTGTCGATATTATCGAGGGCCGCGCCCATCTCGTCGATGCGCACACCGTTGCCGTAGGTGCAACCCGGTACACCGCCCAGTACATCCTGGTCGCCTGTGGTGGATGGCCGTCGTTGCCGGCGATTCCCGGCATCGAACACGCGATCACATCCAACGAAGCCTTCCATCTCGATCGCCTGCCGGCGCGGGTGCTGATCGTCGGCGGCGGTTACATCGCCGTGGAGTTCGCCACGATCTTTCACGGTCTCGGCGTCGCCGTCACGCTGCTCCATCGCGGCCCACTCTTTCTGCGCGGCTTCGACGACGACGTGCGCAGCGTCGTGGCAGCCGAGATGGCGAAGCGTGGCGTCGCGCTGCACTTCGACGCGCGGGTGGAACGCCTCGAAATGAGCAACGGCACCCGCCGCGTGCACCTTGTTGATGGCACCAGGCTGGAAGCGGACCTGGTCATGTTCGCGACCGGGCGTATGCCGAATACCAACGGCCTCGGGCTCGAAGCGGCCGGCGTCACGCTCAACGAGAAGGGCGCCGTCGTTGTTGATGCGTACTCGCGCTCCAGCGTGCCGCACATCTTCGCGGTGGGCGATTGTACCGACCGGCTCAACCTCACTCCGGTCGCCCTCGCCGAGGGTCAGGCGGTCGCCGAAACGCTCTTCCACGCCAACCCGACCACACCAGATCACGCCACCGTACCGACCGCCGTCTTCAGTCATCCCAGCATCGGTACCGTCGGCCTCACCGAAGCAGCGGCGCGCGCGCAGCATCCAGCGGTTGACGTGTACACGTCGGCCTTCCGGCCTTTGAAGCACACGCTCAGCGGGCGGGACGAACACACCTTTCTCAAGCTCGTCGTCGATGGCCAGACCAACCGCGTCCTCGGCTGCCACATGGTTGGCGCCGAGGCCGGAGAAATCATCCAAGGGTTTGCGGTGGCGCTGAAGTGTGGCGCGACGAAGGCACAGTTCGATGCCACCATCGGCATCCATCCGACAACCGCAGAAGAGTTCGTGACCATGCGGAAGAAGCAATGAAGGGAGACCGCCCAATGTCCGAGGGATTGACGCTCTACGACTACCAAGGCTCGCCGTGTGCGCGGCGCGTGCGCATCGTACTCCTCGAGAAGGGCCTGAGCTGGACCACACGAATCATCGATCTCACCAAGATGGAGCAAAAGAGTCCGGAGTATCTCACGCTCAACCCGAACGGCGTGGTGCCAACTCTCGTGCATGGCGAGCGTGTCATCTACGAATCCAACGTCATCACCGAGTACCTCGATCACGTCTTCCCCACGCCGCGCCTGTACCCTGAAGATCCCTGGGAGTGCGCGCAAGCCAAGATGTGGCAGGCCTTCGAGCTGGCGATGGCCAAGGAGTACCGGCCGCTGATGTACCTGCGCGTGATCGGGCCGTTCGACCGGATGCGGCCGAAGGAAGAGGTGATGGCCGACGCGCGCCGCTCGACCGATGATCCATCACACCTCGACTGGATCAGCCGCGTCTACGACGGCACCGCCGTCTCCGAGCACGAAGCGGCGCTGCTGGCGGTGCAGCTCTCCCACCGCATCGACCATCTTGAGCAGGCACTCAGCGGCCGCGACTACCTGGTCGGCAACGGTTTCACCATCGCCGATCTCTCCGTATTGCCTCGCGTGGCGATGTACCCAATCGTCCAACTGCCCATCGAGCCGCAGCGTCATCCTAACGTGTACCGCTGGATCGAGACGGTCAACGTCCGGCCGTCGATGGTAAAGAGCGAATCGGTTCGCCCGGAGTAGATTTGACCACGACCGCCGATTGACGATGTGCCCAACGGGTCGATAGAAGGAGCCTGGACCTAAACTGATGCGGCAATCGCTGTTAGCGAGGTGGAGTCCCCTGATCGTCGCCCTTTGCCTCGCGATGCCCGCAATGGGGGCGACGCCTGGTGAAGAAGGCAGCGAATTTGCCGGCACCAGATTGATCGTCGGCACGCGCGAGCGCCCGCCGTTCATGATCAAAAATGACGACGGCACCTGGTCCGGCATCGCCATCGACCTGTGGCGCTCGATCGCCGGGCAACTGGGCGTGTCATACGAGTTCCGCGAGCATGACCGCGACGCGTTGATGCGCGGAATTCAGGACGGCTCACTCAACGTCGTGGTCGATGCGCTAGCGATTACGGCGGACCGCGAGCGCCTGGTCGACTTCACACATCCCTACTACACGACAGGCCTGGGAATCGCGGTGCCGCGTCAGCTCGGCAGCGATTGGATGGGAGCGCTGCGCCACGTGCTGTCGCGCGAGCTCATGCAGCTGCTCTTGGTGATTGGCGTGGCGACGCTCGTCGTGGGGGTGCTGGTGTGGCTCGTGGAGCGCAAACGCAACGTGCCGCACTTCGGCGGCCGCGCGGTCCAGGGTATCGGGTCGGCCATGTGGTGGTCTGCCTCGACCATGACCACGGTCGGCTATGGCGACAAGGCGCCGGTCACGGCCACTGGGCGGATCGTCGCCGTGATTTGGATGTTTGTCGGAATCGTGCTGCTCTCCGGCGTCACCGCAATTATCACGACCGCGCTGACGATCCACCGGCTGGGCTCACACATCCAAGGGCCGGAGAATCTTCCCGGATCGTTGGTCGCGACCATCCCTGACACCGCCGCCGAAACGTATTTGAAGGAGCGCCACATCACGGTGAAGCGCTATGCGACCGTGAGCGAGGGGCTGCAGGCCGTCGTCCGCCACGAGTTCGATGCGATGGTCTACGACGCACCGATCCTGCGTTACGCGGTGCAGACCGAGGTGGGCGGTGCCGTGAGAGTCTTGCACGCAACGTTCGATCATGAAGACTACGGCTTCGTCATCCCCCAAGGGAGCCCGCTGCGCGAGGCCATGAACCGTGCGCTGCTCACCATAACCCGCGAACCCGGGTGGGAAGAGGTGCTGCGGTCGTATCTGGGTAACTGACGCTCGGGATTGCCGTAGCGCCACGCCGCTGGTAAGCCGCTGTCACCTTGCATCGAAGGAGCGCGCTGTGAGCACAAACGCCGACCGCCTGCGACAGCTGTTCGTCGATCTCGATCGTCTCGACTTCGGTGCGGTCGCCGCACACTGCAGCGACGATTGCGTCTACGACGACATGCCGTTCGCCGAGGCGACCGTCACCGGACCAGCAGCCATCCGCGCCAAGCTCGAGTTGGGACTGGGCACGCTCGACCGCATTCCGACGACCATCCACGAATTGGTCGAGAGCGGCGACACGATCATGGTCGAGCGCACCGAGGTGTGGCATCACAAGGCCGGTGAGCGCGCCACGCTGCCGGTAGCCGCGGTGTTCAAGTTTCGCGACGGCAAGATCACGCTGTGGCGCGACTACTGGGATGCGAAGACGCTGTTCTCGCAGCAGCCGGCGAGCTGGTTACCCGACGTACCGCGTCCTTGAGGGTCCGCGCGTCGGACTTTCCCACCGGCCAGAGGCCGGTGCGGGTCATGACGCGCCTCACTCTACCTGCAACACCATCTCGATCTCGACACAGATATCGAACGGCAGCTCGGCCATCCCGACGGCAGATCGGGTATGGCGGCCGGCGTCTCCGAAGATTTCGACCAGCACATCGGAGCAGCCGTCGATCACTTCGGGCGTCCGGTTGAAACCGGGCGCGCAGTTGACCATGCCGAACACTTTGATGATCTGTCGGACCCGATCGAGGCTGCCGAGCTCGGCCCGCACGGTGGCCAGCATCGATAGTGCAGTCGCCCGGGCCGCCTCGCGTGCTTGCTCGAGGCTGATCGTCCCGCCGACCTTGCCGCGTACGACACCATGCGCAGTCACCGGTCCGTGCCCGCCGACGTACAGCAAGTCGCCTGCTTGCTTGCAACCGAGGTAGTTGGCCACCGGCTTTGAAACGGGCAACAGCTCGATGCCGAGCGCTGCAAGGCGCGCGTCGATTCCTGTGCTCATGCTGGTCCTCCCGGCGGGTGCTTACACCAAGCCACTCCGCCAAGGGAAGCACGCATGGTTCCGCGGTCCGCATACAGCTAGAATACGCGGACACTGATGGCCGTCATTGGCAGATATCCGCGGCTCCCCGGCGATCCCCCAGAGTGGCTGGTGTCCGATGCCCCGATGCGTTGCCCGTATCTGCCGCGACAGACGGCGCGTTTGCCACTCCGTTTGCCGGTGCGCCCGCTGCGCCGCGACGAGTTTGATCGACGCTTGCAGGCGGGCGATCGACGTCAGGGGGTGCTGCTGTATCGGCCCAGCTGCCCAACCTGCCGCGCGTGCGAAGCGATTCGCATTGACGTCGAGACATTTGAACCCAGCAAGACACAGCGACGCGTGTTTCGACGTGGGGAAGACACAATCGAGACTCACATTGGGCGTCCGACGCTGAGCGCGGACAAGGTTGCGCTCTACAATCGACACAAGGTCGAGCGTGATTTGCTTATCGGCAACGAGCTGGTTGACGCGGCAGACTACGAACAGTTCCTCGTCGAAACGTGTACCGATACGGTCGAGCTGACGTACCGCCTTGGCGGGCAGCTCATAGGTGTCGCGATCGCCGACCGTGCCGCCAACGCTCTATCGGCTGTCTACTGCTTCTACGATCCGGGGCAGGCACCGCTCAGCCCGGGAACGTATTCCATCCTCAAGCAAGTTGCGCTCTGCCGCTCTTGGGGGCTGCGCTATCTGTACCTTGGCCTCTACGTCGCCGACTGCGCGTCGATGAGCTACAAGGCTCGCTACCTCCCGCACGAGCGACTCATTGACGGCGTGTGGCGGCGCATTGATCGAATCACTGGCAAGCGCACCGATTGAACCCGCCAGGATTGCCGGTGTCATCGCAGAAGCCGTCACAAGCGCACACCGCGTCCTGCCCTTGAGGACAGGTTTTCGCGCATCCGGCGACTGTACCGTTCGAGCACTGCTTCTCCGGGCAATCGCAGGACGATGCGGCCAGCGCAACGGACGCCGCTGACGGCAGCTCCCCGCGCCACACCACAGCTGCGACGGACAAGACACCCAGCCCGATGACGACACACGCAACCGCAACCGTGCGTTTCATTGCACCCTCCTTGTTGGCTGACGCGGCCGAGTCCACGATGCGCCAACGTTACCACGGTCGGCGCTCCGCATAAATGCAATTCTGGTTGACCAAAAGCGCCAACAAAGCCAACGTAGGAAGTATAGGTTGAGCAGAGCACGAGGAGGACCGCATGCAGTGTGTGCGAACTACATTGAGACGAACCGGAGCCGCGGCTCGCACCAGCCGCCGACTGCTCTGGCTCGCTGCACTTCTGCTCATACCCTTGGGCGCGCGCGTTGCCTTCGCGGGCCCGGGTTTCTGGACCAGTGGCGGGCCGGACGGCGGCACGGTCCTCACGGTGGTTACCGACCCCACCAACCCGCAGATCCTCTACGTCGGCGCAGACAATGGTGGCGTCTTCAAGAGCACCAACGGCGGCGCCAACTGGGGCGCCGCCAATACGGGCCTGACGAGCTTCGTCGTGCGCGCCATCGTCATCGACCCGACGAAGCCGCAGACGCTCTATGTCGCCACAAACGGTGGCGTCTTCAAGAGCACCAACGGCGCCGCGACCTGGAGCGCGAGCAACGCCGGCCTCACAGGTCTTTCTGTCCGCGCCTTGGTCATCGATCCAAGTACCCCACTGACGCTCTATGCGGGCTCGTCGGGGAGCGGCGGAGGCGTTTTCAAGAGCACCGACGGCGCCGGACATTGGCGGCAGGCCAGCGCTGGCGTGACAAGCAACGCAGTGCAAACCCTGGTCATCGACCCGATGGATTCGGACATACTCTATGCCGGGACGGCTGGCGGTGCATTCAAGAGCATCGACGGTGCCGCCAGTTGGGACCCAGCCAGCCACGGCCTCAGCGATCCGAATGTGCTGACCCTGGCGATCGATCCAGTGAGTCCGCACAACCTGTATGCGGGCACCAACAGCGGGCTGTTCCGCAGCGTTGACAGCGCGGCAGGGTGGGGCCCGGCGGGTCCAGGCATTACACCCGGTGCCAGCGTGGCCGCCCTCGGCGTCGATCCGACGAATCCGCAAGTGATCTATGTCGGCACCACCGCAAACGGCGCGTTCAAGAGCACCCATGCGGGCTCGGGTTGGGATCCCATCGACAGCGGTCTCACCAGCATGGCGGTGCGGGGATTCGCGCTCCAGACCGCCAGCCCGGCAACGGTCTACGCCGCCACGGGCAGCGGCGTCTTCAAGAGCATCAACGGCGCTGCGGTTTGGAACGCTGCCAGCCGCGGCCCGGCAGCAAGCGATGTCCGCGCGTTGGCGCTCGACCCACAGCACCCCGCGACGATCTACGCCGGCGAGCACGACACCGGCGTCGGGGTCTTTCGGAGCAGCGACGCGGGCGCTAACTGGGCCGCCGCCGGTAGCGGACTGACCAGCACCGTCATCCAGTCGCTGGCCATCAACCCGGACAATCCGCAGACACTGTATGCCGCATCGGCCGCCGGCGGGATTTTCAAGAGCACCGACGGCGCCACGAGTTGGAAGCCGGCGAACCTCGGACTGACCAGCAACAACATCTTGGTCGTGGTCGTCGATCCGGGGAATCCAAACAACCTGTACGCCGGCACGGCCGGGGTCGGGATCTTCAAGAGCACCAACGGCGCAACCAACTGGACGGCAGCCAACAACGGCTTCACCAGCACCAGCGCTTCCGCCCTGGCGATCGACCCGCTCATTCCACAGATCCTCTATGCCGGGACCGATGGCGGCGGGGTGTTCAAGAGCACCAACGCGGCGGCGAGCTGGACGCCGGTCACCAACGGGCTCACCAACCGTCGTATCTTCGGGCTGTCGGTCGACCCGATGGATGGCGAGACCGTCTACGCCGGGACGTTCGGCGGCGGCGTCTTTCGGAGCACTGACGGCGCCGGCAGCTGGAAGGCATCGAGCAGCGGGCTCACTAGCACGAACGTCGTCCCGCTGGTCATCGCGCTCGCCGACTCGGCAACGGTGTATGCGGGAACGTTCGATCGCGGCGTCTTCAAGAGCACCGATCGGGGCGCGAGCTGGGTGCCGTTCAACACGGGGCTGTCGAGCACGGATGTCGAGGCGCTCGCCATTGACCCAACGACTGCAGCAAACGTGTACGCTGGCACCAACGGTGGCGGCGTGTTCGGCATCTCCGCCGCACCAGTTGCGTGTGTAGGCGACTGCGGCGGCAACGGCGAAGTGACGGTCAACGAGTTGCTGATCATGGTGAATGTCGCGCTCGATAATTCGCCGGTCGGGGACTGCCCTGCCGGCGACTCCAATCACGACGGCCAGATCACCATCACCGAAATCCTCGTGGCCGTGAACAACGCGCTCACCGCGTGTCCGCTGGCCGGATGAACGCCCCCGTACGCGGCGACGCCGGCCTCGACTGGAAACGTTACCCTTACGTTCCCGACTGGGGCGACCCGCGCTGGTTCAGCTTTCCGGCCGCCGACGGGTACCAGCCCGAGTTGGGCATGTCGACCTACTTCGTCGACGGGTTCGTGCGCGGGCGCAGCAGCGGCCGGCTCTACGCTTTCATGGTCATCTTCACCGACATGCGCGTGCTGCATCGGATGGTGCGCGCCAGCTTCTACACCTTCGCACTCTACGACTGCGACGCGCATCGTTACGGAACGTACACGGACTTCGACCTGCCACGGCCGTCGCGCCTCTGGCAGCGCCAGAAGATCGCGGCGACTCCGGGCCACCTTGCATTGCGCTATACCGCCTCCGCGGGAACGAGCCGCTGGGAAGCACAGCACGAGTCCGACGGCACGCTGCGACCGTTCGCGTGGACGCTGGAGCTGCACGGCATGGATCACCACGGCGACCGCATGGCGTTGACGCTGGACATAGACGCGATGCGTCCACCCGCGCCGCTCGGCGGTCGTGAGCTGGGCGGTGAGATGATGTTCCTCGGTGCCGAGCGCACCTACTCGTACTTCCAGAGCGGGTTAGTGATGCGGGGACGTCTCGAATGGGCGGGTCAATCTGAAGACGTCGAGGGCGACGTCGGATGGATTGACCGCCAGTGGGCGGTCGATGACTTCACGGTCCATCAAGACTGGCGCAGCACGCGCTACCGTAACGAATGGCGCGTCATGCAGTTCGACAACGGTTGGGACATGAGCTGTTTCCACCAGTACAACCGCCATCAGCGCAACGCGATCGTGCCGTGGACTGGCATCTCCGCGCAGGGCCCCGCGCCGGACTTCGACTTGCGCGCCACGCATCGTGTCGAGCTGACCACACCGGAGTTCATCCGCAGCCCGGGCATCGTGCGTTCGCCGATGATGATCACCGACGGCCCGCGCTACTTCCCGCACCGCTACCGACTGCGCGTACCGGAATGGGAGATGGACGTAGAAGCCGAGCCGCTAGTCGACGCGCCGGCGCATCGGTTGCCGATCGAGTATTGGACCGGCCCCGTGCGGATCAGCGGGCGGATCTTCGGCCAGCCAGTCAATGGCCTGGGTTTCGACGAACGCAGCTGCCCAAGGGTGCGCGGCTTTGAGGTGGCGGAAGCGCTGCGACTAACCGCGGAGCATTTGCCGGATGTCGACGACGACGTGCGGCGGATGCTGGCGTACCGTGCCTGGGAGGTCGAGGCGATCGCGCTGCGTGGCGACCCGAGCGCGGCGGCAGCGCATCTGCGTCGGCATGTGCACCCGCTGGTTGCGCAGCTTCCAGATGCGGCGCAGGCGGGCGTTGCAGGCATAGCGAACGATCTGCTCGGCATTCTCGAACGCCGCTTCCCGACTGCACGGTAGTGGTGGTAACGCCGACCCTTTGGATCCTACCGAAGAAGAGTGCGTCAGTTCATCGATCGAGGGGCGATTCACCGCGCCACGTGAGCCGCAGCCGAAGCACCGTCATTCCCCGCTGGTGATCCGGGAGGAGAGAGCAGATCCGAGTGGCACCTCGTCGCCCCAGTGGTGGCGACGCACTTCGAGAAATTTGCTGACGGAGCGGCACTGAAGCCGTAGCTGCTGTGTCCATAGAGCAACCGCAGGCTGTTCAGTTGACTGCTCTTCACCGGAGCGCAATAAGTGCCTGTCTCTTTTGGTCATGCACAAATGCCAAGGCTCGAAGACCTCCAGGCCAACGACGCTGTCGACGGTATTCTGCCCAATTGCTTCGTTTCGGTCGTAAGCATCCGTTGGTTCGGATCGGCGGCGCCGCGGCTCTCGTATAGGACGCAAGACAGCAGGGTCGCCAGCGAACTGCTCTACTGGCAGGATAGGCCGCCGATCGGGAGCTTGCCACGACGGCAGCGGACACAATCGTCGACTTGATGACCCACGCTGTGTTCGCCAGCTGGACTCTCAATGGGAGACCGAGTCGCAGGCTCTAGGAACCAACCATGAACGTCTTCCAAACTCACTCCCGCATCGTCTCCGACTACGCGACCGACATCGGTAGCTTCCTCAACATCGCCGATTCCAAGATCAGCGAAGTCGTCGAGGGTGAGCTGAGCCAAGGAAAACTTTGGCCCAAACCGCTCCTGCAGTTCAACCCGTCTTTCGAGATGGTGGGCAGCGTTGATGCCCTCTGTCAGGACGGCACCCTGCATCCCGACATCGCGGACATCTTCAGAGGCTACTCGCTGTATCGACACCAAGTTGATGCCATCCGCTTGGGGACCGCGGGCAAGGATTTCGTCGTCACCT
The DNA here is from genome assembly GCA_041497995.1 of Binatia bacterium. Taxonomy (GTDB): domain Bacteria; phylum Desulfobacterota; class Binatia; order HRBIN30; family HRBIN30; genus DATKMS01. Next base: position 1,250 of record JBGQHM010000225.1, on the reverse strand, counting down.
CTGGCACCGGTTCGGGAAAATCATTGACCTACATCGGGTCGATCTTCCACCATTTGCTCTCCCATCCGCAGGCGCCGGGCGTAACGGCCATCGTCGTCTACCCGATGAACGCCCTCATCAACTCGCAGACTGAGCAGTTCAATCGCTACAAGCAGAACTACGAGACTGCGACGGGCAAGAACTTTCCGATCACCTTTGGCCAGTTCACTGGCCAGGAGAAGGAAGAGTCGCGGCAGAGGATGCGCGAACGCCCGCCGCAGATTCTGCTGACCAACTACATGATGCTGGAGCTGTTGCTCACCCGCATTCGGGAGCGCTCCATTCGCGACGCCATCTACGAGAACCTCCGCTTCATGGTGTTCGACGAACTGCACACCTACCGCGGTCGCCAGGGGGCGGATGTCGCCATGCTGATGCGTCGCATCCGGGCTCGCTGCGCGTGCGAGGTGGTTTGCATCGGTACCTCCGCCACGATGGTGTCCATAGGTAGCGTTGCCGAGCAGCGCGCTCAGGTCGCGGAGGTCGCCACGACGCTGTTCGGACGACGCTTTGCCCCTGAGCAAGTCGTGAACGAGAAGCTCGCACGGTCGCTGTCCTTCTCGGGGACTCTGCCGAGTCGGGCAGAGCTTGCGACCGCAATCGAGGCCGGCGTCAAACCGGAAGAGGATGTTGAACGGTTGAAGGTGCATCCGGTTGCCATCTGGCTGGAAAACAAGGTCGCTCTAGAGGAGCACGACAACGATCTGATCCGACGCAAGCCGCAACGTACCACCGAGATTGTTTCAGCGCTCGCTCTGGAGTCCGGCGCCGCCGAACCCGTCTGCCGCCAATTCCTTGCGGACCTGCTTCAATGGATCAGCACGGCAAACAAGCGCCTGCAGGATGGCGGCGAGCGCTACACGATTCTGCCCTTTAAGCTGCACCAGTTTATTTCGCAAACGGGCTCCGTCTACACGACGATCGACCAAGACGAGAACCGGTTCATCACTCTGGAACCCGGTGTGTTCAAGCAGGACGAAGAGCAGAAGAAGCCCATCTTTCCGAACGTCTTCAGCCGCGCCAGCGGCCATGCCTTCATCTGCGTTTCTCGTGTGGGCGATCGCCTCGAGCCGCGGGAGTTCCGGGAGAGTTCGGATGACGAGGAGGAAACAACAGACGGTTATCTCATCGTCGGCGACGACATCTGGGACGAGCCGGAAGACCTCGAGTTTCTGCCCGATGCTTGGGTCAGAAAAACCAAGAAAGGCCTG
>JBGQHM010000224.1:0-11162 GCA_041497995.1 Binatia bacterium | reverse complement strand
CGCTACGACAGATAGCACCTCGACCAGTGACGCGTTGACGAAGACCACGATGAACGACAGCACGTACACGCCGCCGAGGTCAGCGACCTGGATCAACGTGACGTTGGGGACGAGCGCGTAGCCGAGCAGCAGCCACGGCTCGCCGGTGAGTAGCTGCGCTCGTGCCAGCTCGAACGTCACCCAGAGCGCGGCCAGCAGCAGCGCGCGCGCCACGCCGGCGCAGCGCGGCGTGATCCAGGCAGCGCAGGCGGCGAATGCGGCGTAGTAGGAGCTCCAGAAGAGCAGCGAGGCCGCGATGGAGAATAGCAGGCCGAACCAACGCGGCTGCTGATAGTAGAAGGTGAGCGCACTGGGTACCCAGTACGCGACGGTCCAAATCGTCGCCGTGCCCCAGAGCACACCGGCAACTGCAGCCGCCCGCGGTTTCAAGCCGCCGATGCCCCAAAAGAAGGGCACCAATGCCACCCACGCGACCCGTGTGAAGTTCCATGGCGGAAAGGCGAGGGCGTAGAGGAACTCGGAGAGCAGGACCAGGAGGAATTTGCTCATTGGGTCATTGCATCACTGAGTCATTGAGGACTGTGGCACTCCGTCTGAGCAATGATCCAGTGACGAAGTGATTCAGTGATTCAATTGACTCGCCGGCAACCGAACCGTCACGGTCGTCCCACGGCCGAGTGTGCTGTCCACCGTAATGGTGCCGCCGTGGCTCTTCACTGCGCCATAGGCGATGCTCAGGCCGAGGCCGGTGCCGTGCCCGACGGCCTTGGTGGTGAAGAATGGTTCGAAGATCTTCGGCAGATCTGCCGGTGCGATGCCGCGTCCGCTATCGCTCACCCGCACCTCAATCCACTGGTCGATCTCCGTGCCCGTCCGCGCCCCGTTGCCGGCGTCGACGGCGATGCGGATCGCGCCCTGCGCGTGGGTGTCGATGGCATCGACGGCGTTGCTCAGCAGGTTCATCCACACTTGGTTGAGCTGCCCGGAGTGCGCCTCGATACGCGGGTGGTCGCGGTAGTCACGCTCGATGCGGATCCCCGGACGCGTCAGCCGGTCACCGAGCAGCCGGATCGTGCTCTCGATGCCTTCGGTAACCTCGGTGGGTACGCGATCACCGCGGTCGGCGCGCGCGAAGATCTGCAGGTCGTCGACGATTTTTTGATGCGCTCCGAGCCCTCCGCGCAGATGCGCAGCAGCTCGGGCGTCTCGCGCATCAGGTAGTCGAGGCGGACGCGCGTGCGCGCCGCGTCGATGGCCTGTGCGGCAGCGGGATCACTGATGGGCGTGTGTTCGTAGACGTGAATGACGTCGATGAAGCGAGACAGGAACTCGGCCAGATTGGCGAGACCGCCATGCACGAAGCTGGCCGGGTTGTTCAGCTCGTGAGCGACGCCGGCGACGAGCTGGCCGAGCGAAGCCATCTTCTCCGACTGCACGAGCTGCGCCTGCGCGCTCTTCAGCTCATCGAAGGCGTGACTGAGTTGATCATTGGAGGCGCGCAGCTCGTCCGTCCGCTGCCGCACCTTGGCGTCGAGATCGCGGGTGAGGGCCTGCAGCGCCTCGTACGAGCGCGCATTCTCGATCGCGATCGCCGTCTGATTGGCGAGCGTGCGGAGCAGGGCGACGTCCTCAGAATCGGTGTCGTGCGCCAGGGTCTCGAGGTGCACCGGCTGGCGATGGAGAATATCCGCCTGCAGGACGAACTGCGCGCCGCCAACCAACGCCTGCGCGTCGAGAACGCGCACCTCCAGCGTGAGGCCAAGGGCCGCTACCGGTTCGAGGAGATCATCGGCACGAGCCCAGCGCTGTTGCGTGTGCTCGAGTTGATGGAGCGCGTCGTGCCGACGAGTACGACGGTCCTCATCACAGGAGAAACCGGCACGGGCAAGGAACTCCTGGCGCGCGCCATTCACTACAACGGACCGCGTGCCGACAAACCATTCGTGACTGAGAACTGCGCTGCGCTCGCACCCGAGCTGCTCACCAGCGAGCTATTTGGCCACAAACGAGGCGCCTTCACCGGAGCGACGGAGGATCGGCAGGGGATGTTCGAGGTCGCCGATGGTGGCACGCTCTTCCTCGACGAGATCGGCGATTGCCCACTCGATTTGCAGACCCGGCTGCTCCGTGTTCTGGATCAGGGCGAGATCCGCCGCGTCGGCGACAACAAGCCCACCCAAGTAGATGTGCGCGTGATTGCCGCCACGCATCATGATCTCGAGCAGGATGTTCGCGAGGGACGATTTCGAAAGGACCTGTTCTTTCGTCTCAGTGTCTTCACGCTCACCGCGCCCCCGCTGCGCGAACGGCTGGAGGACGTTCCATTGCTGTTGCAACACCGGATCGACCGCCTATCGCACCGCACCGGCAAGCGCGTGCGGGGCGTCACGATTGAAGCCCAGCGTCAACTGACCGACTACGGCTATCCCGGCAACGTTCGTGAGCTGGAGAATGAAGTCGAACGGGCGTTCACCCTGGCGGAGCCGGATAGCGACATCACGCCGGATTTGCTCTCCGAGAAGTTCGCCCGATCCGACGCCGCGCCACCCGCCAACGACGGTAGCTCGTTGCGCGCAACCATCGAGCGCTTCGAGGCACAGTGCATCCGCGACGCACTTGGACGCAACGACGGCAATCAAACGCGCACCGCGGCGGAACTCGGGCTCTCGCGGCGTGCGCTGATCGACAAGGTGCTGAAGTACGGCCTGCGCTGAGACCGTCACCTCATGACCGGCCGGCGCTCGGCGGCGAGACGTTCCCGCGTCGTCGCCGAGACGACCAGCCACCGCCCGCGGAGACCATCCACGGCGCAGTCGGCATCGATGATGCCGGCGCGTCGAAGATCGGCAGTCGCCAACTCTGCCAGCCCGCGATCGCCGATGACGCTGAGGAGTTGAGCGGGCGTCGCGTAGATCACGGTTGTCAGATAGCGGTGTGCCACTTGGTGTGCCGCCGCACGCGGGCGACGCTTTCTCGCCAGCTCCACCGGCGCCGGGTGACGGGCTTCGACGAGGTCCCACACGTAAGTGAATGGATCGTAGCGGACTTCCCGCATGGCGACGTAGAGCCGTTGCTGCACCTGCGCCATGGCAGCATCGAAGACCCGTCGCTGACTCGGCCGTGCCAAATTGGTGGCTAGCTTCAGCTCGAAGGTCTCCTGTGGCCGCTTGCGGTGTAATGCATCGAGGATGGCTTTGGCAGCAGGTGACAGTAGCCCGCTGCGATATTGTCTGGCGTAGTCGCCCCGCGGGCCGAAGAGGCGATAGACGTCGGGAAACAGATTCCACGCAATGAAAGTCGGCCTACCGCGGATGAGCTTAGCGTAGAAGACCTTGCCCTCCGCCGGCAACCGGTCTTTCAGGTTCCACGCCAGGCCGACTTCCGGGTCATGATGACTATGGTGCGGGAACCGTGGATCGCGCCTTCCACACACTGCTACCCACAAGCTCGGCAGATTCAAGCCGCGCGTTGCGAACAACGACGCCAGCCCAACCTCATTGATGAAGCGTAGCGCGCGCGTTGCTCCGTGCACACGCAACGCCGGTAACCGCCGCAGCGTGCGGTCACGCAATTGTTCGAGTTGTGCGAGCGACGGGATGCTCTGCGTTGCACCGCATGTAGAGGTGGTCGCCATCGAACCGGCCACTCGCGCGAAAGACCCGGTAGTTGTATCGGAACTTTGGCGCAGAGTACATGCCAGGGATGACGGGGACGACGAGTTCCCTCGGTAGGCTTTCCGTAGGTTTACGGATTGACAGTTTCTGTTGGACTATGGTACCGATTTTTTTGCCTATCACGTCGGTTACCCATGCCTCTGGCCGGGCTGTGCAGGGGGCATGGAACCCCGAAGGATTCTAAAGCTCCGTGCGCCATAACGCGCGGGGGGAGGTTTGGTCTGGCAAAATGAGGGACAGACCGCGTTCGCGGTTTTGGACGGCACTTGTGGCGCTGGTCGCAGTGGAATCCTTTGCCGTTCCGCATGCATTTGCCGCGATCTTCCTGGTCGACAGCACCACTGACGGTGTGGATGCCAAACGCGGGGACGGCATATGCGCGACCGCCCGAGGGTTTTGCACGCTCCGCGCGGCGATTCAAGAAGCGAATGCGCTGGCGGGTCCGGACATTATCACCTTGCCTAACGGCATCTATATCGTTAGCCGCACCGGTAAAAATGAGGATGCCGCGGCCACCGGGGATCTCGACATCACCACGAATCTCACCATCACGGGAGGTGGGGCCGGCCTCACCCAAATCAACGGGGGAAAGATTGACCGAGTTTTTCAGATCATCGGTGCCGTAAAAGTTGCTCTGTCGGGAATGACGATCACGAACGGCAGTCCCGGCACCACCGCTGGAGCTCCTCCGGGCGGCGGTATTCTGAATGCCGGCACCCTGTCGCTGACGGACGTCATTGTGAGTGGAAGCACATCGGTACCGGGTGGTGCCGGCATCGAAAACAGCGGCAGCCTAACGCTGACGAATGTCACGATAACCGGTAACGCCTCAGACGCAGGTTTCGGGGGGGCCATTCGCAGCTCAGGCACCCTCACAATGAGCAACGTTGCGATCACGAGCAACTCGGCGAGCGGAGGAGGTGGCATTGAGAACTCCGGGCTTCTCACGGCGGCCGACAGCACCTTCAATGGCAATTCCGCCGTGCCGCAGAACGGCGGTGGCATCGAGAACCTCGGCACCGCGACCTTGACTGGCGTCACCTTCGTCAACAACACAGCATCCAAGGGTGGTGGCATATACAGCACTACCGCCGCAGCGACGTTGCTGCTCTCGAATGTCACCCTCACCGGCAACTCCGCCAGTGTCAGTGGTGGCGGCTTACAGAATGACTCCGGAGCTAGCGCAACACTCACTAACGTCACCCTCGACGGCAACGCCGCGCCGAACGGCTCCGGTGTTGGCAATCTGGCCACTCTCACGTGCAAGAACACCGTCGTCGCCAATAACAGCGGTAGCGGAAACTGCTCGGGGACCATCGTTTCCCAAGGCCACAACCTCGACAGCGGCACGAGCTGTGGCTTCAGCGCATCTGGAGACCTGCGCAGCACGAATCCGAGGCTTGGCCCCTTGCAGGATAACGGCGGGCACACGTTCACCCAACAGTTGCTCGCCGGCAGTCCGGCGATCGATGCCGGCGACAACAACGGTTGTCCATCGCATGATCAGCGTGGTGCGCCTCGACCCGTGGACGGGAACGACGATGGGGGCGCAATCTGTGACATCGGAGCCTATGAAGTACTCCCGCCGGCGGTGTTTACCGTGAACACCACTGACGATGGTACGGACGCCACGCCGGGCGATTTCATTTGTGCGACCGTTGGCGGCGAGTGCACTCTCCGCGCAGCGATCCAAGAGGCGAATGCAATACCCGGTGCCGATACCGTCAAGTTCTCTTCCCCGGGCACGTACACGCTCACGGTCACCGGAGCGAATGAAGACGCCGCTGCATCCGGCGACCTCGACGTCACGCAGGACCTCGCGATCGTGGGCGACGGGCCCCAGGGCACAACCATCGATGGCAACGCAATCGACCGCGTGTTCGAAATAGCTAGCAATGCCGAAGTGACCATCTCGGGCGTCACGATCCACAACGGCGCCCTCCCTCTGGATCATGGCGGCGGCATTGTCAATCGCGGTACCTTGACGATGACTCGCGTGTCCGTCACCGGCAACTCAGCTTCCGGCGGCGGCGGTGTCGCGAGTACGGGAACTATGACGTTTACCGACGTCACGGTGAGCGGCAACACGGCCGGCGGCAGCGGGGGCGGTATTGAAAACTATGGTAGTGCGACGCTGACGAACGCTACCATCAGCGGCAACTCTGCCGGCGGCGGCGGCGGCCTACAATCCGGTGGCGGTATCTTCAACGCGGGCGCGGCCGTCCTGACGAACGTGACGATCAGCGGCAACACGGCAGTTGGCAGCGGCGGTGGCATCGCGGACTCGGGCACCGTGACACTGACCAACGTGACCGAGAGCGGCAACTCCGCTCCCAGCGGCGATTCAATCGAGGTGCTCGAGGGTACCGACGGGACCGTCGAACTCAAAAACACCATCGTGGCCAGCAGCAGCGCGGGGGAAAACTGCCACGGAAGGATCTCGTCGCGCGGCCACAACCTTGATAGCACCGCGAAGTGCGGCCTCGCGGCCGCAGGAGATCTGTCAAACCTGGATCCCTTGCTGGGCCCGTTGCAGGACAACGGCGGCGCCACCTTTACACAAGCCCTTTTGCGGGGCAGCCCGGCTATCGATGGCGCCGGCGCCGATTGCCCGCCGCCCGCTACCGATCAGCGCGGTGCGCCACGGCCCGCAGATGGAAATAGCGACGGCGTATCCCTCTGCGACATCGGAGCCTACGAAGCGCCCGCAGCCACTCCGACGAATACACCGACGATCACCCCAACACCGACGATCACCCCAACCAGGACGATCACACCGACACGCACGATTACGCCGACCGCGACGAGCACTCCAACCCGAACGAATACCCCGGTACCGACCAGCACCCGAACGGTCACGACTACCCCGACGATTACTCCGACGACGACCGACACGCCGACGCGTAGCCCGACGCCGTCACCGACGCCCCGACCGACACTGACCTCCACCAAGACGCCGCTGCCAACGATCGGCCCGACATCGACGCGCACGCCGGCCCCTACGTTCACCAGCGCTCCTACTCCCACTTCACCTTCCGTTGCGGCGTCCGTACGGGGAGGACTTCTGGCACCCCGAGTTGACACGTTTACCCCTGTCCCTACAGGATCTGGCTCAGCGGCTGAGTTGCCTCCTGAAGAGGGGGAGGACGAAGAAGGAGAGCTACCAGATCAGACGCGTCCGCGCCGGCAGGGCGTGGTGGTCGATGCCCAGGTTACGGGCGGCGCGACTGAGCCAGCGTGGCTGCGTATTCCTGCTCCACCAACCCCATCAAGTAATGATGATTTTACATTTCTCAGGCAGACTGATCTTCCGATCGTTTCTTCCAATTCAAGGAACGAACCTAGCGTTGCGAACAGTGGAAAAGTAATCATTTTGACGAACAACTGGGATGCATCTATTTCTACTGACTTCGCAAAGACATTCAAACGAATCAGTCGCTACTTCTTCCCGGTTCCCCCAACCATGGGGCAATGCTGCGATGTAGGTGTCGACTATAACCAAAGGAGTGACGCCCTTTTCTGGGTGCAGCAGCATTGCTCCAAAAATGGTGGTATGCAGCGCATAGTCGTGGATAAGGCGGGCGACGGCACGGCGGACTGCGGCTATGATATCAACGCCCAGACCCTCGGCTTTCCCGGGGTGCAGTACTACCTCGACTTTCCTGATCTGACCTTCTCGGACAACTACGTTTATCTAACGGTAGATGCATTTTATCAGGATCCCGCCACATCGTGTGGCGGCATAGGGCTGGCCGGCAGCGTGGTTGCACGCTTCGCACTCACGGAAATGGCAAATTGCTCTGACGTCCACTACGACTCCTACATAGACCGCACTCACACTGAGCCGCGAGCTACTCAGGGTGCCCACACCACAATGTATTGGGCATCGACAACAGGCAGCACAACGTTTCGGATCTATCGTTGGGCCGATGATCCCGCTGCGCCGATCTATTTTGACGACCGCCGCATATCCGGCACGTACAGCCCCGACACGACCTGCATGGGGCCGGACGGCAATAGTTTCTGTGGCCACGCAGACGATCGGATTCTTGGGGCATACGTTGCGAAAGGCGTCATTGGATTCATGTGGAACGCGGGATCACCAACGAACCGGACTCCCTACAATTACGTCCAGATGGTGCGCTTCAACGAGAGCGATCGAGGACTCGTTGATGAACGACAGATATACAGCATCAACGGTGCATATATGTATCCATCGGTCAGCGTGAACGCGCGCGGTGACATTGGCGGCACGATGGTGTTTGGCGGGGGAGGCGGGACGATGGTGGGAGCGTTCCACCCCAGTTGCGTTGCGTGGATCGCCGATGGAAAGAGCAATGGCCAGGTAGAGACGTATTTGGCACAGAAGGGCGCCGCCGGGCCGGCTGATAACCAGTGGGGAGACTACCTGACTACTCGAGCGTTCAACAATACTTGGATGGGAACCTGCTTCGCATTTGCAAACAAGGCCGACACCCGACCCAAACCACGATTCGTGTGGTTTGGGCGTCAGCGTGACAACACAGTCCCGCAGGGTGACGAACCCTTCCCCACGTTTACCGCGCGAGCTACTGCGACCGAGACACCGCCGGGTTCACCGCGGCCGCCCACGCCCACGCATCCACCCACAGCCACTCCGACTCCGCCGCCCACCCGCAAGCCAACCGCCACGGCGATTCCTAGTCCAACGCTGACGACGCTCCGGCTCTGCAGCGGTGACTGCGACGGGGACACGTCGGTGACCGTTGCAGAGCTGCTGAAAGGGGTGAACATTGCCCTGGGAATCGCAGCGGTGGACATCTGTCCGGCCCTGGATACCGACGGAGACGGTGAGGTGACCATCGCCGAGCTGACGGCGGCCATCAATCGAGCCCTCAATGGATGCCCGACTCCAACCCCGACACCGAGGCCGGATGAGATCCGCTGCGGCAACGGCATCATCGATGGCCCCGAGCGGTGCGACGACGGCAACACCTTCGGTGGTGATGGGTGCGCGGCGAATTGTACAACTGAGCAGACGATCAACTTCCCCTTGGATCCGGCCGGGACGCAGCTGCTCATCCAGTTTGCGTCATCGCCGTTCACCGTGAATCTCAGCGGCTCGCTGCCTCTCGTTGCCGGTGCGCCGCGCACCGTTGCCGTCCTCGATGCGGACGGTGCGGTACTGTTCGCGCCCGGCGACATCCCGGTGATCGCGCGGGCGGAGGAGGCGACGTTCGATGCGGTTCGAGTGCCATCACTCGGATGTCTTTGCGTGCACGCGCTCGCGGCACCGCAGTTCGGGCCCGGGAACTCCGCGGCGGGGAAGTTCGCCTGTGGTACCTCCGGGCTGACCAACGTCAACTACGTGTTCGAGTTGGACCACAACACGAATGACATAGATCCCCAGTGCGCGAACGGTACGCCCGACCTTGTTCACCCAGGCGTGTGCAACGGGTTACCCAGCCACCCCCTGATCGGGATCGGACCAGCGGGATCCGCCGTGCTCACCACCAGGCTCGCGATCTCAATCATCGTGGACGGAGGGACATGTGCGGTCGATCCAACGAACCCCGACAAGGGACCTGACGGCATCCCATGCACGGATGACGATCCGATCCCTGGCATTGTGGAGGACATTCCGCTCACAACCGGGGCCGCGGGAGCGATTGTAAGAAGTGCGAACGACATCCGCGGTCGTACCATCGTCGGTCCGCGGATTGGGGGTCGTCCCTTTGACTGCAATAGCATCGCGCGTGGCCAACCGAATTTGAGTGTCGGTACACTGGTTGGCGCCTTTGCTGCGCTCGATGTCCCGAACATCGGGGACGTGGCCGGCGCCGGGACATTCACGGCCGAGTGCCCCGGCACGTGCCCTTGCGGCGGCACAAGCCGCACCCAGTGTCCGTACGGGCGCTTCTGCGAATTACCGGCGGGCGCTTGCACGGTTGCCCACTCATCGGGTGTCTGCGAACCCGTGCCGTTGGATTGCCAAGCCTACTTTGAGCCGGTGTGCGGCTGTGACGGGACCACATACGACAACGACTGCGAGCGCATGCGGGCGGCGGCCGCCAAGGACTATGCCGGACCGTGCGAAGGGATCACCCAATCGGCGTATCGGTTCCAGTCGCTGGCTCGCCGACCCTCTCACCGCTCGGTGCCTATGGGTCAACCGCCGCGCCCGTCGTCGCCGCACAAGCGACGCCGCGCCCAGCGGAGTGGTGCAGCAGGAGGTTCGGATTGATGCAGATCTTTTACCACCGGCCGGTTGCAGCGAATGGTCGTCGCGCTCGCCGACCGAGCAAGGGCAAGACCGCTATTGGTCTCAATGTTGGGCGCATCATCGAGGCGCTCGGCTTCCGCCACGGGGGCAAAGGAGCAGGCCATGACGGACACGATCTCTGCCGCACAGCTCCACACTAGGACGATAGGCAAGAGGCTCTTCGCCGTCAGTGTGCTTGCCAGCGTCGTGTTTGCCACCCGGTTTGCGGCGGCCGTCGTCATCATCGAGTACCCCGTTTCCGGCCCTGTCGGCATCACCCTCGGTCCGGACGGTAACCTCTGGTTCACGGAGGATCAGGCCAACAAAATCGGCAAGATCACCACCGGCGGTGTCGTCACCGAGTACGCCGCCGCGGGGCAACCCAACGGCATCACCCTCGGCCCGGACGGCAACCTCTGGTTCACGGAGACCAACAAGATCGGCAAGATCACCACCGGCGGTGTCGTCACCGAGTACGCCGCCGCGGGGCGACCCAACGGCATCACCGCCGGCCCGGACGGCAACCTCTGGTTCACGGAGATTGCTGCCGACAAGATCGGCAAGATCACCACGAGCGGGGTCATCACCGAGTATCCCGTGCCGACGGGGAGCAGCGGGCCCGAGGATATCACCGCCGGCCCGGACGGTAACCTCTGGTTCACGGAGATTGTTGCCGACAAGATCGGCAAGATCACCACGAGCGGCGTCATCACCGAGTATCCGCTGACAGCGAACAGCGCACCTATCGGCATTGCCGCCGGCCCGGACGGCAACCTCTGGTTCACGGAGTTCGGAGCCAACCAGATCGGCCGGATCACCACAGGCGGCAGCGTCACCGAGTATCCGATCCCGACGGCGAACAGCTTTCCCCTTGGCATCACCCTTGGCCCGGACGGCAACCTCTGGTTCACGGAAGGCAAGATCGGCACAATCACCCCAGGCGGTGTCATCACCGAATACCCCTTCCCCGCGAACACATCCAACGATATCACCGCCGGCCCGGACGGCAATCTCTGGTTCACGGGAGACAAACAGATTGGCAAGGTGGGTTTAGGGATTACCCCGACTGGAGTAGACGTCCCAGTTCTCGCGGGTACAACTATCTTCAACACGAAGAACAATACGGATACCGACGTTGCGGTCGACACAACCTTCGCCAGCGTGACCAGCGCAGGCATCACGACCGTCACCGCCACCTCGACCCCTACAGATTTGCCGCTGCCGAGTCTCACCGCTGACGTCGGGCT
>JBGQHM010000223.1:0-11203 GCA_041497995.1 Binatia bacterium | reverse complement strand
CACCTGGACTCGATCGGCTGCATCCTGCGGTTCGTTGCCGAGCAGCAGGAGCCGTGATTGGGGGCGTCATGAACGAGGTGTTGCGTACGATCGCGCGCGAGTTCGGGACGCCGTGCTACGTGTACTTCCTGGACCAGGTGCACGCGCGCGTCGCCGCGGTGCGGGCGGCCTTTGGGAATCGCTTCCACCTCAGCTACGCGGTGAAGAGTAATCCCAACCCGGGCCTGCTGCGCCGCCTGCGCGGGGTGGTGGACTCGGTCGACGTGTCGTCGGGCGGCGAGGTCCTGCGCGCCCTCGAGTGCGGCTGGGCACCGGGCACTGTGGGCTTTACCGGGCCAGGGAAGACCGCCGCCGAGCTGCGCCTGGCGGTGGAGCGCGGCATCGGAGAAGTGATCGTGGAGTCGGTGGACGAGGCCGAGCAGCTCAACCAGATTGCCGGGCAGGCGCGGCGCCAGCAACGGATCCTGATCCGGATCGGATCGAGCACGGTGCCGCGGGGCTTCGGGGTGAACATGAGCGGTAAGCCGACGCAGTTCGGCATCGACGAAGAGGAGCTCGACCCCGCCGTGGAGGCGATCCAGCGGTTGGCACACCTGGAGCTGTGTGGGTTCCACAGTTACTCGGGGACGCAGTGTCTGAAGGCCGAGGCGATCGTGGAGAACTACGCGATCTTCATCGAGCTGTTCACGCGGGTGTGCGAGCGGCACGGGGTGCGGCCGCAGCGGCTGATCTTCGGAGCAGGGATCGGGGTGCCGTATCACGAGAACGATGTGCCGGTGGAGCTGGACGCGATTGCGGTCCCGACCAATCGGGCATTGGATGCGCTCAAGCGGGACGCGCGCTTCGCGCAGACCGAGTTGGTGTTGGAGAGTGGGCGGTATCTGGTGGGCGAAGCGGGGATATTTGTGACGCGGGTGACACGCACCAAGCAGTCGCGCGGGACGACGCTAGCGATCTGCGATGGAGGGATGAATCACCATCTGGCGGCGGCCGGGCACCTGGGGACGGTGGTGCAGCGCAACTACCAGATGTTCAAGGTGAGCGAGGAGCAGGGGCCGGCGGCGGCCTACAATCTGGTGGGGCCGTTGTGTACGACGATCGACACGCTGGGGCGGCAGGTGCAGTTGCGGGGGCTGGTGGCGGGGGATCTGATCGGCATCAAGTGCAGCGGGGCCTACGGGCTCACGGCCAGTCCAATCCACTTCATCAGCCACGATCCACCTAGGGAGATCATTGTTGAGACGGTCGACGGCCACCTACGCTTCGACGATTGTAGCGTGTTCGCCGCTGCGAGCGGCCAGCCGGGACGGGGGCCCAGCGCCACGTGACAACGTCAACAGCCACTGAGGGCATCATCATCCTTGGCGCTCCTCGATCCGGCACGACACTGCTGCGGCGCCTGATCGATGCACACCCGAACATCGCCTGCCCCGGCGAAACCAACGTCTTCGGTGCGTGTGGCCGCTTCTTGCGCAGCGAGCGCATTGCCGACGGAGTTGGGATCGGCGTGCTGGACGGACTGGGCTATGCGGGCTTCTCTGCCGACGAAGTTCTTGCGCGGCTGCGCGAGTTCGCCTTTTCGTTTCACCGGGAGTACGCGCAGCGGCACGCCAAACCGCGCTGGGCGTCCAAGACGGCATTCGACGCATTTTATCTGGAGGAGATCGAACAGCTCTGCGGCGAGCAGGTTTCCTTTGTCTGCATCCAACGCCACGGACTTGATGTTGCCTACAGCATCGAGGAGCTGTGCAACAAGAACGGTGTGTATCTCAGAGAGCTGCATGAGTACGTCATTCGGTACCCGCGAATGCTGGAGGCCTTCGCCCACGCGTGGGTGGATCTCGCTCAGTCGATCGACGCCTTCGCGAAACGCCACGCAGACAACGCAATTGTGCTGAAGTATGAGGACCTCACCGTACAACCGGCCGAGACCATGGCGCGAGTCATGGCCTTCCTGGGAGAGCAATGGGATCCCGCCCTCATGGATCGCGCATTGGAAAAACGCGAGGACCTTGGCTTGGGCGACTGGAAGACGTACGGCCGCCAGTCCGTGGACCCATCGAGCGTCGCCCGCTGGAAGGGCAAGCCGCCCGACGCGGTGAGCCGTCTAGCCGTCATCTGCAATCCGACGCTGACTCTGTGTGGATATGATTCCGTCGAACTCGAAGCCGAGCTGAAGCCCGCGGAAGCCCGGCGACAGCACGAGCTCGGGCTGCTGCTCCAAGGGTTGAAACAGAAGCCCGAACGTGACTGACCGTGGCCCGCTTCCCCTTCCTCGGATCCTTTCTGCTCAGTGTGCAGATGGACGGGCTGGGTACTACCATCCAGCGTGGTTGGACGCGCCTATTCGGCCACGAGGAGTGGTACGTGTTCGTGCGGCACCTCGATCCACCTCCCACACCGGTGATGTTCCCAATCGAGTCGAATGGGATCACAGTAAGGTTGATGACGGAGAGCGATCTTGATGAAGTCGCCAGGCTGTTGCCGTTCGACATGGATCGTCGGCCGCTTCAGGAACGGCGTGCGCGCATGCGGAGTCGGATCGCGGACGCCGTGGTAGCGACGCGTCCGGGGCGCATCGTCGGTGCGGCATTTTTTACGGATGCGGTGACTGCAGAGCAGCCGTGGTACCAGGCGGTCGAGCGGCATCTCATTCCTCCGGTGCGGCTCACTGCGCAGATCTTCGTCACCACGGGCGAAAAGGGCACAGCTTGGGCGTTGGCGAAGCACGCGAACGACCGGCTTGCCGCGCAGGGCATACGAACGATCGTCGGTGTGATCGCGGCCGACAACAAACCCTCAATGTTTGTCAGCCGCCTGTTGGGAGGCAAGTTGGTTGCGCGCAAGTCGGATCGGTATTGGTTTGGCCGACGGTACACTGCAACTGCAGCGGTGGCTGAAGGCGAGGCCTTCCGTCCGGTGTGACAACGAGATGAAGGTCCACGACTTGCAAACCCCCGCGCTCTTGGTAGAGGCCGAGACGCTTGAGCACAATCTGGCGACGATGGCGGCGGCACTGCCGGGCCGGCGCCTGCGGCCGCATGTGAAAGCGCACAAGTGTACTGCGCTGGCGCGTCGCCAGGCTGCGGCGGGACACCGCGCGTTCACCTGTGCCACCATCCGTGAGGTCGAGGGCATGGCAGCTGCTGGTCTGGGTGACGACCTTTTGCTCGCAAATGAAGTTGTGGATGCGCGTCGCCTAGGAAAATGTGATGCGCGTGTGACCGTAGCCGTAGACTCGGAGGAGACCGTTGCGGCGGCGGCTGCCGGTGGTGTGCTCGAGGTGGTCGTTGACGTCAACATAGGGCTGCCGCGGTGCGGCTGCCGACCGGACGATGCGGGTCGGCTGGCTGATCTTGCCCGTGCACAGGGGCTCACGGTGCGCGGTGTGATGGGGTACGAGGGCCACGTCGTTGGCCTTGAAGACCGCGCCATCCGAGGTCGCCTCACCGAAGAGGCGATGCGACTCTTACTCGCAGCGCAGGCGCAGGTCGGCGGAGAGCTGATCTCTGCGGGCGGAACCGGAACCTACGACTGCAATGTCTGGGCGAGTGAGATCCAAGCCGGATCATACGCGTTGATGGATACCGCGTATGCCAAGCTGGGTTTGCCGTTCCGTCAGGCGCTCAGCGTGCTCGCGACGGTGATCTCTGTCTCATCGGGGTACGCCGTGGCCGACTGCGGTCTTAAGTCACTCGGCATGGATCACGGCAATCCGACAATTGGGGCGGCGCAGGTACTTTTCTGCTCCGACGAACACGTGACCTTCGTTCCGGAGCAGGCGCTGAAGGTCGCCGACCGCGTCCGAGTGTGGCCCGCACACATCGATCCGACCGTCGCTTACCACGAACGCATGCATCTCGTTGCCGGAAACGATATCGTCGATACTCTGCCTGTTGATCTGCGCGGTTGGTGACACTGCGGCCGCGTGTCCCACAGCGTCAGCCGACGGTTGCGTCCCTGAGACGTGGCCCCTTCATTGCGGAAGGCTTGCGCGTTACCGGAGCAGGAGTGCTGAAACCATTCATTTCTCCCGTGCGCTCGGGCAGGACGACATACCCGAAGAACACGGCAGCGGCGAACAGGAAGGGTATGCGCATCAGACTCGGGGATGCCCAGCCACCCGAGGGGTCTGCCATGAGGAAACTAGCCACTCCGACTAAGGCCGCGCAGATGCCGAGGGTCACCAAATTTTCGACTTTCGCCGCCATGATCAATACGAAGAAAAAGAAAAAGAACGACTCTTGAGTTGCCCTGGTGAGGAGCAGGGCGATCGAGATCATCGCGGTGTCCGAGACCAGGACCGGTGCCTGGGTCCATGCGTCGAAGAAGTTGAACGGAGAGGTTTGGCTCAGGACAATGTTTGAGGCCAGCGCAGTTATGATCAGAACCGCCACCGGCAGTGGCGAAGAGTCCTTGGCGATTTCGATGAACGCCAGCGCTCCCGTCGAAAAGATGAGGACATAGCGGCAGAGAAGAAAGGTGTTCTTCCGCCCTACCGCGTCCGATTCGCGAACCATCGAGTGGGCACATGAGCAACACATGTACCCAGCAAAGACTACAGCAGGCCTCAGGTCGTTGGCGGGAGGGGCCACACTGAGTGACGACGGTGTGACAGGAACGGCAAATCTCTGCCCCAGGAAGGGCCTGACTTCACGAGATCCACGTCACGCGCGCAGCGCCGCAATGATTTGCTCAACGATAGCGTCGGCCTTGGCCTGCATCTCCTCGTTCGTGGCATCTTGGATTGGGTGAGGGACGAGGACCCGGCGCACCTCGGGAAGCCCGAGGGCAGCGGCTTGGATGTCAGCCGCATCGGCGAACGCGCTCGAGGCCACGAACACCGCTGGTCGGCCCTGGATCTCAAACCATGTCGTGTCGTGCACACTGCACGTCGTGCACGACCCTCAATCGGCGAGGGCTTCGATGACGAAACCGCACTCTTCCGCGATCCGCCGGCGCAAGTCGTCCGGTGCCGGCTTGGTAAAGGTGGGCTTGCTGTAGCGCTCGAAGCGCACCCCGGGCAGCCGCTCGGCCAGTCGAGCTTGCAGCCGATCGATCAGCACGTCACCGCGGGGCTTCGAGATGTCGAGCAACGCGACCGTTCCGCTGATGGCTGCCGGGCGCGGCGCCAGTGTGCGCCGCAGCGGTACGCGCTCGTCCG
This sequence comes from Binatia bacterium, assembly GCA_041497995.1. Taxonomy (GTDB): domain Bacteria; phylum Desulfobacterota; class Binatia; order HRBIN30; family HRBIN30; genus DATKMS01. The sequence goes on along the minus strand of JBGQHM010000223.1, from coordinate 6,039 downwards.
TGGGATCGAGAATCTGGGGCATTGTCTTACTCCTCAATTTTCTTTGTGGTCATCGCGGACCCCATCGGACCACTGACCCATCCCTGAAGGTAGGCCCCGAACTTGCCAGCTTCGCCGCCCACGACCACGATGGTGATCATGTCCCTGGTGCGAAACTTCGGCAAGGGTGTGTCCAGTCCGAGCCGCTCCGCCAGTTGCGGCGGGATGCCTTCCGCACACGTTGTATCCTGCATCCAGTCGCGCACCGGACGCGTCGTCACTAACTGGATCTGGTCGCGCACCTGATCCTTCGTCCAGCCGTCGGTGGCAAATGTGTCGACGTGCTCCGGCGGCACGACGACTACGATCTCACCGTGGAAGCAATGCTTCGGGTGGCTCGCAGCGGCAAGCGCCAGGCCGTAGCTAGTCGCCAGTGACTCAGCGTCGCGCGCCAGCTGGTCGACGAAGCCCGTGGGTGCACCGCCAGCGAACACGGTGACGGTGCTGTCCTCGCGCCTGAAGCCGCGCTCGACGTGCAGCGGTTCCCAGTTGCTGCGCTCTTCGAACTCGGCGAAGCAGAGGGTGTACTTGCCGGGTTGGCCGAGCACGGCGCGGTCGACTTCGCCGGGCCGGCCGCCGCCGACATTGCGCACCACCAGCTGCACGGCACGGCCGATGGTGGCGTTGGCGCGGTTGCCTTGGCCCAGCGCGTTGATCCGATAGTTCATCCCGATGCGGTCGCGGATCGGACCGTTGACGATGATCACTGGCGTCGGGAAGTGCGTGGTCGCCAAGACGCCGTGTATGTTGAACTCGTCAGTGCACACCGCCTCGATGGCCGCGATGACGACTGGCAGATACTCCGGTTTGCAGCCGGCCATGACGGCATTGATGGCGATCTTTTCAACCGTGGCCGGCGCCATGTTTGGCGGCACCGTTGCCACGACATCTTGCGGATCACGCAGCGTGCCGTGCTGCAGCATGCGCAGGACGCGCTCCGGCGTCGGCGGAATGACCGGCAGACCGTCAGTCAGCCCTTGGTCGAACAGGAACTCGAACGGATCATCTGCATCGGCGATGTCGATGCGCCGCGCCCGCAACGGGCTTCCGCTGGCTTCCGCGGCGAGCCGCTCGGATACGCCCGGCTCCACGGACTTCGATCCACAGCCTGGTCGCGACTCGGGATACGCAGTCCAGTCAATGACCGGCGGCGGTTGCTGCGTGAGCCGCGCGAGCTGTGTATTCAGCTTTTGCCAATCGTGCTTGCCGAATCCGACGAAACGCTGCAGCTCCCGCCCCGTCGCGTCGGCGAGAAGGATCGTCGGCACGGTGTCCAAATCGTAAGCGTGCGACACGCTTAGCGCGGAGTCGTTGAGCGTCGGCAACGAGAGTCCATAGCGTGCCGAGAATTCCGCACCGCCATCAGTGTCCTGTGAAATGGCCCATACCTCGACCGTGCGACCAAAGCTGCCATGCACCACGTCGATCAGCGGGGCGGAGAGGGTGCAAGTCGGACAGTCCGCCTTCACAAAGCAGAGCAGGGTAGGACAGCCCGTTGGAAATCGGCGCAGCGTCCCCTGCGTATCAGCCAGCGTGAACGCGGGTGGATTCGGCACGGGCACGATGCTCAACAGCGTTTGGCATGGATCAACTTGGCAGCGGCGTACTCCGTAGAAAGGTCGAAACCGATGTCCTTCTGGGGCGCCACGATCTTGAATCCGACGTACATCAGGCAGACTAGGTGCAGTCCGCTGAACTCACCCGGCAGACTCTTGAGCCGGTATTTTCGAGCGGCATTGTTCACATCAAGCCCTTTGGTTCCCAGCGTCGCGATCTCAATCACGGCGCGCTGAATCTGGGAGCGCGATATCGTCTCGAATTTCTCGATGGCGCCGAGACAGTACATCACCGCATCGGGTCGCTCAATCTCTGTCGATTGATCGCGGCCTACCTTCTGGGCGATTGCCCGTAGGGCAGCACGCGCCACTTCGGCGATCTGGCCACGCTCGTCAATGTGGACCACCTTTCGATACGCTCTGTACGCATCGGATGTGCGGCCCTGCCGCTCCAGTGACTGAGCCAAGCCAAACCAAGCCTGCTGGTCTCTGGGATTCAGCTGGGTTGCCCGTTGCAAGCACACCTGTGCTTCCTCGATTCGACCCGATGCCATCAAGCACACGCCGAGATTGTGCTGTGCCCACGGATTGTCCGGGTCTCGTTGAGTCGCTTCGCGCAGCACGTGGATGGCCTCGCTCGTCTTGCCGTTCTGTTGGAGCACACCGCCCAGCGCAACGCAGGCGTTGGTCATTGCCGGAGCGAGCTCGACGGCCCGACGAAGGTATCTCTCGGCCTTGAGCGGCTTGCCCGTGTCACGCAGGGCTACACCGAGGTTGTACAAGAGGCTCACCTGGTCGGGCCGATCGCTCAGAAAGAGCTCCAGCAATGTGACAGCGGGGCCATACTCGCCCAGTCGCAACCGGCGAATGACCTGTTCAAGAGGATCGGGAGCCTCGCGGCCCGGCGTCCACGTCACCTGAATGTTCCAGTCGTCGACCTGGACGGTGGCGCAGCCACCGAACGACTGAAATTCCCGCCGCAAGAAATCACGCACCGCCTCCCGAAAGGCCGCTGTCGCACGGGTGCGCGCCTGGGGTGGTAGGAGAGTCAGGTCGAAGTCGTCGGTGGTAATCGTAAACTCGAGTGGGACTTGCTCCGGCACCCCCGCACTCATCCCCAGCGCCACTGCAGCACTTTCTCCTGACATTCGAGAACCAATTCCTGTTAATCTTGAACCAAGATGCGTGCCACGCTCGCCCAGCTCATGTGGGCGCCACGCGCTTCGGCAAGGGTGTCGCACTCACGACCGCAAAGAGCCAAAGATTGACCGTTCCGCCCGATGCTTAGAGTTGGTTTGCCGCCAATCCTGACGGGGGCGAGGGCTGTTCACGGGCGAGAGTCACGATGCGCATGCTGGAGCACCGCCTCCCGAAACTCCGGTGGGATGCGCTGCGGGCGGCCAGTGTCGTTCAGCACCGCATGCAGTGTCGCGCCGCTGGCGCGGATCTCGCCGTCGAGTGCGGTGATCTCGTAGCTGATCTCGATGCGGGCGCGGCCGATGTCGGTCACCCCGGCGCGAATGATGAGATCGTCATCGTAGCGCGCCGGTTTCAAATAGCGGCAGTGTGTTTCAATGACACCCAGGTACAAACCGCGCGCGATGTATTCCGGAAACGGGTGTCCCAGCGAACGGAAGAGCTCGGCCCGACCGATCTCGAAGAGCCGGAAGTAGCTCCCATAGTACATGATGCGCATCGGGTCGCAGTCGGCGAAGATGACCCGGTAGCGGGCGACGTCCAGCAACGCGGAGTCAAGCATCGATCCGCACGCGCCTACAGTGCCGGCCAGTCGTGATGCCAGGGACGCGCCCGCTCGTACTGGGAAGCGACTTGTAGCAACAGGTCTTCCTGCAGCCGCGGTGCGACCAGCTGTAGCCCCACCGGCAGGCGGTCGTCGCTGAAGCCGGCACGTACGGAGACGGCCGGGTTGCCCGAAAAATTGAACGGATAGGTGTAGGCGATGCCACCCCCGGGCGTCTCGACCGACGTGCCTTCGACGGCAAACGGTAGCGGCCCCTCGGCCCCAAACGCCACCGTCGGGACCGTCGGCGTCGCCAGAAGATCGTACTCGGAGAACAACTGCTCGAGGCTCCGTAGCAGTTGCGTCCGGACGCGCTGCACCCGCCCCAGATCGGCCGGGGTGGTCTGCCGTCCGATGTCGAGCCCCGGCAAATACCCAGGGTCGAGCAGGCTGTCATCCGTGAGATAGGGGCCGATGAAACCGAGGTCCTCCGCAGACATCAGACACACCCACTCCAGTACGACGTCCGGGATGCTGAAGGGCACGGGCTCGACTCGATGGCCGATGCTCTCCAGTGCACGCAGCGCGGCCTCTACCTCGCGCCGGACCTGCGTCTCAGGACGGGCATATCCGAGTGACGATGTGTACGCGATGCGCAGCGGCCGCGGCGCTCGCTGCATCACCTCGGTGTACGCGTAACCCGGATGCGGCAGCGAGTAGGGATCCGCGGGATGCGGGCCCACGGTGACGTCGAGCCAGAGCGCGGCGTCAGCTACGCTGCGCGTCAACGGCCCACTGACGATAGTTGCCGAGCCACGTAACATCTCATCCGGCCCCCACGGAATGCGGCCCTGTGTTGGCTTGAGCCCGAAGAGTCCGGTGTACGTGGCTGGAATACGCACAGATCCACCGCCGTCAGACGCGGTAGCCAACGCGACCAGTCCACCTGCAAGGGCCGCCGCCGAGCCGCCGCTCGATCCGCCGGGCGTGCGCTCCAGGTTCCACGGGTTGCGGGTGGTGCCGAAGACGCGGTTGGTGGTGAAGGCGGTGTAGCCAAACTCGGGCGTGTTGGTCTTGCCGATCACGATGGCGCCGGCGCGCTTCAGACGCTCGACCTGGATCGTGTCGCGCTCCGGATGGTGATCTTTGAACAACAGCGACCCGTGCGTGTTGGGCAAGCCGACCGCGTCTTCGAGGTCCTTCACGCCGAGCGGTAGGCCGGCGAGCGGCCCAACGTCCTCACGACGAACCAGCCGCGCCTCGATGACTTTGGCCTCGTCGAGTAAGTGCTCGGCCGGCCTGAGGGCGACGAAGGCGTTGAGCTTGGGGTTCACCGCGTCGATGCGATCGAGCGTGGCGCGCATCAGCTCGACGGGTGACAGCTCCCGCTTGCGAATCATGTCAGCCAGTTCGGAGGCCGGGGCGAAGAACAAGCCGTTACGAGAAGCAGGCATCATCGACTCCTGGTGGATCTCTTGTCGTCTGTTCGTAGCAACGGGTGCTCGTTGGTGCAACGGAGGCTACACGGTCCGCCAATGCCAGCGTCGACCTTGCCGAGCACGACGCGCCATGCGAAACCACGGCACATGGTTGTGATCGTCTACGGCTACGACGGTTCCGGACCAGGCCACTGGCAGCGGTGGATCGAGGACGAGCTCAAGCGAAGAGGCGCTCGCGTGCGATTCCCCGACCTGCCGGAGCCGGCCGCGCCGCAGAGGGATGCGTGGGTGGCGATGCTCGCCGAGATCCTGGCTCGCGCACACAGCGATCCGGTCACCTTCGTCGCGCACTCCCTCGGTTGCTGGGCGATTGATCATCTGCTGGCAGAATGCGGCGCGGCCGGTGTGCATGCCGCGCTGCTCGTCGCGCCCCCGTCGCCCTTTCTCATCTTCGAGCCGGTGCAGAGCTTCTTCCCTCCGCCGCGGCGCGCGGCGGCCTGGGCACCCATCGCCGGCCGCACCCTCGTGGTTGGCAGCGACAATGACGAGTTCACCTCACCGGAGGAATTCGAAGAGATTGCGCTGACCATTGGTGTACGATGCCAGATCATTCCCGGGGCTGGACATATCAATCTCAGCAGCGGTCACGGCCCCTGGCCGTTCGCGATTGATTGGCTCCAATCGGTCGGGGTGATTTGAAGAAGGCGCACGGCGGTGCGCCACGCTTTCCACTTTCAGGCTGAAAGTAGCTCCTGGAGAGTCGTCGCGACATCGCCGGATGTCAGGAGCGTCTCGCCGATGACAACCGCATCGCAGGTGCCGCGCAGGCGAGCACATTCTGTCGCCGAGGCAACTTCCGGCAGGCAGACAACTGTGCGCTGGGTGGGCACCTCACGGGCAAGCTGCAGCGTCTGCGTGATATCGAGTCCGCCGTCCGCGCCGAGACAACGCAAGCCGATGAGTGCGTGGGGAAGACGCAGCGCTGCGGCGAGATGGGCGGCGGTGAAGACTTCGACCACCGACGCCATGTGCAGCGAGCTGGCGACGATGACCAGTTCTTGGAGCGCTTCGCTCTCGAGATCGGTGGCCGGAAAGAGCACGGCGTCAGCGCCATGCAAACGCGAGTGGTAGAGCTGGCGCGGATCGACGATGAGATCATCGCGGAGGATTGGCGCGGTGGTGGCGTCAGCGACGGCCGCCAGGTCAGTCAACGGCTGGCCGAACGCGCCGGTCACCACCGCGAGGGCAGCGACGTCTGCGTCAT
>JBGQHM010000222.1:0-11214 GCA_041497995.1 Binatia bacterium | reverse complement strand
CGATCTGCTGGCTGCCGGCGGCTCCGACACACCGCAGAACCTCCTGCAGCGGATCGGCGTCGACGTCGACGACCCGCAGTTCTGGCAGCTCGGTCTGGAACCGCTTGCTCAGATGGTGGATGAAGCGGAACGGCTGGCGGGGTGAGGTCCACTTGCCACAGGTGGCTTGCCGCAACGGGTGACCGGCGTTACATAACGCTCATGCACATCACGATGGTCAAGAAGAAGCTGCGGGACGGGTCCGACTGTCGCAAGTGCGCGGAGGTGATGGAGCACCTGCAGTCGCGTGGACTCTGGGACCGCGTCGATGAAATTGTCTGGGCGTATGAGGACGACCCGAACAGCCCGGGCATGCTCCTCGGCAAGCGGCTGGGCGTCGAACGCGCACCGTTCTTCGTGGTGCGGGACGAGAAGGGCGAGAAGACCTACACCAGCGTACTGCAACTTGTCCGGGAACGCTTCGGACAGACGGTGACGACGCTCGACCAGGCGCGCGACGTCGACCCCGACGACATCGGGGGGATCTGAGTCAGCTGATGGCAAACGGCAGAATGGCGTATGGCAAGACAACTCAGGATCGCACCACGCCATAGGCCATACGCCATTTGCTTTCAGCCCTACTTCACGTTGCCGGCGTGCAAGCCGCACTCCTTCATGGTTTCCTCTTCCCACCACCAGCGACCGGCACGTTCGTGTTCGCCGGGGTTGGTTGCACGCGTGCAAGGCTCACAGCCGATGGAGACGAAGCCGCGATCGTGCAACGCGTTATAGGGGACATCGTGCTCCCGGATGTACGCCCACACCTGCTTGGAGGTCCAATGCGCCAACGGGTTGAACTTCACGAGCGGCCGTTCCGGAGAGCCGAACGTCGGATCGAGTTGCACGACGGGGACCTCGGCGCGCGTGCCGGGGCTTTGATCCTTGCGCTGACCGGTGACCCACGCCTTGAGCGGTTTCAGGGCGCGCACCAGGGGCTCAACCTTGCGGACGCCGCAACATTCCTTGTGGCCGTCCTTGTAGAAGGAATACAGCCCCTTCTCACGCACCAACTTCTGAACCGCATCGGGCTGCGGGAAGAAGGCTTCCACATCGATCTTGTAGTGTTGGCGCACCTTCTCCAGGAACTGGTAGGTCTCGGCGTGCAAGCGTCCGGTGTCGAGACAAAAGACTCTGAACTTGCCGCCGATCTTCGCGGCCATATCAACCAGCACGACGTCCTCGGCACCGCTAAACGAGACAGCAACATCGCCTGGGTACTCGCGTAGGGCGATCGCCAGGATCTCGTGCGGCTCGCGATTGGCATACTCCGCGGCTGTCGCCGCAATTGCTTTTGCATCAAGCGCCATGATTCCCCCAATTCGTATTAGGTTGCCGCGTGAAGAGCGGCTCGGAAGTCGAACTATTAACAGTCTGCGCACCCAACTCGCAACCCCTCCGCCACCGAACTGCTACCGAACACCGGCGGAACGAACCATCTCGTGCCGGAGCATCGACCCACCGAGCACCCGCCCCGCCAGATTCCCAGACTCCGGCCGTTGTGTTATCTCTCCAAGCGTAGATTCAACGCCCGGCACACACAGGAGGGTTCACCATGTCGGAGGATCGCAGCGCGACGGAACGGATTCTCAACGTGCTGCGGCCGTTCGCGTCCAACTGGAGCGGCACGCTAGCCCGTGGCGATTTGGTTATTCCGCAGCGCGAGATTCCGCGCCTCATCCACGAGATTCTCGACGCCGTGCACGAAGGGGGCGAGCGCCGCGGCGAGGCCAGTGAGACGGATCTTTTCCAGGCGCTCAACGACGCGCAGCGGCTGCCATCGGTGCAGGACCAGGTGCAGCGGCTGCGCAAGGCCTTCCTCATCGTCAAGCGATAGCGGCGTCCACGGGTCCTTGGCACCAACGTCGACGAGCCGCCCCTTGACCCATCGCACACCGTGGCGCACCGCTGAGCACGGGCGCCATTCGATCGCGCCGGTCATCGCGTTTGTAGCGCTGAGCCTGCCGCTGACCGGGTGCAGCGTGATCGCACGGGCCACCGGGCGCACAGAGGCTCCCGCCATGCAGCTCGCTGCATCCAAAGTCGAATCGGTGTCGGTAGCCACTGTCGGCTTGGCCTTCGAGTTGATCGTGCACAATCCCAACTCGTACACCCTCACGTCGCACGCGCTGCGATACCGACTGACAGTCAATCAGACCGAGCTCGCCGCCGGGGACATCGACGTCGCCGTATCGCTGCCGCCGATGGGACACGCGACGCTGCGGCTGCCACTGGAGGTGCGCTTGGATCAGCTGCGGAACGCCGCACCCGCGGCCATGGTGGTGGGCGAGATTCCGTATGAGCTAGAGGTCTGGCTGTCGATCGATTCCTGGTTCCGCCAGCGCGAGGTGCATTTACTGGCACCCAGCGTACTGCGCATGAGCGTTCCCCTGGGCTTAGCGCACACCGAGCGGTTGCCTTCCCCGTCCGAGGCTGCCAAAGCTAACGATGCCAACCACCAGGAGTGCGCCACACCATGGGTTTCAATCTCGCAGAGATCAACGAGGCGATCGCCGCTGCGATCCCCGACCGCGAATGCATCGTGTTCCGCGACCGCCGCGTCAGTTGGCGAGAATTCAACCGGCGGACGCGGCAGCTCGCCAACTTCCTGATCGGCAGGCGCCTTGGCTGCCATCAAGAACGGGCCAGCCTCCAAAACTTCGAGTCGGGCCAGGATCATCTCGGCATCTACCTGTACAACGGCAACGAGTACCTCGAAGGGATGGTGGGCGGGTACAAAGCCCGCGTCGCCCCCTTCAACGTCAACTATCGCTACGTCGAGAACGAGCTGATTTACCTGCTCAACGACGCTGATTGCCACGCGTTGATCTACCACGCCCGCTTTGCACCAACACTGCAGAAGATTCGCGATGAGTTGCCGCACCTCAGGCTGCTGCTGCAAGTGGCCGACGAGTCCGGCCACGCGCGGCTGCCTGGCGCAATCGACTACGAAGACGCGCTACGCCAGTCGCCGGACGTGCGTCCAACCGTCGAGTGGTCGGGTGACGATCTCTACATCCTGTACACCGGCGGCACCACGGGCATGCCGAAGGGCGTTCTCTGGCGGCAGGAAGACATCTTCTTCGGAGCGCTCGGTGGGCATCCGCTCGGCGCATCGAGGCACACCTCGATCGAGACGGTCGTCGCGGCCGCGCAGGGCGGCACCATGCGTGCCTTACCGGCGCCACCGTTCATGCACGGCGCGGCGCACTGGATGGCGTTCAACACCATGCACCAGGGCAGCACCGTGGTCATCCAGACCCATACGTCACACTTGGATCCCGACGACGTCTGGTCAACGATCCAGCGTGAGAACGTGGGGTTCCTCACCATCGTCGGCGATGCCTTCGGGCGGCCGCTGCTCGACCAGCTCGACAAGAAGACCTACGATCTGCCCAGCTTCAAGGTCCTGCTCTCCGGCGGCGCGATTCTTACTCCGGCACTCAAGCAAGCGTTCCTGGACAAAGTCCCGCACCTGATGATCATCGACGGCTTCGGCGCCTCGGAAACCGGCGGCCACGGCTCGCAGGTCACGATGGCGGGCGTGAAGGCAACTACCGGCACCTTCCGCATGAACGACGATACGACCGTCCTCAAGGATGACCTCAGCGGCCCGCTGACGCCCGGTGCGGAGGAAAGCGGTTGGCTCGCGCGGCGCGGCCATGTCCCCTTGGGATACTTCAAGGACCCAGAAAAAACAGCGCGCACCTTTCCGGTCATCAACGGCGTACGCTACGCTGTGCCGGGCGATCACGCCAAGCTCGCGGCGGACGGCTCGATCACCGTACTAGGACGCGGCTCGGTGAGCATCAACTCCGGCGGCGAGAAGATCTACCCCGAGGAGGTCGAGCAAGCCTTGAAGCATCATCCCTCCGTGTATGACGCGGTGGTCGTCGGCACACCCAATGAGCGGTTCGGACAGCAGGTCACGGCCGTGGTGCAGGCGCGCGCCGGCGAAGTGCCACCCGAGAAGGAGCTGATCGAGTTCTGCGCGCATCACCTGGCGCGCTACAAGCTGCCCAAGGCGGTGCTCTACGTCGACGAGATGGTGCGCAGCCCGTCGGGCAAGGCGGACTATCGCTGGGCGGCAAAACTGGCGTTCGAGCGGCTAGGGATCAAGGCGTAGTTAGCTGAGCCGCGGTTCTCATCCGCCGGCGTGCGCTGATTCAATTCCACGCCGCCCGCGCGCCGATCGCAGCCAGTCCTGACGCGCCTGCTCCCATCGAGTGAACCGCTCGATGTCTGCCCTGAGGGCACCGGCAACGAACGCCACGACAGAGGCGTCATCGATGTAACCGAAGCCGGGGATGGCGTCGGGAATCGCATCGAGCGGATCCAGGAAGTAGATGAGCGCTCCGATGGCCATGAGCATGCTGCGCCACGGAACCGCCGTGTACTCGCCCCGCGCCCATGCGGCGACGAGGCGCGACAACGCCATCAGATCGTCCCAGAGAGCGGACAACGCAGAACGGTGCTCCTTTGCCTTCTGGAAGGTCGCGGTGGCAACGCGTAACAGCCTCGGTCTTTCCGTGGTGGGGTTCACCGGTCTCATTTGGCCGCCCGCCGCGCGAAGCCCTGTGGGCGACGACGTTTGAGACGGCTGGCCTCGCGCAGCCGCTTTTCCGCCAGGTCGATCAGCACCTGTTGGCAACTCTTGGCGGCCTGCCCGTTCGGCGGGTGTACGTAGCTGCCGTCGGGTTGCATCTCCCACGCGTTGCAGTTGGGGTTGAGCTGAGCGTCCAGCACCGCCCGCAGGTCTTTGCGCAGCAGCGGATCCTCGACCGGCACCACGACCTCGACGCGACTCTCCAGGTTCCGTTTCATGCAGTCCGCCGAGCCGATGAAGTATTCTTCCTCGCCACCGTTGCGGAAGTAGTAGATGCGACCGTGCTCCAGGAAGCGGCCAATGATGCTGATGACGCGGATGTTCTCCGACAGACCGGGTAACCCCGGGCGCAGCCGGCACGTATCGCGCACCAACAGTTCTACCTTCACGCCGGCCTGCGACGCACGGTAGAGCGCCCTGGTGATGTCCACGTCTTCGAGGGCATTGGCCTTGAACTGAATCAGCCCTGGCGCCGCGGCGGAATGCGCCGCGATCTCGCGCTCAATCTTCGCGATCAGTCCCTTCTTCAGGACTTTGGGCGACGGTAGCAGTTTGCGGTAGGTGCGCTTGGGGCGGTAGCCGGTGGTCAGGTAGTTGAACAGCTCGGTGAGGTCCTGGCCGATCACATCGTCGCAGGTCAGCAAGCCGAAGTCGCTGTAGGTCCGCGCCGTGCCGGCGTGATAGTTCCCGGTGCCGATGTGCGCGTAGCGGCGCAAGCCGTTGTAGTCTTGGCGAACCGCCAGAATAACCTTGCAGTGCGTCTTCAGCCCAACGACGCCGTACGTGACGTGGATGCCGAACTCTTCGAGGCGATTCGCGAAGTGCAGGTTCGCTGCCTCATCGAACCGCGCCTTCAGCTCGACGACGACGGCGACTTGCTTGCCGTTGCGCGCCGCCTCGCTCAGGTAGTTCAGAATCTTCGAGTCGCTCGATGTGCGGTACAGGGTCATTTTGATGGCCCGCACCTTCGGGTCTTCGCTGGCTTCGCGCAGGAAGCGCTCGACCGAGGTCGAGAACGATTCGTACGGGTGCTGCAGGAGCAGCGAGCCGGCATCACGGATGATGTGGAAGATGTTCCGGGACTCCAACAGTCGCGGGTGATCGGTCGGCCGATGCGGTGGATCGTGGAGCGCCGGCACGTCGAGGGCAGCCACTTCCATCATGTCGCGCATGGCCAGCATGCCCTCGACCTCGAACACGTCGGAACGCTCGTTCAATCCCAACTCCGCCGCCAGCATCCCGCGGCGCGTGGGGTCCATGCCCTGCATCACTTCGAGGCGCACGATCGGCGCAAAGCGCCGGTCGCGCAGCTCCGACTCGATCATGGCAACCAGATCGTCCGCTTCATCCTCATCGCGCTCGGTGTTGGCATTCCGCGTGACCCGGAAGAGCTCACGTGAATCGACCTCCATCGACGGGAACAACAGGTCGAGGTTGTGAGACATGACGTCTTCGAGCGGCACGAAGTGGTTGGCGTCGCCGACCCGTAGGAAACGGGGGATGCCGTTGCCCACAGGTACCTTGACGCGCGCCATCAACGGCTCGGTCTCGCCGGGGTAGTGCAGCGTCACGAGCAAGTTCAGCGACAGGTTGGAGACGAACGGAAACGGATGCGCCGGGTCCATTGCCTGCGGCGTCGCCAGTGGGAAGATGTTCTTGTAGTAATACTCACGCAACGTGCTCTGCTCCTCCGGTGTCAGCTCCTCGTACGAGCTGATACGGATGCCTTGACTCGCTAGCAGCTCCAGCAACTGGAGCTGCACTTGGCGCTGCTCCGCTTCCTGATCACGGATGACCGCGTAGCACTCGGTGATCTGCTGCAGTGGGCTGCGGCCATCGGGCGTGAGCTCCTGCACACTGGCGGCGACCTGCTGCTTGAGGCCGCCGATGCGCTTCATGAAGAACTCGTCGAGGTTGGAGGCAACGATGCCAAGGAACTTGACCCGTTCGAGCAGCGGGTTGCGCTCGTCCTGGGCCTCGTGCAGCACGCGGCGGTTGAACGTCAGCCATGTGAGCTCGCGGTTGAGATAGAGATCGGGCGCATTGAGGTCTGGATACGAGGGCGCTGCCGCCGCCGCAGCGGGGGACCCTTCGGTGTCCAACGCCTCTGCCACTTCACCGGTACGATCAGCACCGCGCGCCCGTCGTGACCGTGGTGGCTCAACAGCAGTCGGTGCGCCCGCACCAGAGGTCGTGGGTTGTTGGATGTCCGTCGTCTCCGCCATAGGGGTTTCCGTAGCTCGGGACCTTTTAGATACTCCGAATCCGGTCCGGCTTCCAGCGTGGCAAACTGGTACCTACCAGGTCAAGGGTTCTGACTGATCGCTTCTTGACTGTCGCGGCGCTTTGTTGGATCTACCTTTCCACCTCATGCAGTTCGGCCTCTTCTTCGAGCTCTCGGTCCCGCGTCCGTTCACCGGCGACGCCGAGCGTCGCGTCTTCGCGAACGCCCTCGAACAGGCACGCGTCGCAGACGAGTTGGGCTTCGATTCCCTGTGGGTAGTCGAGCACCATTTCCTCGAGGAGTATTCGCACTCCTCGGCTCCGGAACTGTTCCTCACCGCGTGCGCCATGCTAACGCAGCGTATTCGGCTCGGTCATGGCGCCGTGGTCTGCGTTCCTCAAATGAACCATCCGGTGCGGGTCGCAGAGCGCGCAGCAACCCTGGATATCCTGTCGGGTGGTCGCCTCGAGTTCGGGACGGCGCGTTCGTCGACTTGGACCGAGCTGGGCGGCTTCCAGGTCAATCCCGATGATACGAAAAAGACGTGGGACGAGTACGTGCGTGTGCTCCCGAAGATGTGGACCCAGGAGCGCTTTGCCTACGAAGGCATCTCGTTCTCTATGCCCGAACGCGCCGTTATCCCAAAGCCGTTGCAGAAGCCGCACCCGCCGCTGTGGGTGACGGTCACCAGCCCCGGCACCGAGTTGGACGCCGCGGATCGCGGGATCGGCTGCCTCGGCGTCGCCGCCGCGAGCTACGCCGAGCAGGAACGCCGCACCACGGAATACCGCCGCCGTATCCAGCTATGCGATCCGGTGGGCGCAGTGAACAACCGGGTCGCCACGCTCAACTTCCTCTATTGCCATGAGGATCAAAAGGCCGCCGCCGCCACCGGTCTGTTCATGCTGGGCGTCTTCGGTCTGCTCAACGCGCACTTGCTGTCGACGCGCGAGGCCTACCCAACCCGTGCATACCAGTCGCTCGGCAACCTGGCCCCGCGGACCGGTAGTGACGACGGCAGCCCAGGTGACAGGCGTGCCGTACCCGAAGGCATCGCAATCGGCGACCCGCAGCAGATCATTGCCGCAGTCAAACGCTGGGAGTCGATTGGCGTGGACAGCATCAACTTCATCGTCAATGCGTCCGAGATCATCCCGCAGGAACAGGTGATCGAGAGTCTGCGTCTGTTCGCGCGCGAGGTGATTCCCGCGTTTCGTGCTTGACGCAACAATTTTTGTTTGGTACGCGAACAACCGCTAGTGCCGTCCGTCGCACGCGACCAAGGAGGAGGGAAGCATGCACACACGATCACGAGTGCTGTTCGGTTTGTTGGCCGCTTGTGTGTTCGCCAGTTGTGGCGGTTCGGGGACGACGCCGGGGACGACCGACCTGGCTGGGCGTACGCAGCCGACGGAGAGCGATGGGCCGAGCGCGCCACCCAAGTGTGACAGCGCCGCCTGCGAGCCGACTCCCGAACCAACCACGACGCCGCAGTGCACAGCCGATGACCAGTGCGCAACGGTGCTGGCGCCATGTAGCGTCTGCCCGGACGGCTCGTCCACCTGCCCGCGGGCGGTGTGCAGCAACGGCCAGTGCAACGTCATCGTCTCGACCTGTCCCAAGCCGACGGGGTGCGGTGGCCTCGCCTCGCTGCCGTGCGCAGAAGGCTACACCTGCGTCGATGACCCCAACGGTGGTTGCGAGCCCGATGCGAGTGGAGCGGGCTGCCTCGGCGTCTGTGTGCCGATCGACAAGCCGCGCGCGTGCAGTGGCATCACTGGTGCCGTCTGCCCACCAAACTATCGCTGTGTCGACGACCCGACTGATCAGTGTGATCCCGAGACAGGCGCCGACTGTGGCGGCACCTGTCAGCCGGTGGAGCCGGAACGGTGCGAGACGGATGCCGATTGCCCAGCCATCAAAGCCGAGTGCAGCATGTGCCCCGACGGGAGCGCTGCGTGCCCCTACTCAAGCTGCGTCAACGGCCAGTGCCAGGTTGGGATGCCCGCGTGTCCGTCGCCGAGTGGCTGCGGCGGGATTGCTGGGATCACATGCAAGCCAGGATACACCTGCGTAGATGACCCAACCGACCGGTGCGACCCGACGACGGGTGGCGCCGATTGCCCAGCCATCTGCGTCCCGGATGCTCCGCCACCACCGGCGCGCTGCGGCGGATTTACCGGTGAAGTCTGCCCCGCAGATCTCGAATGCGTCGATGATCCGAGTGACGAGTGCGATCCAACCACCGGTGGCGCCGATTGCCCGGGTGTCTGCCAACCGGGAAAACCAACGGGGTGCAGAGACGACAGTGATTGCCCGCAGCTGAAGGTCGCGTGCAGCGTCTGCGCCGATGGAACCGTCGCCTGCCCGCAATCGACTTGCACGAACGGCCAGTGTGATGTCGTTGTCCCGAAGTGCGCATCGCCGAATACATGCGGAGGCATTGCGGGGATCCCCTGCCAAAAGGGTTACCAATGCGTCGATGACCCGAATGACACCTGCGATCCGACGTCCGGGGGAGCGGATTGTCCGGGCATCTGCGCGCCCGTGGGTCCACCGCCCCCGCTGCGTTGCGCAGGATTCGCCGGCACCGCCTGCCCGGACGGTTTCGAATGCATCGATGACCCAGCGGACGACTGCGATCCCGCCACCGGCGGCGCTGATTGCGGCGGCCTGTGCCAGCAGGTTCCGTCGTCGCAGTGCAAGACGGATGCGGACTGCGTGGTAATTGGCGCGCCATGCAAGCTCTGCGCGGACGGGACGTTCGCCTGCCCGATGTCGTCCTGTCGCAACGGCCAGTGCACAGCCGTTTTCGAAGGCTGTGCTCCCACGCCATGATGACACTCCGCTGTGGGCCGCCATGCTAGTCGGCAGCGCGAAGGTCGACGAGCTCGCCGTTCGGGCACCAGCCATCGGCGGCTTCGGCGGCGAGCCGGTGGTGTGCGAGCAGGCCGAGGTGCTGCAGGTGATGTATGAAATCGCCACGCCGCACCGTGACGCCATGCTGCCGCCTGCCCTGCATCCGACGGATCCACCGATCGTGTCGTGGCTCATCTACCGCTGCCCCACCAGCCCCTGGGGCAGCTTCGCCATGGCGCAGACGCGCCTCGAATGCCGCAGCGGTCTGCGCTTGCGCGCCTTTCTGATCTCCGCCGTCGTCGACAACCGCGACGCGGCCGAGGCGCTCAGCAATCGCTGGGGCTTCACCGTCGAAGAGGGTGGCATCGAGCTCCATCGCTCCTACGACTCGACGCGTGCGGCTGTGGTTGCAAAGCAGTGCACCATCCTCGACCTGATCGTTGCCGATCCCGATCCGCTGTCGCCGGCGGACGTCCAGTATGTCGCGAACGTGAACCTCGCGCAGACGCCGCGCGGGCTGCGGCTCATACAGGTGGAGCTGCGCTATCACATCCACCGAGTGGAGCGCGGCCGGCCACGGGTGGTGACGTTCGACGGCGCCGCTTGGGGCGACGCCCGCGTACAGCCGGTCTACCCGGTCTCGGCCTCGCTCGCCGTGGCCGACATCACCATTCCGCCCGTGCGCTTCGTGTGCCGTCCCGATGTCCTCGCCTTCGACGGCACTGAAGCGGTCGGCTGATACAATCGACCAAGCGCGACGCGGCCAGACGCCGTCGCGCCACCACAGCCTACAGACACACCGGCAGCTTTCTTCCCGAAAGGGTCTTCGCTGTCGCTGTTGCGGTGTTGCCCACCCAACAGTTGTCGGTCCCCGTATTGTCCCAGACCAGATCAGCCGCCAATGCGGCTTCCAGTGGGTCGGCCGGCGGATTCTTCCCATTGTTGTTCAGGTCATTGTTCGCGATGCGGTTGTGTCTCGGATTCGGATCAATGTCGATCGTACCACCGCACGCCCCAGTGCCTGTGCAGAAGCTGGCGACGATGATTCCGGCAAAGCCGTTGTTGCTGACCTTGTTGTTCTGCACCGTCACCATGGTGCCCCCGAGAATCACCAGACCGGTGCCCGGCGGCGTCTGCTCGGTGTCTGCTTGGTCGGCCATGTTGGGGTGATTGTTGTCGTGGATGTTGTTGTCTGAGATCAGCACGTTCGCTTGATCCTTCTTCTGCAACCCCGGCATCACGTCGGCGATGATGCCCAGGGTGTTGTTGAACACCTCGTTGTTCTTCGCCGTGATGTCGCTGCTGTTCTCGATTTCCAGGCCGAGCAAGTTCTCGTGGGTACTGTTGCCGGTGATCGTGATGTGGTCGCTTTGGCCGACGTAGAGTGCCGCGTCCAGCGTGGTGTTCGTCGCCTCGTTGTTGCTCATCGTGCCGTTGTGGGAACGCACGGGGAAAAGGCCGTACAGTCGGTCGGAGTCGGTAGAGTTCT
>JBGQHM010000221.1:0-11253 GCA_041497995.1 Binatia bacterium | reverse complement strand
GCGATCCGCGACGTCATTCAGAATCACATGATGCAAGTGGTGGGCTTCCTCGCCATGGAGCCGCCGGTCAGCACGTATCATGAAGCGATCCGCGATGAGCAGGTGAAGGTGTTCCGCGCCATTCGTCCGCTGCAGCCCGACGGGCTGGTCCGGGGCCAGTTCCGTGGCTACCGCAAGGAGCCGGGTGTCGCAGCGGACTCGACTGTGGAGACGTTCGGAGCGGTACGCCTCGAAATCGACTCGTGGCGGTGGGAGGGCGTGCCATTTCTCATCCGCGCCGGAAAGAACCTGCCGACGACGACGACCGAGGTGGTCGCGGAGCTGCGGCGGCCGCCGCTGGCCAAAAACTTTCCCGACTTCGGCAACTATGTCCGCTTTCGCCTGAGCCCCGACGTGGTGATCGCCATCGGCGCCCGGATTCTCAAGCCCGGGGAGGAGCAGCCGAGCCTGATGCCGGTGGAGCTCTCCGCCGTGCGGGCCCCGGCCGGCGATGAGATGGATCCATACGAACGCTTGCTCGGTGACGCGATGGTGGGCGACGCGGTGCTCTTCGCGCGCGAAGATGCCGTCGAGACGGCGTGGACTGTCGTGCAGCCAATCCTCGGTAACGTAACGCCGGTGCACGAGTATGATCCCGGTACGTGGGGACCGGCCGAAGCCGACCGGTTGGCCGCAGATGTCGGCGGTTGGCACAACCCGATGTGAGTCGGAGAGGGACAGCGGGATGAGTCACACACAGGGTGCAGGCGGCACAGACGACCCCGGTGTGCAGGCGGTCGCGACGCGCGCGCTCGACCTGATTGCGGACGGTGCGCGCGTCGGGCTCGGCTCCGGGCGCGCTTCTCTGACGTTCATCGCGAAGCTCGGCGAGCGCGTGCGGCAAGGGTTGCGCATCGTGGGCGTGCCGACATCGACCGCTTCCGAACACGCGGCCCGCGACGCCGGCATCCCGCTCATCGCGCTAGACGAGGACGTCATCCTCGACGTCACCGTCGACGGTGCCGATGAGGTGGCGCCGAATCTCGACCTGGTGAAGGGATGGGGTGGGGCGCTGGTGCGCGAGCGCATCGTCGCCTCCGCGTCGCGGCGGCAGGTGATCCTCGTCGGTCGTGAAAAGCTGGTCCGCACGGTCGGCGAACGCGGCCGCATTCCGATCGAGGTGATCCCGCTGGCGCGTGGCCTGGTGACGCGCCGCCTGAAAGCGCTCGGTCTCGTGCCGACGGTGCGTATCGACGCGGATGGCAAACGCGAGTTCGTGACCGACAATGGCAACCTGACGCTAGACTGTGCGGTGCGCGAGCCGCTCCGCGACCCGCGTGCCGCGCGCGACCTCGAAGCGGCGGCGCTTGCTATCCCCGGCGTCGTCGACACCGGTTTGTTTCTCGGCACCGCCGAACGCGTGCTCGTGGGTCACGCGGATGGCCACGTTGAAGTACTCGAGAGGAGCTGAGCCGGCCATGACTGCACCTGCTGCGGCGCGCAGCCGCGTCGTGTTTCTCATCGATGTCGACAACACGCTCCTCGACAACGATCGCGTCGCAGCCGACCTCAAGCGTCACCTCACCAGCTCGGTCGGGGCCGAGTCGCAAGAGCGCTATTGGGCCCTCTTCGAGGAGCTGCGCACCCAGCTCGGCTACGCCGACTACTTGGGCGCGCTGCAACGGTACCGCATCGAGAACCCGCGTGATCCTCACCTCCTCGCCGTGTCCTCCTTCCTCATCAACTACCCGTTCGCCAATCGGCTCTTTCCAGGCTCGCTCGACGCACTCGATCACTTGGCTCAGTTTGGACCGACCGTCATCCTCTCCGACGGCGACGTGGTCTTCCAGCCGCGCAAGGTCGAGCGCTCCGGGCTGTTCGACGCGGTCGAGGGACGGGTCCTCATCTACATTCACAAGGAGCAGGAGCTAGACGACGTCGAGCAACGCTTCCCCGCCGAGCACTACGTCCTCGTCGACGACAAGGTCCGCATCCTAGCGGCGGTGAAGCAGGTGTGGGGTTCCCGCCTGACGACGGTCTTCCCGCGACAAGGGCACTACGCATTCGATCCCAAGGTGGCGACGTACCCGCCGCCGGATGTCACGATCGAGCGTATCGGCGACGTGACCACATACGATCTGCCCACGCTGCTCGGTGCCGCCCGGTGAAAGGAGACATCATGAAGGCAACGCAGCTGCTGAACCAAGCGGGCCAGAGCCTGTGGCTCGACAACATCACCCGCGCGCTGCTCACTGGCGGCGGCCTGGCGCGTTACATCAAGGAGCTGTCGGTCACCGGTCTGACATCCAACCCGACGATCTTCGACCACGCGATCAAGAACAGCGATGACTACGATGCGGCGATCCGGGACAAGACCGCCGCCGGGAAGACGGGCGAGCCGCTGTTTTTCGAGTTGGCGCTGGAAGACCTGACGCGCGCCGCGGATCTCTTCCGCCCGCTCCACGACGCCACCAACCGCGTCGACGGCTGGGTGTCGCTCGAGGTCTCGCCCAAGCTCGCCTATGACACGAAGAGCACGATTGCGGCCGCCAAGGAGCTCTCGGCCAGGGCCGCACGGCCCAACCTGTTCATCAAAATTCCGGGCACCAAGGACGGCATTCCGGCCATCGAGGAGGCCATCTTCGCGGGTGTGCCGGTGAACGTCACGTTGCTCTTCTCGCACCAGCAGTACGTCGCCGCCGCGGAGGCATACATCCGTGGCATCGAGCGACGCGTTGCCGCGGGCCTGAATCCGCGCGTCGGCTCGGTCGCTTCGGTGTTCGTGAGCCGCTGGGACGCGGCCGTGGCGGGCAAGGTCCCACCGGATCTCCAGAACCAGCTGGGCATCGCCATCGCCAAGCGCACCTACAAAGCGTACCGCGACCTGCTGGCCTGTGATCGCTGGCTGCGGCTGCTCAACGTGGGCGCCCGCTCGCAGCGGCTCCTGTGGGCGAGCACCGGCACAAAGGATCCCAAGGCCTCCGATGTGCTCTACGTGAAGTCGCTCGCCGCACCGCACACGATCAACACCATGCCCGAGAAAACGCTTCTCGCACTCGCCGACCACGGCGACATTGGCGCGATGCTACCGCACGACGGCGGTGACGCAGAGGGCATGCTCACCGAGTTCACCAAGGCCGGGGTTGATCTCGACAAGCTCGCGGCCGACCTGCAACGCGACGGGGCCGACGCGTTCGTCAAGTCGTGGGACGAGTTGCTCGGGTGCCTCACCGACAAGAGCACGGCCCTGAAGAAGGCCGGTTGATACCGGGAAGGGAGACCAAGATGACCACGAGCACTGCGCCGCTGACGCAGCGGCCGGCGTGGAAGGCCCTTGAAGCACATTACGCGCGCGTCCGCGATCTCCACCTGCGCACGCTGTTCGCCGACGATCCCAAGCGCGGCGAGCGTTTCACCGTCGAGGCGGCCGGCCTGTATCTGGACTACTCGAAGCATCGCGTGACCGACGAGACGCTGCGGCTGCTGCTCGCGCTGGCCGAGGAGTCAGGCCTGCGGGCGCGGATCGACGCCATGTTCCGCGGCGAGAAGATCAACGTCACCGAGAAGCGCGCGGTGCTGCACGTCGCGTTGCGCGCGCCCAAGGGGCAGTCGATCGTCGTCGACGCCGAGGACGTCGTACCGAAGGTCCACGCGGTGCTCGACAAGATGACCGACTTCGCCAACCGCGTGCGCAGCGGAGCGTGGAAAGGGCACACCGGGAAACGCATCCGCAACGTCGTCAACATCGGCATCGGCGGGTCGGACCTCGGCCCGGTCATGGCCTACGAAGCGCTCAAGCACTACAGCGAGCGCAGCATGACCTTCCGCTTCGTCTCCAACGTCGACGGCAACGACTTCGTCGAGGCGACGCAGGATCTCGATGCCGCCGAGACGCTGTTCGTTGTCTCGTCGAAGACGTTCACCACGCTCGAGACGATGACCAACGCCCGCACGGCACGCGACTGGAGCCTGAAGACGTTACGCGACGAGAAGGCGGTGGCGAAGCACTTTGTTGCGGTGTCGACCAACGCCGCTGAAGTCACCAAGTTCGGCATCGACGCGGCAAACATGTTCGGGTTCTGGGATTGGGTCGGTGGGCGCTACTCGATGGACTCGGCGATCGGCCTGTCCACCATGCTCGCCGTCGGCCCCGAGAACTTCCGTGCGCTGCTCGCCGGCTTCCATGCGATGGATGAACACTTCCGCACGGCCCCGTTCGAACGCAACCTGCCGGTGCTCATGGGGCTGCTGGCCGTCTGGTACAACAACTTCTTCGGCGCGCAAACGGTCGCGGTACTGCCGTACGATCAGTACCTGAAGCGCTTTCCCGCGTACCTGCAGCAGCTCACCATGGAGTCGAACGGCAAGCACGTCACGCTCGACGGGACGCCGGTCGGATACCAAACCGGACCCATCTTCTGGGGCGAGCCGGGAACCAACGGGCAGCACTCGTTCTACCAACTCATCCACCAGGGCACGAAGATCATCCCGTGCGACTTCATCGTCTTCCAGCAGACGTTAAACCCGCTCGGGCCACACCACGATCTGCTGATGGCCAATGTGTTCGCGCAGACGGAGGCGCTGGCTTTCGGCAAGACGGTCGAACAGGTGAAGGCCGAGGGCACGGCCGACTGGCTCGTGCCGCACCGGCTCTTTGAGGGGAACCGTCCGACGACGACCATCATCGCCGAGCGCTTGACGCCGGAAGCGCTCGGCACGCTGGTGGCGCTCTATGAGCACAGCGTCTTCACACAAGGGACGATCTGGAACATCGATTCCTTCGATCAGTGGGGCGTCGAGCTCGGCAAAGCTCTGGCGCAACGGATCGTTCCCGAGCTGGAAAGCACCGAGGAACCGCGGCTGGGTCACGACAGTTCAACCAACGCACTCATCCGACGCTATCGCCAGCACAAGCACGCATCGCGGTAACCCCGGGGTCAATAGGCCCTGGCTACCAGTTCCGACCCACCCCCGTCCCAAGGTTGTGCCATACGGTCCGGGCTGCTAATGTCTGCACGCTGGCTGTCCGGCGAGAATCCCACCACCGACCTCTCCCTCTGGTGCCTTTCCCGCTCGCGGATTCAGACACACACGGTGACGACAACGGATGTCGTTGACCGTGAGGCACATGCGTCAGGACGGTGTGCCGGGGCCCTGGCACCACGGGCTCATCGTCAACGCGGTCGCTGCGGCGACCCAACAAGGAGTGTCGAGAGATGGGAAAGAAGCTATATGTTGGCAATCTCGCCTTTGAGGTGACCAACAAGGACTTGGAGGAGCTGTTTGCGCAAGCGGGCATTTGTGAGTCGGTGGCGGTGATTACCGACCGCGCCACCGGGCAGTCCCGCGGGTTCGGATTCGTCGAGATGGGATCGAACGCGGATGCGCAGAAGGCCATCCAGCAGTTTGACGGACACGAGCTCAAAGGCCGCGCGCTGAAGGTCAACGAGGCACGCGACCGGGAAGGTGGCGGCGGCGGTGGTGGTGGTCGTGGCCCCGGCGGTGGCGGCGGTGGTCGCGGCGGCGGGTGGAACCGTCGGTATTAGTCGCGCAACGTCCCGTCGTCGGCAACGGCGCGCGGCCACGCCACATTGCAGCCGTTGCTGCAGTGGCCGCCGCGCCGTCTTGCCCACAGTGACTGGCCGCAGCTGCGACCCGGTCCCATGTGCCGGCGTCGCGGGGCTCACCAGTGCGACAGGAGAACAGAATGGCGACCTTTGACAACTTGCCCCCATCGAAGCCTGCGCCGCGGCGCGCACGGACGGCACCGATCTTTTGCGTCGGGTGGCGCGCCTTCGTGCACTGGCCGCTGCACGGAAGCCCGACGCTCAGCCCCGTTCCCCTCATGGATGCCAACGGTAAACCACTGGCCAACGATCTGATCGACGGCCAGCAAGTCGAAATCGTCTCGTGGCGGCCCCGTTCACGGGATGGACTCCTCTACCAAGTTCGCAGACTCGCCGACGGTAGCGAATGGTGGATCGGCGCTCAGTATCTTCGCCGCCAACCGGTCGCCGAGGTCGTCGACCATTCAACGGCGAGTGCTGCGGTGCGGTGACCCATGTCCGACTCGCCTGCACGCCTACATCTGCGCCGCCAACTGGAGGCGCACCTCACGGAGCTCGGATATTCCTGCGTGCGGATGAAGCGCGCGTCCCTACCGGTTCCCGAGATCATGCGGGTCAGTCCCGTGCGCGGACGAATCGCGTACGGAGAAACGGTCCTGCGCAGCGATCTGCGCCGCCGCAGCTGCCATGAACGGCTACTCTTCTTCTCGCAACGCCGCACCCGCCACCGCAGCAGCATTCTCTTTTTCATCGGCGTCGCCACGGCCGACGAGCCGGAGCTCGAGGCATTGCTCGAGCAGCTTGATATCCGCAGTGGCACGCGGGGTGGTCATGTTCATGTCGTCCCCATCGCCGTGTCCGCACAGACTCGGAAACGCGCGCCGGCGCGCGAGGCGCGCGGCTGACAGCTTCCCACCACGCACTGTCAGCGCCGTGTGAGATCCGCGCTCTCGGTGCCAGTCCACCCGGTCTCACCCGGTTCCACGCGCCATCCGATTGCAATAGGCGCACCAGCACAAACGAAAGGTTCGTGAGTCTCTTGAATGCCGCAACACCTCGCTTTGAACAATTCCACCTCTCTCAACCGATGCGAGCCGCCATCGCCGCCGCCGGCTACGAAACCCCCACACCGATTCAAGCGCAGACGATTGAGGCCGCACTGGCCGGGCGCGACGTCATCGGCACCGCACAGACGGGTACGGGAAAGACCGCCGCGTTCATCATTCCCATCGCGGAACGCCTGCGCGCCGCGGCCGGGGCCGACGGCAACGGCTGCGCCTTGATCCTCGCTCCCACACGTGAGCTAGCCGAGCAGACACACCACTGGGCGCACCGCCTGGGGTGTGGCCTCCGTTCGGCCCTCGTCGTCGGCGGCGTCGCCTATGGTCCGCAAATCAGCGCGCTGCGCGGCCACCCCGCCTTCATCGTCGCGACACCCGGCCGGCTGGTCGACCACCTCGAACGTGGCATACTGTCGTTGAAGGACATCCGCATCGTCGTCCTCGACGAAGCCGATCGCATGCTGGACATGGGCTTCAAGCCGCAGCTCGATCGCATCATGCGCGCCTTGCCGGCGTTGCCCACACCTCGGCAGACACTCCTGTTCTCCGCGACGTTGCCGCCTGATCTCGGCGTGCTGGCGCGGATGCACTTGCGCAACCCCGTGCGGGTCGACGTGGGCCAGCTCGCGCTGCCACCCCGCGACGCCACTCAGGATGTCTACCTCGTCGAGGGCACACATAAGACCCCGTTGCTCCTGTCGTTGGTCGAACAGAATGCCGGCACGATGCTGGTGTTCGCGCGCACCAAGCACCGCACGGATCGTCTGGCGCACACACTCCGCAATGCCGGTCATGCCGTACAGCGCTTGCACGCCGATCGCTCGCAGTCGCAGCGGCGTGAGGCGCTTGAGGGGTTTCGCGGTGGCCGCTACCGCATCTTGATCGCCACCGATATCGCGGCTCGTGGGATCGACGTTGCCGACATTCAGCGCGTGATCAACTACGACATGCCGCACACGGTCGAGGACTATGTCCATCGGGTCGGCCGCACCGCACGCGCCGGAGCCAGCGGCCACGCCTCGAGCTTCGCCGCGCCGGAAGAGCGCGCCCAACTACATGCTATCGAGCGGCACATCGGGAGCCCGCTGCCACGGCAGCGGCATGACACCCTGAGCTCCACGGCCGCAGCTACACCATCACACGTCAAGGAGGTCCCCTATGCGCAAAGAAGATACATCACCCCGCTTCGGCCCCGAGCACTGGGTCACGCTGCGCGACAGCGGCGAGCACGTCAAGGTTGAGGTGTGGTCGAGCATCGCGGCTGCCTATCGCGTCCGCTCGAAAAAGCTCGGGGTCTTGTTCGCCACTGACGACGAGCTCGACGAAGTGCCCGACCATCCCGAGATGCACCTGGGCAAACACTGGAACCGCTGCCAGGCCCCTGCTTGTGGGGCGCCGCTCACTCCGGGACTGACGATTTGCGACAAGTGTCAGGGAGCGATCTGCACCTGTGGCCGCTGCCGCTGCGCCCGCACACCGACCCCCGCAGCGCGTGCCAAGACGGCGGCCCGTAAGAAGGCGGCACCGGCCGCGAAGTAGTGCATGCGCGTTTTCTTGATTCACGTTCGTGACCCGCAGTTCTACGCCCTGCCGGCGGCGACGCGTGCGGCCAACGGCAACATCCGGGTCATGGGGTTTCCGCCTATCGGTATCATGTCGCTCTCGGCGGTGCTCAAACGCGCCGGCCACGAGTGCGTCATGTTCGACCAAGCCAATCCGGAGACCCCGGACGCGCTCATCATCGACGAGATCCGGCGCCAGCAACCGGATCTCGTCGGCTTGAGCTTCTTGAGTACGACGAGCTACCCCTACGCGAAGCTGCTTGCCCGTCAGATCCGCGCTACCGGCGCGCGGGTGCGGCTCGCCTTCGGCGGCGTGTTCGCGACGCTGAACGCGTCGCTGGTCAAGCTGCAGTGTCCCGAGGTGGACTTCGTGTGCCGCGGCGACGGCGAACAGCTCATCCTCGATCTGCTGGAGCAGTTGGACGATCCGTCGGACGTCGCCGGGCTCACGTGGGCCAAGGACGGGCAGTTGGTGAGCAATCCCAACCGCGTGATGGACCGCGACCTCGACCAGTGGCCCTTCCCGGATCGCGACAGCCTGCCGTTGGATTTCGTCGAGTCGATGCCGCTTGACGTGCCGGCGGTCCTGTCGATGGAACGCTTCACGACCATGCAGACCTCCCGCGGCTGTCCGTGGCCGTGCGTGTTCTGCGACATTCCAATCTTCAACGAAGGCAAGTGGCGCTCGCGCAGCCCGCAGCACGTGATCGACGAGTTCAAGCAGCTGCAGCAACTTGGGTACGGCGGAGTGTACTTCGTCGACGACCATTTCCTGCTGCAGCCGAAGCGCATCGAGGCGATCTGCGACGGCATCAACGCGGCCGGCGTGACGATCCATTGGGGGTGCGAGGGCCGCGTCGACTCGACCGCGCAGCACCTCTTCCCGGCCATGGCCAAGGCCCACTGCCGCACGATCATGTTCGGCATCGAGAGCGGCAGCCAGGCGGTGCTCGATCGGCTGAAGAAGGAGCAGACGCTTGCCGAGGTCGAGACCGCGGTCACCAACGCGAAAGCGGCGGGCATCGAGATCGTCCACGGCTTCTTCGTCGTCGGCAACCCGGATGAAACCGTCGAGGACATGCGCGCCACCTTCGACTTCGCGTCGAAGCTGCGGCTGGACACCTTCGCCTTCAACCGCCTCTGCGTCTATCGCGGCACACCGCTGTGGCAGGAGTACGTCACGCGCGGCTTGGTGAACGATGCGGGCGATTGGTACAAATACTTCAAGTGCTCGGAGATCGATCCCACCTGCCTCCCCGGCGAGGTGATCAACAGCGAGCGCGCTGCCGGTCTGCGGCGCCTGTTCCGCTACAAGGTGACGCACTATCCCCTGCAGACTCTCCGGCTGCTGCGCCGCTTCATTCGGCATATGAAGCTGCGCGACGTGGCCTATCTGATCATCAAGCCGTTCCTCGGCAACAAGAGCGGGCCCACCAAGAACGAGGTGCTGTCCCGCGCCGTCGAGCACAGCACCCTCAAGGACGCGGCGGCGCAGCTCACCCAGGTCTCAGAGGCGGAGCTCGAACGTGTGATGCAAACCTCGCGGGCCGAGCGCTTGCGCCTTCAGCAAGAAGCCGAGCGTCCACGGGCGGCGTAGGCCGCCCCTCCCTCCGACTCAGACCCGTCCCCGCCGCTTGCGGCTGGGCCTCGGCCCGTGTTAGTCGCGTCTCGCACGGAGACGCCGTTGAGATCCAGGTTGCTCAATCTCGTATTGCTGCTTGCGGTGTTGGTCTCCAACCCAGCCCGCGCTGACGTGCAACCCGAGAGCCCGGGGAAGGTAGAATCGCTTCCACAACCCTTTCATGCACACTGGGTGGGCGTCGCGGATCTGGTGCTGGCGCGCATGGCGTTCATTGACTTGGATGACGGCCGCTTCCTCGGTCTCGTCAACGGCGGGTACGGGACCATCCTGCCGCTCTTCCCGTCGCGACGCACGGAGATGTACGTCCCGGCGACGTACTATACCCGCCGCACGCACGGCGAGCGCACCGACGTGGTCGAGATCTACGATACGCGCACCCTCGCACTCCTCGCCGAGGTCGTCATTCCACCGCGACGGGGGACGAACGCGGTGGCGCAGGGGCATGCGGCGCTGTCGGACGACGATCGGTTCGTCGCTGTGTTCAACTGGACGACGGGCACGTCGCTGAGCATCGTCGACGCGGAGAAGCGCGTCTTCACCGCGGAGGTGCTGACGCCCGGGTGCAGCCTCGTCTACTCCGCCGGCCCGCGCCGCTTCTTCAGCATCTGCGGCGACGGGTCGGTGTTCACCGTGACCCTCGACGACGACGGGCACGAGGTGAGCAAGACCCGCAGCGAACCGTTCTTCGATCCGCGCAAAGACCCGGTGACCGAGAAAGCCGTGCGCTACGGCAACCAGTGGCTGTTCGCGTCGTTCGAGGGCAAGGTGTATCCGGTCGACGTCGCCGGTCCCGAGATCAAGTTCGGTGAACCGTGGTCACTGGTCACCGACGCCGAGCGTGCTGAGACGTGGCGCATCGGCGGACTGCAACACCTTGCTGTGCATCAGCGCACCGGGCGCCTGTACTCGCTTATGCATCGTGGCCCCGCGGACTCCCACAAGCACTACGGCGAGCAGATCTGGATCTACGACCTGGCGTCCCGCAAGCGCCTCGACCGCGTCAAGCTGGTCAGCCCGGGGCTGACGATCTACGGCTTCCCGATCGAGTTCGGCGCGACTTGGCCCTGGCCGTTCAACCAGACGTTCAGCTGGATGCTGGATACCTTCGTCCCAGCGGAGATCAACTCGATCCAGGTGACGCAGGACGACACGCCGTTGCTGTTTACGGTGTCTCAGTTCAGCGGTGCGATTGGTGTCTACAACGCGTTGAACGGCGGCTTCATGCGACGTGTCGAGCCGGTGGGCTGGACGACGGACGTGCTGGTCGCTCCGTGGGACGGGAAGGCACGGCAATGAGCATCGACGGTCTCGACCCGACCATCCGGATCACCCTGCGCGCCGCCTTGGCGCTGCTGTTCGTCTGGAGCGCCAGTCACAAGCTGCGCGACGCGGTGGGTTTTCGGCGCGCGCTCGGCAACTATCAGCTCGTTCCAGATCGCTGG
>JBGQHM010000220.1:0-11292 GCA_041497995.1 Binatia bacterium | reverse complement strand
GTTGCGCAACGAGGGGCCGAGCACGGCGGACAAACCGATCGCCAGGAGGATCCCGGGGAAGGCGAGCAAGACGTCGATCGTGCGCATCAACGCGTCGTCGATGCGCCCGCCGGCGTATCCGGCAACGCTGCCGATCACCAAGCCGAAGGCGGCGGACAGGCCGGCAACCGCGACGCCGACGAGCAGTGACACGCGGGCGCCGTAGATCACTCGACTCAAGATGTCGCGCCCGAGCTTGTCTTGACCGAACAGGTGACTCGCACGTGGGGGCTGCAGGTCTTCACGGAGGTCTTGTGTCGCCGGGCTCTGTGGCGCCAAGACGGGTGCGAGCAGCGCCACGCACACGAACAGCGCGACGATCGCGAGGCCGGCGGCAACCTGTCGGTTGGCCAGCACGTCCCTCATTGCCGGGTCCTCAGCCGCGGGTCGATGACACCATACAGCAAGTCGGTGCACAGATTGATGACCACGTAGGTGAGTGCGATCACCAGCATGCATCCCTGGACGAGCGGGTAGTCACGCGTCTGGATGGCGAGCAGCGTCAGGCGACCGATGCCGGGCCATGCGAAGATAGTCTCCGTGATGATGGCGCCCGCCAGCAGCGCGCCGGCTTGTAACCCGAGGACCGTCACGACCGGCAGCACCGCATTGCGCAGGGCGTGGGTGAGCACGACGCGCGGCTCGCTCGCCCCTTTGGCGCGCGCGGTGCGGATGTAGTCGTCCGCGAGACGGTCCAGCAAGGTGGCCCGCAGCATACGGGTGAGTCCTGCCGCCATGCCCATGCCCAGCGTCAGCGCGGGCAAAGCCAAGTGCGCCACCCCGCCGCGGCCCGAGACCGGCGCCCACTCCAGCGCGATGGCGAAGACCAGGATCAGCAGCGGACCAAGCCAGAAGTTGGGCATTGCGGCGCCGACGACGGCGATGCTGCGGCAGAGCGCATCGAACAGTGAGCCCCGGCGCGCCGCGGCCACAATGCCCAGCGGCGCCGCGAGCAGCACGGCCACGAGCAGTGCGCCTCCGGCGAGCTCGATCGTTGCCGGGTAGCGCGCGACGATCATGCGGCGCACCGGCCGGCCGCTGTGCAGCGAACGCCCGAGATCGGCGCGCGCCAGACGGCGCAGGTAGCGCGCGTACTGGATTGGCAGCGGCCGGTCGAGGCCGAGCTGGTGGCGCAGACGCACCTTGTCGGCGGCCCGCGCGGTCTCACCGAGCATGACGTCAACGGGATCGCCCGGCACCAGATGGATCAACAGGAACACCAGCGTGATCACACCGAACACGGTCGGGACGGCGAGGAGCAGGCGATGGAGCACATAGCGGCGCATCAGCGCTCCTCGATCCACGCATCGCGCAGCGATACGTAGCTGGCGTTTGGCTGAATCTCATACCCTTGCAGGCGCTGATTCATGGCGGCGACGTTGGTCGTCCACCACAACGGAATCACGGGGAGGAGTTGTGCGACGCGCCGCTGGACCTCCGCGTAGAGGCGGCTCCGTTCGTCGATGTCGGAGACGTGGCGCGCGGCCTCGGTGAGCTGATCGATTGTGTCTTCCTGAAAATAGCCGCGGTTGTTGCCGAGCGGCGGGGTCTGCGATGAGTGGCAGGTCTGGTAGTAGATGTCGGGATCCTCAATGCCCACCCACGCCAGCGAGTAGAGCTGGAAGTCGCCCTTGCGAATGTCGTTGTAGAACGTGGCCCATTCGTAGCTGCGGATGTCGAGGGCGATGCCGACCTGTGCGAGCTGCTCCTGGAAGGCTTCGGCGATGCGCCGGCGCAGCTCGACAGTGGTGGTCTTGTACGACAAGTGGAACCGCGGCGCGGGGCCGTCACCGTCCGGGTCCGGATAGCCGGCGAGATCCAGCAGTTGTTTGGCGCGTTTCGGGTTGTAGGCATAGGTTGGGACGTGCGGGCTGTATGCCCAGTGTGTTGGTGGCAGCAACCCGCTGGCCACGGTCGCTAGTCCCTTGAGAATCGTGTCGACGATGGCGTCGCGATCGATGGCGTGCGCGATGGCGCGGCGCACGCGTACGTCGGCGAGACGCGGGTCGCGCAGATTGAATCCGATGTACTGGAAGGTGGTGCCCGGGCTGGTCATGACCAGCAGGCCCGGCTGCGCGCGCACCCAGCTCAACGCGTCCGGCTCGATGGCGTTCTGCACCAGATCGAGGCTGCCGCGCTTCAATTCGAGCAGCCGCGAGACCGCGTCCGGCACGACTTTGAAGATCACGCCGGCCAGGCGTGGACGGCCGATCGGATAGCTGTCGTTGCGTGCCGCGACGACACGTTCGTCCGGGCTGAACTCCGTCAGGAGGAATGGTCCCGAGCCGAGCGGTTCGTCCAGCGGGCGCGTCGGTGCTGTGGCAATCTGCCGTGCGGAGAGAATGCCGAGGCCGGACTCTTCGAGGAACGGAGCGAACGGCTCACGCAGGCGGAAACGTACGGTGAGTGGGTCGAGGACCTCGACCGCTTCGATCGGAGCGAGCGCTTGGCGTTTCGGTGACGGTGAGCGTGGATCACGTACGGAGTCGTAGGTTGCTTGCACGTCGGCTGCCGTCAGCGGCTGGCCGTCCGCGAAGCGAAAACCCACCTGTAAGTGGAATACGTAGGTGCGATCGTCCGGGGTGTCCCACGACGCGGCAAGGTGCGGCAAGCGACGTGATTGGCTGTCGAGTCGTGTCAGTCCATCGAAAAGGACATCGCCGATCTGTGCAGCCGTGGCGTCGGTGGCGAAGCGCGGATCGAGCGTGATCGGGCCGTTCTCCAGTCCAACGACGACGTATCCTGGAGGCGCCGCCGGTTCCGAGCTGCAGCTGACGCACGCCCAGCTGACACAGAGGAGCGCTACCGCGTGCCGTAGAAGTAACCCCTCGGTCTTGGTGGCGCCCAGCTTGGATCTATGGCCTCTCCCGCGCGTTTTTCCCGCGTGGGAGAGGGGAGGGTGAGGGTGCCAGCCTGACGCGGCGATGCTTGCACCCTGACCCCAACCCTCTCCCACGCTGAGATGATGCGCGGGAGAGGGAGATCTCCTTGCCAGACGATTCATCGTCGCGGCGGCATAGCGCCACCAAGACTGAGGCCGTACCCACAGACGCAGATGAACATTGACTGCGTCGACACGCCTGGGTAACTTCGTGGCCGTACGTATGGCAACGCGCAGGTGGAACCAGGTGGGTTCGTGTGGGAGGGTCCAGCGGGGGGCGGTCGCGTGCACAGCGTGGCTGCTCGTGGTGGGAATGCTGGGCACGTTCCTGGGTGCTAGGCCGGTGCGCGCTGCGGCACCGGAGGGGCGGAACGAGTCATCGCCGATACCGGTGCCACACGGACTCCAAACCCAGGTCAAATTCTGGAAGGATATCTTCGGGACCTACTCGACGCGCGAGGTCGTCATCCACGACACCGAGCACTTGAACCGAGTGTATGCGGTGCTCGACTTTCGGCCGCTGGCCGAGAGCGGTCTCAGCGACGGCGAGATCGCCGCGTTTGCCAAGACGAAGGTCGAGCGCGAGAAAGAGCGCGTGCGTGCGATTCTGATGCGACTGCATCAACTCGGGCCACATCCCTCAGAAGAGCTTACGGATGAGGAGCGGAAAATATGGGCGCTGTTCCGTAATGTCAAGGAGCCCTCCGCGTTCCTGCAGGCGGCCGCGGAGGATCGCATCCGCGCGCAGACGGGACTGCGTGACCGTTTCGCTGCCGGGGTCGAGGTGTCGCGTCGCTACCTGCCCGAGATGGAGGCGATCTTCCAGCGTGAAGGTTTGCCCATCGAGTTGACGCGGTTGCCGTTGGTCGAATCGTGCTTCAACGTGCGCGCGTACTCCAAGGTGGGCGCGGCGGGGATCTGGCAATTCATGCCGGGGACCGGCCGGCTGTACATGCAGGTCGATGGCGCGGTCGACGAACGGCGCGATCCGATCGCGTCGACCCAGGCTGCGGCGCAACACCTCAAGCGGAACTACGAGGTTCTCGGGAGCTGGCCGCTGGCGATCACCGCGTACAACCACGGGCGTGCCGGTATCGCGCGCGCCGTGTCGCAGGTCGGCACGACTGACGTTGTGGAGATTATCCATCGATACCACGGCCCGACGTTCAAGTTCGCCTCACGCAACTTCTACGCCGAGTTTCTCGCGGCCCTCGACGTTGAACGCCACTTTGCGGACTATTTCGGCGACCTGCACGGGCATTCGCCGCTGCGCAGCGAGATGGTCCGCGTGCCGGACTACGTCAGCTTCCAGACGCTCGTGCGCGTTACCGACACGGATGCGGGCACTCTGGCGGATCTCAATCCGGCGCTGAGCGGTGAGGTCCTGGGCGGGAAGTTGTACGTGCCTAAGGGCTATCGCGCCCGTGTCCCCGAAGGGGCCGCCGATACCTTTGATGTGCGCTACGCCAGCCTACCGGCGCACCAGAAGTTCAGTCGGCAGCGCGCCTCGTCCGTGCTGACGCATCGGGTGAAGCGTGGCCAGACGCTCGCGACGATCGCCAAGCG
Source organism: Binatia bacterium (assembly GCA_041497995.1). Classification (GTDB taxonomy): domain Bacteria; phylum Desulfobacterota; class Binatia; order HRBIN30; family HRBIN30; genus DATKMS01. Next base: position 6,806 of record JBGQHM010000220.1, on the reverse strand, counting down.
CTACGGCGTGACCGCCGCAGCCATCCAGCGGCGCAACAACCTGCGCAAAGGACAAGTGCGCGTCGGGCAGAGTCTGATCATTCCGAGTGGCTGAGCAGTTCAGGGCTCCTTCCGCGCGTACACCCGCGCCGCTTCCCTTAGCGGTGATAGGAGAACGCTTGCATCACTCCACGTCCATTCCGTACAACAGAGCCGATCCTACGGAACCGTCATCGGAGGAACGTCATGCCCGCATCCCACTTCTTCGCTGAGTCCCCACAGAGTGTCGGTATCGACGCCGAAAAGCTCGAGGCGCTTTTCCAGCGTGCCGCGAAGGAAGTTCGCGATGGTCTGTTGCCCTCCGTGCAGATCGCGGTCGCGCGCCATGGGAGAATCGCGGGCATGCGCAGCTTCGGTAGCGTCACACACGGCGGCCGGGCCGCGCCGGCCAGCAACGAGACGCTCTTTGTGGTGTTCTCGTCGACCAAGGCGATCACCTCGGCCGCGGCGTGGTTGTTGATCCAGGAGGGCAAGCTGTCGACCGACGAACGGGTCGCCGACATCATCCCGGAGTTCGGGACGAACGGCAAAGAGGTCATAACGGTTGAGCAGCTGTTCACGCACACTGCCGGCTTTCCGTACGCGCCATTCACCCCCACCGACTGGCCCGACCGCGACAAGCGGCTCGACCGTTTCCGGCGCTGGCGTTTGAACTGGGAGCCGGGCACGCGCTTCGAGTATCACCCGACGTCGAGCATGTGGGTGATCGCCGAGATTATCGAGCGCCGCTCGGGCATGGCGTACCGCGATTTCGTGCGCACGCGGGTTGCCGAGCCGCTCGGTCTCTCCGACATGCACGTCGGCTTGCCGCCGGCGCTGCACGGCCGGCTTGCCGACATCAACCACGTGGGCGGCAAGCCCACTCCTGAGGAGCTGCAGGCGATTGGTTTCCCCGTGATCCCGGAAGGAGAGGTGACCGAAGACGCCCTGCAAGCCTTCAACCAAGCACCCTTTCGCGAGGTCGGCGTGCCAGGCGGTGGCGGGGTGATGACCGCGGGCGATCTCGCGCTGTTCTATCAAGTGTTGCTCGCCGAGGGCCGCGCCCACGACGGGACGCAGGTGTGGAAGAGGGATACCATTCGCATGGTGCGCGAGATCCGCAGTGGTGATCTGACCGATCCGATCTTTCGCAAGCGGGCCAATCGCGCGCTCGGTCTGATCGTTGCCGGCGACGGCGATCGCACGTACCGCGGCTTCGGCCACACCGGCTCAGCGCTGATGTTCGGCCACAACGGCGCCGGCGGCCAACTTGCTTGGGGGGATCCCGAGAGTGGGATCTCGCTCGGCTACTGCACCAACGGCTTCGACCGGCATCCGGTGCGTCAAGCGCGCCGCGGTGTGGCGATATCCAGCCTGGCGGCGGCGTTGGCCGCTGAGTGACGATCGGACTCGATCTGGTGTGCAGTGGCGGTTGGTTGCTGTTTCCCTTGCAACGCGAGAGTCGTTCGGCGTACACCTCAACGGGAGCGCAACGGAGGGACACATGGGTTTTCATCACACTGCGGTCGCGACGCGGGATCTGCACGCGACGCATAAGTTCTACAGCGAGGCGATGGGATTCGAGCTGGTGAAGGTCATCGCCAATCCGACCGAGGGCGGCGGCTGGGCGAAGCACGCCTTCTATGAGATCAGCAAGGACGAGTACATTGCGTTCTGGGATCTGCATGACGAGAGCATCGGCGACAAGTGGTCACCCGCACTATCGACGGGCATGGGCCTGCCGATTTGGGTGAACCACATCGCGTTCCGCGCGGCTGATCTGAACGACCTCGACACGCGCCGGCGGCGGTGGAATGACCACGGCCTGCTGGTGCATGAGATCGACCACGGTTGGTGTCAGTCCATCTACACCGTCGATCCGAACGGCATCTTGGTCGAGTTCTGCACGACGACGCAGGCGATGACGGCCGCCGACCGTGAGGAGGCGCTGCAGTTGCTGACCAACCCGCACCCACCGCTCGACACCAACCCGCCCCGAATTACTGTGCACCAGCCGACCGAACGACCGGCGCTGGCCAAGGCGGGGTGATCAGCCTACCCGCCGCGCATTCCGATTTGAGGAGGATCACGATGGCGACAGAGGACCGCTACGCACGACCGGCCGATGGCACTGAGTGGAATGTGCCCGGCACCTTCGACACCACCTTCCGGTGGGAGTACGAAGACGGCCGCGACTCGTTGCTGAAGCTCTACGCCAAGGGCAAGCAGCGGCAGTGGGACGCCGATGTGCGCATCGACTGGTCGCAGAACCTCGATCCGGAGAATCCCGAGCAACTCCCCGATGAATCCATTCCGCTGTTTGGCTCCAAGGTGTTCGAGCGTCTGACGTCCGCGGAGAAAGCTAACTTGCGGCGCCACTTCCAGTCGTGGCAGCTGTCGCAGTTTCTGCACGGCGAGCAGGGTGCGCTCATCTGCACCGCGAAGATCGTGCAGCAAGTGCCGCACATCGACGCGAAGTTCTACGCCGCGACTCAGGTGATCGACGAGGCGCGCCACGTGGAGTCGTACTCGCGGCTGCTGCACGAGAAGTTCGAGCTGGCCTACCCGATCACGCCGACGCTGCAGCGACTGCTCGACAACGTGCTGAGCGACTCACGCTGGGACATGACGTACCTTGGCATGCAGGTGCTGATCGAGGGGCTGGCGCTGGCGGCCTTTGCGCAGATCCGCGATCAATCGAAGAACCCGTTGGCTGCGGCGGTCAACGCCTACGTCATGCAAGACGAGGCGCGGCACGTGGCGTTCGGGCGGTTCGCCCTGCGGGACTACTACCCGAAATTGACGCAGGCCGAGCGCGACGAGCGCGAGGAGTTTGCGGTGGAAGCATGCTACCTGATGCGCGACCGATTCCAGGCGGAGGAAGTATGGGAGACGCTCGGTTTGCCCGTCGATGAGTGCGCTGCGCACATGCTGGAGTCGGGCTTCATGCAAAACTACCGCTCGGCGCTCTTCAGCCGCATCGTCCCCATCATCAAAGACGTCGGCCTCTGGGGTCCGAAGATCCGCAAGGGCTACGAAACGATGGGCATCCTCGGGTACGCCAACGTCGACGTACAGGCGATGTCTGACAAGGACGAGCAAGTCGCCGAGGAGTTCGACGCCCGCCACGCGGAGATCGCAAAAATGGCACGGCTGGCCGAAGCCAGTTGACGCTAGCCCAGACAAGCGCCGCACGGCGCCAACATCCTTCCGGCCCTGCGCGTGATCTGATAGCATCTCCGTCCGTTGGGTGGAGGTGCGGCGGATATGACTAGTGTCAGCCCCAGCGGGGCGAGCCGATCGTGATGCTGACGGCGGTGACTCTCAACGAAATCGAGAAAATCTTCACGGTCCTCGAGCGCCTCGACATTTCGCGCGAGGCCGTCATCATTCCGCTCCGTCCGGCTGTGCCGGGTGGTGTGCGGCGCCTCCCGAACGGCAAGTACGAAATCATCGTCGATGCGCAGGTGCCGATCGATGAGTGGCTATCCGTGTTGGAAGAGCAGCTGAAAGCAACGCGGGGGGCGTAAAAGGAGTTGGAACCATGAACGTGTGGCGGTGTGTCTCGATGACCGCAGCGCTTGCGCTGCTGTCGACGACAACTGTTGAAGCCAAGCGGATTCTCCGCCAGGCGCCGGCGGATAAGGTGCCACGCGCGGCGGATGCGGAGATCTACCGCGCCGCGATATTGATCGATGCGGGATCAGGGACGGTTATGTTCGAGAAGAACCCGCACCTCAAGGCGCCACCAGCGTCCATGACGAAGATGATGCTGATCTTGCTGGTTGCTGAACGGGTACGCGACGGCAGCTTGCATTGGGATGACCCCATCACCACATCGGCTTGGGCCAGCAGGATCGGGGGCTCACAGGTCTATCTGAAGCAGGGTGAGGTGTTCCCGCTGTCAGAGATGATGCAGGCGATCATGATCCACTCGGCGAACGATGCGTCGGTGGCTGTGGCCGAGGCGGTTGCGGGATCGAGCGAGGCGTTCGTCGACCTGATGAACGAACGTGCCAAACAGCTCGGCATGAAGGACACCGCCTACCACAGTGTGCACGGGCTGCCTCCGGGAAAGGGGCAGCTGCCTGACATGAGCAGCGCGGCCGATCTGGCGACGCTGGCCCGGGAGCTGGTCACGTTTCCGGAGGTCATGAAATGGGCCGGCACGAAGGAAGCGCCTTTTCGTCAAGGCACCATGACCCTCACGAACACCAATCGGCTTGTGCGCGAAACCACATGGGTGGATGGTTTGAAGACCGGCTACTATCGCGAGGCGGGCTTCAACGTCACCGCCACCGGTCAGCGCGACGGCCTGCGGCTCATCACCGTTGTTCTCGGTGCACCACAGAAGCATGATTGCTTTGCAGAGGCCGCCAAGCTGTTGAACAAGGGGTTGGCGGACTACAAGGCGACGGTGGCGGTGAAGCGGGGCGACACGGTGGCCAACGACGTAGCGGTGCAGGGCGGCACCCCGCACTTCGTCCGCGTCGTCGCTGGCGGCAACGTCAGCGTGCTCGCCAAGCGCGGCGAGAAGCGCAACTTCGCTGTCGAGTTGGCACTCTCCGGCGACCTGCATGCCCCCGTCAAAGTGAACGATCCGATTGGTGAAGTCGTAGTGAAGGAAGGCGACGTTGTCGTCGGAAAGGTCCCTGCACTAGCTGCGGAAGCAGCGGAGAAGCAGACCTCACTTTGGGATCGGCTGTTCTGATTCCGAATTGAAGATTTATCCGAGCGATCTGTGCTAGGGTCCCGGCACTACCCATGAAGCAGCTGGCGATTCTCGGGTCCACTGGTTCGATTGGCGTGACCACGCTCGACATCGTGGCGCGTTTTCCGGAACGCTTCTCCGTGGTCGCACTGGCAGCTGGTAGAAATGTCGAGCGCCTGGCCGAGCAGGTGCGCCAGTTTCGGCCCGCGCTTGTCGCCGTGGGGGACCACACTGGCGCCGATCAACTGGCCCGATTGGTGCCGGAGTTCAGTGGCGAAATTGCATGCGGGGCTGAGGGACTGCAGGCGGTGGCAACCGCTCCTCGAGCTGAGCTCGTGGTAGCGGCGCTGGTTGGCGCATTGGGACTGGTGCCGACGTTGCGGGCCATCGAGGCCGGCAAACATGTCGCGCTGGCCAACAAGGAAGTTCTGGTTGTTGCCGGGGAGTTGGTCACGCGCGCGGCGCGTCAGGCGGGCGTGGACCTGTTCCCGCTGGACAGTGAGCACAACGCCATCTTTCAAGTGCTCCGCGGCCACCGGCGCGACGAGGTGCGGCGCATCATTCTTACCGCATCGGGCGGGCCGTTTCTGCGCCGGCCGCTGAACGAGTTGCGGGCGGTGACTCGCGAAGATGCCCTGCGGCACCCGACGTGGAAGATGGGCAACAAGATCACGATCGACTCCGCCACGCTCATGAACAAGGGGCTCGAGGTGATCGAGGCACACTGGCTGTTCGGCTTGCCGCCCGAGCGGATCGCTGTGGTCATCCACCCGCAAAGCATCGTCCACTCAATGGTTGAGTACATCGACGGTTCGGTGCTGGCGCAGCTCGGGATACCCGATATGTCGATTCCCATCGCCTACATTCTCGCCTATCCCGACCGGCTGCCCCTCGATCACCTGCCCGCGCTCAACCTCGCGCAGGCCGGCAACCTAGAGTTTGCCGAGCCGGACCTCGCAAAGTTCCGTTGCCTGAGCTTGGCGTATCGCGCGTTGCAAGCCGGGGGAACGGTGCCCGCCGTCTTGAACGCTGCGAACGAGGTCGTCGTGGCCGCCTTCCTAGACGGCGCGCTGCAGTTTCTCGACATTCCCCGCATCTTGGGCGAAGTCCTCGATGCCCATGTACCTTTGGTAGCGAAAGACCTCGATACACTCCTGGCCGCGGACCGTTGGGCGCGGAAACAGGCCGGCAAGCGCATCGACCCAGCAGAAGCGCGGGCAGCGGCAGTCTAGCCAACCGGGACGCGTTCCCCGCCGGTTCCGGTCCAAACGAAGACGGCGTGGGTGCCGTCGTGGAAGAAATCGATTGGCAGGCCTTGGCGCCGCGCCGTCTCTACGCCGTGACGGATCTCTCGTGTCGTGAGATCGCTGAGGCGCTGCGCGCGATAGCGTAGCCAGCGGCGCTGGAAGGTGGTGCCGAAATCGCCCCGTTGGGTGCGCGCGAGCAGACGTACCCAGCCCTCGGTTTCAATCAACGTCGACTCCAGCGCGTTTCCCGGCTGGGCAACGAACGCCGCGAACCACCGATCGTGGAGGTCAGGGCGGAGATGCAACAACGGGATCGCTTGATGGGGATCCGTGCAGGGTTCACTGATCAACTCGGCGCAGCCGAGACACAGGCCAATTGCACCCGCATGCCCGCGCACCACCTGCCGGGCCAGTTGGGCGCGGAGCCGGGCCAGCGGCCAGCGCAGGCTGTTGCACTGCTCCCGGGCGGCGTTAGAGAGGTAGTGACGCGTCGCCGATTCGAGCGAGCCGAGAAACGCCCGGTTACGCATCGGCCAGCGGCAGTAGATGCCGTCGTCCTCGATCCTTGCCAAAACACCAAGGTGCGTGACCAGGAAGTCTTGCAGTCGCAACGGCAGCGGATGGCGGAACGCGACATACGCGAGGGTGGCATGAGCGTGCCGTCCCTGTTGCGGTCCGGCGCCTTCGCAGCTGGCGCGCGTGCTCACTCCTGGGATGTGGTTGAGGAGCTCCACCGCCTCGCGGATGCCGACGTCAATGCTGCGCGCATCGTAGCGCACCTACGCAGAGTACGCTGCGATGGGCGCGGACCGCAAGAGGAGCGCGCATGC
>JBGQHM010000219.1:0-11353 GCA_041497995.1 Binatia bacterium | reverse complement strand
TACTCAGATCGACACGCAGGAAGCTGCGCAGCGATAGGCTGTCGGCGCAGCGCCACGCAATCGCTCGCTGCGAATCGAGGCCTTCGAAGTACCCGACGAACAGCATCCGGAAGTACACGCCCGGAGCAATCGACGGCCGTCCGAGGTCCTCGGCATAATGCGCCGCGCACCGCTCTTCCACGAACCGATCGAACCCGCCCGCTTCAAGCACCTCATTGAGCTTCTCGTAGAACACGTGCCCAGGTGACCGGGGCAACTCCTGTGCGGCTACCCACATCTTCTCTTGCTGCGATTCCCGCCGTCCCATCGCCATCCGCATCCACCTCCGGGCCACTCATGCACTGGACAGCATATGTTTACCATACTCACTGTCACGATGGGAGCTTTGTCGACCCTTTTTCAACGGGCTGTTAGTCGCTAGCCAAGCGGGAGACAACCGCATGACACGAGTGAGCGCAGCTCTGCAATCCGTTCTGGTTCTGGCAACCACGCAAATCGGGTGCGGCTTGATGTTAAACGGAAAATACCAGGATGTTCACTTGGTGATCAGTCCGCCCGGGGCAGCTGTCTCAGTATACCGATGGGACGGAACAAGAATCGCTGGACCTCAAGACGCCTCAAACGGAACGATGGAGGTACACCGGCCTAAGTGGGCCGGACCGTACTTGTTCATGGCTTCCAAGGAAGGATACTGCCCCAAGTATTGGTTGACCGGCTCAACAGAGAGCTTTGGAAGCTACGTAGATTACGTCTTGATCGTTGGAAGTTTGCTGGGTGGGCTAATCGCTGCGGCTGTCGATAGCACCACCGGCGCAGGTTGGCAGATTGAACCAAGCACCGTTGCCGGATCACTCGAATCGGGGGCAGAATGCGTCCGCTAATCGCAGCACACCGGCTTGCCGTGGGGATCTTGTTGATCACGGGAGCCTGCGCTTCTCATCGTCCGAGGACACTGCGGATTGACGTTCCGACTACCGAGCGCGGGCAGGTGACATGCCGGATCACGAAAGGGGTGGCAGAACGGGCCGGTACGACGACGTCCGATACGCCGTGTTTTGTGAAGGTCGATCCCAACACGGCCTACGAATGCACGGTTCGAGTGCCTGGCTATTATCCGGCGACTTTTGCGTTCACACACGAGATGGTCTTCGAGGAAGCATTCTTTGAGGCGAATCCAGCAGGCATAGTGAGGAATGCATCGCTGCTCGTACCTCTGCAGAAAGTTGAAGTTACGGAAGCCATTCCTGGCCAGAGTGGGGAGTAGTTGGCGATCGAGGAGATTTGCCTGCGGGGAACGGTACGTGGAACGGGGGCGCACCAGGGCCTAACAAGCCGCTTCGAGCCGCCTCCCCGCAAACACGTGTCGGGGTTGGCGTACGAGAGCGCGATGCTCCACCCCGCCACCCGCGGCTCAAGCGCACGCCGTTGGCCGCCAACGACACGAGAACCTTCAATGGCTGGAAAAAGCGCGTATCGATTTCACAACTGCGTCTGCGAAGATGGCTGATCCGCGGCGGACTATTCTCGAATCGCCGTTGAGGCCGGTCCGGCCTTCCTTCGTATTCATGCCCTGGCAGCTCCCCCCTATCCTGTTGCTCGATCTGCTTCGTGCCCGGAGTCATTGCTGCGCAGGGCTGCACGTTCGCAAATGGCGCCTTCCACAGGCTGATATCGATTACGGTTCTGGTGAATCCGTCTCTGTGTCTCCAGGATACTGTGGCAGATCGTCGCTCACGGTGAACCACGCGGCCTTGGACGCGACATTGAAGTGCGCCTGCGCCCGATGACCCGGGTCTGCGTCGATGAGTCCCAGGCGGATGCTGAGCCACTCCGGCTGCGCAACGAGACGGGCGTAGATGGGCGATCCGCAGCGACTACAGAACGCTCGGAACTTGCCCGGCGATGATTCGTACTCGCGAATGGACTCGCGCCCCGATGTCCATTTCACCTCCGCGGCGAGCACGGGTGCGTTCGCCGTAAAGGCGGAGCCGCTGGCGCGCCGGCAACTGGTACAGTGGCAGTAAGCGAACCGGCCCAGAGTGCCGTGGATCTCGAAGTGGACTGCGCCGCAGAGACATCTTCCGGTGAACATCCCTCCACCTCCCAGTTCACCGCGATCCGCGCCACGCCGCGAGGAACAGCTGCACCATCGCCATGAGAACCGCGAGGATCGCTGCGACGAAGAGCAGGTACATCAGGCTGTTCGCCGCGCCGTGGCCGAACTCGAGACCGCGGCCGCCGGCGATCGGTCCGATGAGCGAGGCGATGATGTTGCCCCACGCCGTGATGATCAGCGACCAGGCGATGATGGCTTGGGCGCGCGCCGTGAGGCGCAGACGCACCGACACCGCAGCCACGGCGAACAGGGTCAGGCCGTTGAGGATGCCTTCCAAGTGCGCCATGCGCCAGCCGCGCACGTCTCCCGGCATGGTTACGTCGATCGATCCGGGAATGGGCCACAGTGTGATCTTCCCCAGGACGAGAAACGCGAACGGAAATCCCGCCAACAACCCGACGATGAATACCAACGCGCCGTGCGCGACCATGAGCGAGTGTAGCCGGTCGGTCATCGACACCTCCAAGGAGCGCACGATGCCACGAAGCGAGGGCGCGCCGCTACCTCCGCTCTGGACTGCTTCACGGCTTCCTGCGAGATCGCGCACCGCGGCCTTGAGCCGTGGCGCGTGAGTGCTATCTGTGCGCAAGCTGACCGCGGGGCCCGTTGTGGGCCGCCGCCGTGCTCGGCATAATGCCCGGCGAGGAGACGTCATGGCCACGCGAGAGACACTCACCGTCACCGATAACCGCACCGGCAAGCAGTACGAGCTGCCGATCGAAAACGGCGCCATCCGGACCGCTGACCTGCGCCAGATCAAGGTCGCTGCGGACGACTCTGGGTTGATGGGCTACGATCCCGCGCTCACCAATACCGCCACCTGTAAGAGCAAGATCACCTACATCGACGGTGACAAAGGCATCCTGCGCTACCGTGGCTATCCCATCGAGGAGCTGGCGGCGAAGAGCAACTATCTGGAGACCGCGTACCTGATCGTCAAAGGTGAGTTACCTGATCCGAAACACTTCGCGATGTGGAAGCACAACACCACGATCCACTCGATGGTGCACGAGAACATCAAGAAGTTCATGGACGGCTTCCGCTACGATGCGCATCCGATGGGCATGCTCGTCGGCACCGTTGGTGCGCTGTCGACCTTCTATCCCGACGCCGCCGACATCCACGATCTCGAATCGCGCCGACTGCAGACGCGCCGGCTCATCGGCAAGCTGCCGACACTCGCCGCCTTCGCCTACCGCCGCACACTCGGCCTGCCGTACGTCTATCCCGACAACGACCTCAGCTACCCAGGCAACTTCCTCTCCATGCTCTTCAAGATGACCGAGTTGAAGTACACGCCGAACCCGGCGCTCGAAAAAGCGCTGGACGTGCTCTTCATCTTGCACGCGGACCACGAGCAAAACTGCTCGACCAACGCACTGCGCGCGGTTGCCAGCTCGCAGGTCGACCCGTACTCCGCGGTTGCGGCGGCGGTGGCCGCGCTCTACGGGCCGCTCCACGGCGGCGCCAACGAAGCGGTCATCCGTATGCTCATGGAGATCGGCTCGAAGGAGCGTGTCCCCGAGGCGATCAAGAAATTCAAAGCGGGCGAGGGCCGCCTCATGGGCTTCGGTCACCGCGTATACAAGAACTACGACCCGCGTGCGAAGATCATCAAGCAGGTGGCGTACGAGGTGTTCGAAGTGACCGGCAGGAACCCGCTCATCGACATCGCTCTCGAGCTCGAGCGCATCGCACTGGAGGACGATTACTTTGTGTCCCGCAAGCTCTACCCGAACGTCGACTTCTACTCCGGCATCATCTACCAAGCGATGGGATTCCCGGTGACCATGTTCCCCGTGCTGTTCGCCATCCCGCGCACATCAGGGTGGATGGCGCAGTGGGCGGAGATGGTGCGCGACCCCGAGCAGAAGATCGTCCGGCCGCGTCAGATCTTCATCGGCGAGGCCCCACGGTCGTATGTTGCCATCGAGCAGCGCTCCGAGCCCTCGATGCGCGAGGACGCAGTGAGCCCGGAGATCTGAGTGTCGGTTGTCGATTGGCCCGATACCCCTCCTACAAAATCTGGTTGACCCGGATGCCCACAGGGCGGTAGGGTCATGCCATTCCGACATTACGGAGGTTCCCCCATGCGCGTGGCAATGCTGCTTCCGGCTCTCGGACTGGTGATCGTTGCGCTGCCGGCAGGTGCGAAGACGATCAAGGTCAAGGCGGGCCAATCGATTCAAGACGCGGTCAACGCGGCCAACTCAGGCGATACGGTTCAGGTGGCGCCCGGCACGTATCACGAGGCCGGCACACCGTGCCCCACTGATGCGAGTCACATGTGCGCCGTCGTGGTGACCAAAGACAACATCAAGCTGGTCGGGAAGGCGACGAAGAAGGCCGCCGTCATCCTGGAGAACCCGGGCGGTCAGGACCAAGGCATCGCCATCGCCAAGACGGGAGCGGACGGGGCAGCCTGCCTCACCGACACCAGCCAACGCATCACCAAAGCATCCGTCAGCGGTTTCACAGTGAACGGCTTCGGGGGCGAGGGGATCTACTTACTGTGTGTCGACAATTGGACCGTGCAGAAGAACAGCACGAACAACGACGCTGAGTACGGCATCTTCCCGTCGCATTGCGGGAAAGGACGCGTCACCAACAACGTCGCTACGGGCGCCAACGACACCGGCATCTACATCGGGCAATCGCACGACGTACGCGTCGACCACAACCTGGCCACCGGCAACGTCAGTGGCTACGAAATCGAAAACTGCACCGCCGTGCGCATGGACCACAACGAGGCGACCGGCAACACGGGCGGCATCCTCTCCTTCACCTTGCCGAACCTCGATGTGAAGTCCAATCACGACAACCGGATCGATCACAACAACGTGCACGGCAACAACAAGGTCAACACCTGTGGGGACCCCAGCGATGATGTATGCAACGTGCCGTCGGGCAGCGGTATCCTGATCGTGGGGGCAGACAAGAATGACGTGGACCACAACACGGTGACGAGCCACAACACCTTGGGCATTGCCGTGGCCAACCTCTGCTTGGGGTTCGGGCTCAGCGGACCCGAGTGCGCTGCTCTGGACGTGGACCCGAACGCCGACGGCAACATGATTGTGAAGAACACGGTCAGCGACAGCGGTGCGGCGCCGGATCCTTCTTTGCCGGCCCCTGAGTTCGCAGTCGATCTGGCCTGGGATACAACTGGCACCGGCAATTGCTGGAAGGACAATACGCACACCACGGAATTCGTGGGGCCACTTCCTACTTGTCCGTAGCCGCCGGCGTTCAAGCCGCCGTCGTGGCGGTTGCCGATAGCCCGCGCTCCGGCCTATTCGGTTGCGGTGGAGGATGAGGCATGGACGACGAGGCGGAGCTGCGGGCCAAGCTGCGCAAGATCGAAGCGCTGTTCGCGCGGCCGGGCACCGAAGGCGAACGGCAAGCGGCGGAGACCGCGTTGGGGCGCATTCTGCAGCGCCTCAAGCAAGCGCAGCAAGCGGACAAGCTGCTGGAGGTCAAGTTTACCTTCCCGGACCACTGGGCGCGCCGCCTCTTCGTCGCGTTGTGCCGGCGCTATGAGTTGAACCCGTACCGTTACAAGCGCCAACGCCGCACGACGGTCATGCTGAAGGCGCCGCGGTCGTTCATCGACACAACCCTGTGGCCCGAGTTCAGCGAGCTGCACGCAGCGTTGAACGAGTACCTCAATGCTGCCACCGAGCGCATCATCCGCGAAGAGGTGCACCGCGATACCGCGGAAGCGCAGGAAGTAGACGAGCCGCTGCAGTTGAGGTGATGCCGGTAGGATCTCTCCCAAGGGAGGCATCACGGCGGCGCGGCGGCCGCTTCCAATTCTTTCTGCAATGCGTCCATCTCGGTGCCGAACTGCTGCCAATTGCCGTGGCGGAGCGCTTCGAGGGCTTGCCGGTAGCGCTGCAATGCGGTGCCGCTGCTCTCGCCTGATTCCGGCTTGCGCGGCGGCGTCGCGACCGCTGCGACGACGGCTGGCTTGGGTGCCACGTTGAAAAGCGCCGCCAACAGCGGCTCGACGCTCTGACTCATCACGACTCGGTCACCAGCCGAGGCAATGACCCGCTTCAGCTCCGGCAGCTCGCGCTTCTCGGCCCGCAAGTACAGCGGCTCGACGTAGAGCAACGCGTCGTCGATGGGGATCACCAGCAGGTTGCCGCGGATCACACGCGATCCGGTCTGGTTCCAGAGCGACAACTGCTGCGAGATGGTGGTGTCCTGATCGACCCGGGCTTCGATCTGCGCCGGACCGAAGATGAGCTTCTCCTTCGGGAAGGCGTACTCGATCAGCGTGCCGTATGCCGCTCCGTCGCAGCGCGCCGCCAGCCATGCAATCATGTTGTCGCGGCTGTTGGGCACCATGGGCAGCATGAGGATGAACTCCTCGCGCGCCTCGCCGGGCAGCCGCATGATGGTGTAGTACGGCTCCATCGTCACGGCGGTCCCGCCGTAGTTCTCCTGCGGGAAGTTCCACAGATCTTCCTTGTTGTAGAACACCTCCGGGTCGGTCATGTGGTACGTGCCGTACATGTTGGCTTGCACGAGGAAGAGATCTTCGGGATAGCGCAGGTGCTCACGCAGCCCGGGCGGCAACCCTTCTAGCGGTTGGAAGAGCGTCGGGAAGATGCGCTGGTAGGTGCGTACAATCGGATCGTCGGGATCCGCGACGTAGAACGCCGGGGTGCCGTCGTAGGCGTCGACCACGATCTTCACCGCATTGCGGATGTAGTTGATGCCGCCTTGCTGAGTGGTCTGGGAGTACGGCACTGCGTCGCTGCTGGTGTAAGCATCCTGCAACCAGAGCAAACGACCGCTGCTGACCACCAGGTAGGGATCACGATCGAGTCGTAAGAACGGCGCGATGCGGCTGATGCGATCTTGGATGAGACGGCGGAAGAGAATGCGGCTGCCGGCGGTGACGTTGTCACTGATCAGCAGCTTGAGGTCGCCGAGCTGCCAGGCGAACAGCGCCCGGCGCCAGATGCTGCCGAGCGACACGCCGTCGCGCCCCTCGTACGTGCTGTACACGTTTTCCTGGCCCTTCGGATAGTCGAACTCAGTGGTGCCGCCACCGACGACGACGTAGCCGCGGGTCTCTGCACCGAAATATATCTGTGGCCGTTCGATGCGCAGCCCGACGGACGACGACGGCGGGATGTCCTTGAGGTAGAAGAACGGCAGGCCCTCGTCGTCGAAGCGGTTCACCGGGCTCATTGCCGCGCCGTAGCCGTGCGTGAACTTGAAGCGCTGATTGATCCACGTCTGCGCATCCGCCGGCAGCCGCGACTGATTGAGCTCGCGCGCCGACAGCATCACCTCTTGGTAGCGGCCATCGAGCGTGTAGCGGTCGATGTCGATGTCCTTGAAGTCGTAGTACAGGCGGATCTCCTGCAGCTGCCGGTAGCTGTCGAGCAGCGGGCGCGGATCCCACCAGCGGATGTTCTGGATGGTGGCGTCATTGGCGGCCAGCACGGCGGGTGTGAGCGTACCCTCGGCCGGGAACGGCTTGCTGGTGATGCGGTCGAGCGCAAAGCCGTAGCGGGTGAAGGCGATGTTCTGCGCGATGTACGGCGACTCGAGCCGCAGCTCATCCGGCTTCACCCGGTAACTCTGAAACAGACTCGGAAGCACGCCTTCGGTGAGCGAGACGCCGAAGACCAGCACGACCGCGGCGACCGGCAAGCGCGGTCCGAGAACCACGACGTTCGCGGCACACAGCGCTGCGGCCACCAGCGAGATGCCAACCAACGCCGTCAGCAAGGGCAAGCGCACGTGCACGTCGGTGTACGCGGCGCCGAAGACGATGCTGTTGTTGCTGAGCAGCAGCCCGTAGCGTTGCAGCAGGTAGTCGCCCGCCTTCACCAAGAAGAATAGAGCCAGCAAGACAGACACGTGCCGAGTGACGGCCGCTGCGAGCCGCGGGCCGGCTTGATCGATGACGATGCCGCCGCGTACCCAATAGATCGCGCCCGCCAACGCGGCGGCGAGAAACAGCATCAGGAAGCTCCAGTCGCGGGCGACCTCATACACCGGCAGGCTGAAGACGTAGAAGCCGAGGTCGCGCCCGAACACCGGATCGGTGCGTCCGAACGGCACGGCGTACCACCAGCGGAGGAAGATCTGCCAATTTGTCGCTTGCGCGAAACCGATCAACACGCCGAGCACGACGGCTGCCGCAATGACGATGACCCGCCATGGCAAAGTGTCCGGGGAGAACTCCACGAACACCGGCAGGCCCTCGTTGCTGCGGCCATCGCCTTTGATCAGCCGCAGACGGTGAGCGGGCGGGGCGTGCATGCGGACGGCGAACAGACCATTGACGGCGAGCAGCAGTGCCGCCGAGCCCGTGGCGCCCGCGAAAGCGGCGACCTGCGTGCGCCAGGTAGTGAAGAACACCGCGGCGAACCCAAGCGAGTCGAACCACAACCAGTCGACGAGGAAACTCGTGAGGGCGGAGAGCGAGCCCGCGACGGTGATGAGCAGCACCGCGAGGATCAGGAGAGGCGCCCTGCGTCTCATCGGTGCCCAGGCTCGATGGAACAGAGAACCTCAACGCAGAGGCGCAGAGACCCAGAGGAAATCACGAAAGCACGAAACCTTGAAAGCACGAATGGGATACGGATGGGTCTCTCCTCCTTCGTGTTTTCGAAGTTTCGTGTTTTCGTGATGTTCATCTCAGCTTCCCGCGTCGATGCGGCGGACGTGCTCGCGCACCACTGCGGGCGGGCACAGGTACATGAAGAGGCGACACGCAATGATCAACAGCACCAAGTCGTCGACTTCCCCGATGAATGGAATGACGTCGGGGATGAGGTCGACCGGCGAGAGCACGTAGAGGAAGCCCAGAAGCAGCAGCGCCTTGGGCCACACCGACACCCGGATGTCGCGAAAGAGCCGCCAGTAGAGTCGCACGAAGTTCGGCAGATTGCTGAGGAACCGCAGCCCCCGCATGCCGAGCTGCAGCGGCGGCCACCGGCTGTCCGGACGCATGGTCATGCTTGCCTTATAGCGGTGCGCACGGCTGACGTCACTAGAGCGTGTAGACGCTCAAGGCCCCAGAAGAACCTCGAAGACCTTGCGCTGGAGCACGCCGAGAGAGCCGGATTTCGCTGCGATGACGCCGCCGCTGGCGTACCAGCCGCTCTCGGCAGAATCGAATTCCGCCTCGGTTGCTTGCGGTGCGAGCGGAACTCCATTCACGCTGACACCGACGGCCGTCGCGTTGTGTGGAACGAGCTGAATGACGTTGTTGCGGCGGCTCGGCGCGCCGTCGTACGTTCCTGAGGCCGGCTCGATCCTGACGGTGACGGTGTTGCCCGAGCGTTGCTGAGTGATGACGGTAGTGCGCAGCGCCCCGCGCTGATACGCCGTCGTGACGCCGTCATCCTCGTACACGGTGAATTGACGTGGCTGCTCATCTGCATACACGCGCGCGATCAGCTCGTCGTGCACGGCTCCGTCTTGCTGCTTACCCAGCGCATTCATCGTCTGGTCGTCCACGTGCATCTCGGGGATGATCGCTCCGGAGCGCACGAAGAGCGGCAGGGCAAACAACCCGTTCACGCGCAGCGGGACCCTGCGGAGCCATGCGCCGTCACTACTGACCCATTCGTTGGTGCGGTAGTTGATCCACGTGCCGCGCGGCAGGTAGACATCGCGCTCCGTTTGCCCATCGGTGCTCGTCGTGGCCACGAGCACATCACGGCCGAGCAGCTTCTCGTCGCCCATCTCCGACACGTTCGGATCATCCTCGTAGTAGAACACCAGCGGCGGGAAAACGGGCTCGCCGTACAGATAGGCGCGGTGCGCCAGTGAGTACAGGTAGGGAATGAGGCGATAGCGCAGGCGCACGTTTTCGAGATTGCTCGGCACGTCGCCGATACGGTCGGGCGCAGTCTGGTTGCAATTGCAGAGATTCAACGTGTGCGGCCGCCCGGGGACGTCGAGGAGCATGCCGTCCGCGAACCACTGCGTGTAGACGTCATTCAAGTCGCCGTGCAGGGCGGAACGCATGAAGCCGCCGATGTCGGCCCCGAAGTAATCGATGCCGGCGAACGACATGTGCATCTGCGCGTTGAGATGCGCGGCGAGACTGGCGAGGTTCGAGCCGATGTCGCCGGACCACATGCCGGCGCCGAACCGTTGGATCCCAGATGTCCCCGAGCGCGACATCATGAAGGGCCGCTGTGCTGCGCCGTTGCGTGCGTAGCCGCGCGCGATGCTCTCGAGCCATTTGAAGTTGTACAGGTTGTGGATGTCGCGCTGCGTGTGCAGGCCGAGCTGAGGAAACCCATAGTAGAAGGCGGCAGGATCGTAGACCTCGGGCTCGCCCAGGTCGGTCCAATGACCGAGGACGCCCATGTCGATCAGCGGCTGGCGCTTGGCGTCGTGCCAATAGTCCCCGGCCGCGTCGTTGGTCCAATCCAGCATGCCGCCCTTACCCCAGAAGTCGGACAGCGCTGCGGGCTCGCAATCTTCACACTTGCGCGCCAGGTAGCCTTGATCCGCGAGGGCTGAGTGCTCGGGTCGTGACGTGACGACGTACGGCTCCTCGATCACCATCAACCCGACGCCCTGTTCGTCGCGCAAGCGAGCGATCTCTCCAGCCGGGTCGGGAAACTGCGTCGTGTCCCACGTCAGCGCGCCCATCTGCGACGGGCTGTGGAAGACACCGCCGAACCACTGCAGGTCCATCATGAATCCATCGACCGGGAAATGATGCTCGCGTAGCGTCCGAAGCTTGTCTTCGAGCTCAGCCCATTTCTCGTAGCCGAATTCCGAGATCCACAGCCCGAACATTTTTCTCGGCGGCACCGGCGGACGCCCGACCAGTTCCATGTAGGTACTTCTCAGGTGAGGTAAATCAGGGCCGGCCAGTATGTAGCCGTGAAGGCGCTCTCCGCCGGTGCGGACAGTCCACGGGCTGTCCGTGAAGGACCATTCTTGCGCGTAAGGGTGATCGAGAAAGAGCGCGTAGTTCTGTCCGGGATCACCAACTGCGTACATCACTGGGAACTGCGCATTCCCGGTGTTGCCGCCGTTGAATGGGGTCAGGGCGTTACCCTCCGGTGCGCCGGGTACAACGCGCTCGCCGACCCAATCACCGTTCGGCGCAGCCGCGGTGCGAAAATGCTCGCCGAGCCCGTAGACGTGTCGTGTGCCGTTCGGCGCGATAGTCAGGGTCTGTTTTTCTCCGCCCAGGGCTACGGGGCAGAGTGTGGTGAGGGCAACTGGTGAGGCGCCGTC
>JBGQHM010000218.1:0-11353 GCA_041497995.1 Binatia bacterium | reverse complement strand
AGAAAACGTGTGGTGGGCACCGGTGCAAACGCCCGACGAGGTGGTTGCCGATCCGCAGGTGCGCGCCGCCGGAGGTATTGTTCGTGCGCCCGTCGCCGACGGCGATGCAGACATGGTCGCGAGCCCCGCCGACTTTCTCGGAACACCGTGGAAGCCGGCGAGCGCCGCACCCGAGTTTGCGCAGCACACTGAGGAGGTGTTGCTGGAGCTCGGGTACGATTGGGATGCCATCGCAAAGTTGAAGGAGCAGGGAGCGATTCCGTGACGGAAGTTGAGAGTCGACAGTCCAGAGTCGAGAGTTGACGGACGACATGCGCGTTCCTCTGAAAGAAGGCCTATTGAGTACGGTCGACGATCCGCACGCGGCGCGGCTGCTCGGTGGCCGCTGCCCGAGCTGTGGGCGCTTCAACTTCCCGGCGCAGGGGCTATGTCCATACTGCGCATCGGACGGCTGCGAGACTGTGCCGTTGAGCGAGCGCGGCGTGGTCGAAGTCTGCACGACCGTGACCAACCGGCCGCCGGGATACGAAGGCTCGATGCCGTTCGGTTTCGGCGTTGTCGAGCTCCCGGAAGGTATCCGCATCATCTCACGCATCGCCGACCCGGCGAGTGCCGCGCCCGGAGCACCAGCGCACCTCGCAATCGAGACTCTCTGCACGGACACCGAAGGTCGCGAGTTCATCACCTACGCATTCACGCCATCAACAACCCCGGGTGCAACGAGCCGTACTCAGCAGCGCCGCTCCGAACCCCAACCCCAAACCCAACACCCGACACCCAACACCCAACACCCTTCCCCCGGCCTCAGGCCCGTCTACATCGCCGGCGTCGGCATCCACCCGTTCGGCCGCTTCGACGGCAAGAGCGTCGTTGAGATGGGCCAGGCCGCCGTGCGTATGGCGTTGAAAGAGGCGGGCAAAGAGCGTGGCGGCTTTCAGGCCGCATACTGCGGTACGGTCTACAGCGGTGTCGCCGCAGGCCATAAGGTCCTCACCAGCTTCGGGCTCACGGGTATGCCGATCATGAACGTCGAGGCGGGCTGTGCCAGTGGCGGTGCGGCGCTCGGCCTCGGTGCCAGCGCCATCGCGAGCGGACGCTACGACTGCGTGCTCGTATTCGGCATGGAGAAAATGCCGAAGGGGATCATCCGTTCGAGCTTCTTCGAACCGTGGCGCGAGCAGGGCGGGCTCGCGGTGACGCCGGCGTACTTCGCCTTGCGCGCCCAACGTCTCATGCGCGACTCCGGCGTGATGGCCGAGCATCTCGCGCAGGTGTCGGTGAAGAATCACAAGAACGGCGTCCACAACCCGTACGCGATGTTCCGCAAGGAATTTACGCTGGACTCCGTGCTGGCATCACCGATGGTGTGCGATCCACTGCGGCTCTACATGCTGTGCTCGCCCAACGAGGGTGCGGCGGCTGTCGTGTTGAGCGCCACGCCACCGGCGAATCGCGAAACACGTGTGCGGATTGCGGCAGCGACGCTGCGCTCGCATCTCCCGGGCAACGTCCTCGGCGAACACACCCCGCTCAGCGGCCTCGCTGACGATGACATCGCAAGCCCGACGGAGCTCGCGGCGCGCGAGGCGTACGAAGCGTCGGGACTTGGCCCCGAAGACCTCGACGTCGTCGAGCTACAAGATACCGACTCCGCCCGTGAGCTGCTGTCATACGAAGAGCTCGGCCTCTGCCCAAGAGGCGCCTCCGGCCAATGGATCGCTGAAGGACGGACCGAGATGAGCGGCGCGCTCCCCGTAAATCCGAGCGGTGGCCTGTTGTCGAAAGGGGAACCGCTTGGTGCGTCAGGCCTCGGACAGCTGGTCGAGCTCTGCTGGCAACTGCGCGGCCAGGCAGGTTCGCGGCAAGTGCCTGATGCGAAGGTCGCGCTGGCGCACACCGTCGGCCGTGGAGCGAATGCGTCGGTGGTCATACTGGCGAGAGGCTGAGAGGTTTTATGGACCGGAAGGTGTTGCTGCGAGAGTACAAGGAGAGTCGCAGGCCGATGGGTATCTACCGCGTCCTGAATCGGGCGAATGGCAAGGTGCTGGTGGGGTCGAGCGTGAACGTGCCCGCCATGCTGAATCGGCACCAGGCTCAACTCAAACTAGGCATGCACCAGAACCGCGCGCTGCAGGCGGACTGGCAGGCGTTCGGTCCCGACGCGTTTGAGTTCGAGGTGCTCGACATCCTCGAACCGCCCGATCAACCGGACTACGACCCAGCCGACGACCTCCGGGCGCTGGAAGAGATGTGGCTCGAGAAGCTCTCGCCGTTCGAGGAGCGCGGCTATAACGCGAGGCCCAAGCAGCGCGTCTAAGAGTGCCAGGTTCCCGCCGACGATGATGTCCGAAACTTGCCAGACATAGGTAACGGCCCGGCGTATAAGCGCAGCATGGAGCTCGACGCGGCACGTTGCTACCAGGCGATCCTCAGCCGGGATCGCCGCTTCGACGGGAAGTTCTTCACCGGCGTGGTGACAACTGGGATCTACTGTCGCCCCGTGTGTCCGGTTGTGCCGCCGAAATTCAAGAACATGCGGTTCTACGCCTGTGCCGCGGCGGCCGAGGCGGCGGGATTCCGGCCGTGCAAACGCTGCCGTCCGGAAACGGCGCCGGGAACGCCTGCGTGGGTGGGAACGTCGGCGGTGGTGTCGCGGGCGCTGCGCTTGATTGCTGAAGGTGCGCTCGACGAGGGCAGCGTTGACGCGCTTGCCGGCCGCCTTGGCGTGGGCGAACGTCAACTACGGCGGCTCTTCGCGCAGCACCTCGGCGCATCCCCTGTCGACGTCGCCCGCGCGCGCCGCGTGCATTTTGCGCGGGCGCTGATCGACGACACGACCTTGCCAATCACCACGGTGGCGCTCTCGGCGGGCTTCGCGAGCATCCGCCAGTTCAATCACGCGATACGTGCAACCTTCGGGCAGTCGCCGACCGCGCTTCGGCGGCGCCACGCGCGCCGCGAGCGCGCCGATCAGGGCGCGGGCATCGTGGTGAAACTCCCGTACCGGCCGCCGCTCGCATGGGCGGCGATGCTCCGGTTCCTCGCGCTGCGCGCTATCCCTGGTGTCGAGGTGGTCGATCAGCATACGTATCGGCGCACGATAGAGATCAACGGCGCTCCGGGGTTGATTGAGGTGCAGTCGGACACCGATTCCGAATCATCCAGCAGACCCAAAGGGCCGCACCATGCGGCGCATCTACTGATGCGTGTCGAGCTGCCGCGTTGCGAGAGCTTGATCGATGTTGTCGAGCGCGTGCGCCGCATCTTCGACCTCGGCGCCGACCCGCAGCGCATCGCTGAGCACCTGTCGCTGAGCCCACAGCTCCGGCCGACGCTCGACGCGCTGCCCGGGCTGCGTGTGCCAGGCGCCTGGGATGCCTTCGAGCTGGCGGTGCGTGCGATTCTCGGCCAGCAGGTGACGGTGCAAGGCGCGACCACACTCGCCGGCCGACTGGTGCGTGCATTCGGCATACCCGTAGAGAACCGCAGCGATGGGCTCACGCACGTGTTTCCGCGGGCGGAGAAGCTGGCTGACGCCGACCTTGCTCCCATCGGCTTGCCGCGCGTCCGCGCCGCGACGATCCGTGCGCTCGCTGCAGCGGTTGCCAGTGGCGCGCTCGCCCTCGATGCTTCGCAAGGTTTGGACGACGTCGCCGCGCGGCTGTGCGCCATTCCAGGGATGGGGCCGTGGACCGCGCACTACATCGCTATGCGTGCGCTCGGCGAACCCGACGCATTTCCAGCCAGCGACCTCGGCTTGCGTCGTGCACTCGGGAATGGCGCCGGTCCGCTATCGGAGCCGGAGCTGTCTCGGTTGGCCGAAACCTGGCGCCCGTGGCGCGCGTATGCCGCGATGTACTTGTGGGTTGGCGAATCCGAGATCTCGCATGCACTGGAGGAGGCATCATGACATTGGAGCTGGGACAGTTCGCGTCTCCGATCGGGGGAATTGTGGTAGCCGTTCACGACGGCCGTCTCTGCGCGCTCCGCTTCGCCGAGCACTGGCCGGACAGGCGTGCACTGCTCGGCAAGCAATTCGATGAAGCGGAGTTTCGCGAGGTCAGCGACCCGGCGGGCGTGATCGCGTGCCTCGCGAAGTATTTCGCCGGTGACCTGGACGCACTTACGGGTATCGCAGTCGAGACGCGCGGCACGCCATTCCAGCAACGGGTGTGGGAAGAGTTGCGAAAGATTCCGCCACGCCAGACGGTGTCGTACGCGCACATCGCAAACGCTATCGGGGCGCCGACCGCGGTACGTGCGGTCGGCGCGGCGAACGGCGCAAATCCGGTTGGCATCGTGGTGCCTTGTCACCGCGTCATCGGGAGCAACGGCCAGCTCACCGGCTACGGCGGCGGCATCGAGCGCAAACGCTGGCTGCTGGCGCACGAGAGTGCCCAGCGTGAGCTGAGGGTTGCATGATGAGTGCGCAGCAGGGAGGGCAACCAGATGCTGGCGCGGGAATGAGGCAAACCGCCGATGCACGCCGATCAACGCAGATCAGGCGCCCAATTCATTCCTGATTTCATCGGCGTCAATCGGCGTGCATCGGCGGTTGCGGTTCAGTCTTTCGGTTGCAACGACTTCAGAAAACCGATCAGCGCCTGATTCACTTCCTCCGGCTTCTCCTGCTGCGTCCAGTGGCCCGAGCCCTTGATCAGCACGGTGTCACGCAAGTTGGGCACCCACATCGACATGCCCTCGGCCATCTCGGGGCGCAGGACCGGATCGAGCTCGGCAGTGATCATCAAAGCCGGCTGCATGACCTTGGCGCCCACGAGATACGCGGTCGTCTCCCAGTTGCGATCGAAGTTGCGGTACCAGTTGAGGCCGCCGGTGAAGCCGGTGCGTTCGAAAGCGCGGGCGAAGACTTCGAAGTCGTCGGCGGTGAGGAAGCTGCCGTGCGGTCCCTCCGGCAAGCGATCGATAAGACCGCCTACGTTCGGGCCGAGCACGCCGGGTTGGAGGTCACGGGTCGCCTCGATGATCTCGCGCGGGATCTCCTGGTAGAAGCCGCGCAAGACGCGACGCACGTTGCCGTTCAGCTCCGCATCCGCCACGCCGGGTTCTTGGAAGTAGAGGATGTAGTGGAAGTTGCCCTGTGCAACGGCGCGCATCATCGCGGTGGGTTGCATCGGCAGGCGCGGGAAGAATGGCGTGTTGACGCCGACGACAGCGGAGACGCGGTGCGCTGCCAGCAGCGCCATCTGCCAGACGAGAAGGCCACCCCAGTCGTGGCCCACGATGGCGGCCTTTTCGATGCCGAGCGCATCGAGGAGCCCCGTCAGATCGCCGACGAGGTGGTGGATGCTGTAGGCGTCGATCGGCTGCGGCGCGTCCGTGTCTCCAAAACCGCGCTGATCGGGCGCGATCGCCCGAAAGCCGGCGTCGGCGAGCGCCCGCAGCTGGTGGCGCCACGAGTACCAGATTTCCGGAAAGCCGTGGCAGAAGAGCACGGGGAAACCGCTGCCGGCGTCGACGACGTGCATGTTGATGCCGTTGGTTTCGATGCGTTTGTGAGTGAACTCCGACATTGCTCCTCCGTCGCTCGCACCGGCCAGAGGCCGGTGCCACCACCCTGGCGCTCCTCTTTGAGTTGGTGGCACCGGCTTCTAGCGGGTGCGCTTGGGAAATGAAACTCTTCGGACCATTCCCGTAGGGTCCGCTGTGCGGACCTTTCTTCCGCCCTGGCGCATGCCGTGACAGATGGTCCGTACAGCGGACCCTACGAGAGGAAGGCGGGTTTGAAACCCGCCGCTACGGCGGACGTGCTCAGACGTCGACTTCTTCCACCTTCGGTGCGCGCTCCATGATGAAGCGGAAGCGCGGATCGACTTCTTTGCCCATCAGCGTCTGGATCGTCGCTTCGGTTTTGTGCGCATCGGCGACGTCGACGCGCAGCAGCGTGCGCCGCTTCGGGTCGAGCGTCGTCTCGTTCAAGGTCGACGGGTTCATTTCGCCGAGGCCTTTGAAGCGCTGCACCGTGGTGGTCTTGCCGTTGGCCTTGGCGAGGATGCGGTCGCGCTCGTCATCGCTGAGCGCCCAGTGCACTTCCTTTCCCAGCTCGACTTTGTACAGCGGCGGCTGGGCGATGAAGACATGGCCGCTGCGAATCAGCTCTGGGAGCTGGCGGTAGAAGAACGTCAGCAGCAGCGTACAAATGTGGTGGCCGTCGGCGTCGGCGTCCATCAGCAGGCAGATCTTGTCGTAGCGCAGCTTGCTCGCATCGAAGTCTTTCCCCGTGCCGCAGCCGAGTGCAGAGATGACATCGTTCAGCTCCTTGTTCGACAGCACCTTGCTGGTCGAGGCCTGCTCGGCGTTCAACACCTTGCCGCGCAACGGCAGGATGGCTTGGAACTCGCGGTTGCGGCCCTGCTTTGCGGAGCCGCCGGCCGAGTCGCCTTCGACGATGAACAGCTCGCTGTCACGCGGGTCGGTGGAGCTGCAGTCGGCGAGCTTGCCCGGCAGGTTGAGGCGATGCGAGACGGCGGTCTTCCGCTGCACACTCTCGGCAGCCGCACGCGACGCGGTGCGGGCACGCGCGGACAGGATCACGCGGCTGGCGATGGCCTTCGCCTGGCTCGGATTGCTCAGCAGGTAGTTCTCCAACCCCGTACGGATAAAGTTGTCGATCGGCGCGCTGACCTCCTGGTTGTTCAGCCGCTCCTTCGTCTGCCCTTGGAACTGTGGCTGCTGGACGTAGAGGCTGAGAATGGCCACCACGCCTTCGCGAATGTCTTCCGCCGCGATCGTGAGGCCCTTGGGTATCAGGTTCTGCACGGACAGGTAGTTGCGCACGGCCTTGGTGAGGCCGTTCTTCAGGCCGTTCTCGTGCGTCCCTCCCGATGGTGTCGGAATGCCGTTGACGAAGGAGAGGATGCGTTCCTCGGTCGCTTCGGTCCACGCCAGCGCGCACTCGACGATGAACCCGTCCTTCTTGTCTGCAGAGAACGGCTCCGCGATCTGATTCTTGTTGCCGTCGGCAATCAGCTTCTCGATGTACTCGGCGATGCCGCGGTCGTGGTGAAAGGTTTCTGTTTGCTTGTCGACCTCATTCTCGAAGACGAGGGTGAGGCCGCGGTGCAGATACGACCGCGCTTCCATGCGCTCGCGGATCATCGCCGGCTTGAAGGTGGTGTTCGGAAAGATCTGCGCATCCGACGTAAAGGTGATCGTGGTACCTGTGCCGCGCGCTGGCCCAACCCTCTTGATCTTGCCGGCGGCGACGCCGCGGGTGAACTTCTGCTCCCAATGATGGCCATCGCGCTTCACGTTGGCGATGAGTGACGACGACAGCGCCGTGACTACCGAGGCGCCGACGCCATGCAGGCCGCCCGAGTGGAAGTAGTTCTGGTTTTCGAACTTCCCGCCGGCGTGCAACGTGGTGAGGATCAGCTCGAGGGCCGGGCGCTTGTGCTTCGGATGGACGTCGACCGGAATGCCGCGGCCGTTGTCGCTGACCGTGACCGTCTGGCCGTTCTTGTGCAGCGTCACCGTCACCTTGTCGCAGTGCCCGTTCATCGCCTCATCGACGGAGTTGTCGAGCAGCTCCCACAGGAGGTGATGCAACCCGACGCTGTCGACGCCGCCGATGTACATGCCCGGGCGCTTGCGCACCGGCTCCAAGCCCTCGAGAACCGTGATGTCCTTCGCGGTGTACTTTGGTTTCATGGCGTCGCTTTTGTTACTCAGCTGGCGCGTTGCGGGTGACCAGCTCTGTGGGTTTGAAGCGTTTGAGTGCCTTGCGGCCCTTTTGGGCGCGATGGGCTACCTCGGGAAGATGGAAGCGTCGTTCTGTCGCGTCTTCGGCGATCGCGATCGGGGGATCCGCCAGCGGATGGCAAACCGCGCCGATGAGCCGGTCACCTTTGTCGACGCGCATCAGGATCACGCCGCGGCCGGCACCTGCCAGCTCGGGGAGTTCCTCGGCGGGGAAGACGAGGACCTTGCTGCCGGAGGTTGCTGCGGTGATAGTGTCCCCCTGAGCGGGCGCGACGACGAGAATCTCGTCACCGCCTTTCGCGCGCGCGAAGCGGCGCCCGCTCTTGGTGGTCTCGCTCAAGTCGGGCCGACAGAAGAAGCCCATGCCGCCTGCGGTAGCGACGAGCCACCGGGCCGTCTGTGTGGTCGCTTCACCATTTGCCGGTGCGACGATGGCTGCGCTGATGACACGCTCGCCGTCTTTGAAATTGAGCAGCGACTGCACCGGCTCGCCGTAGCCGGTGGTGGCGGGGACGTTAGGGAGCTTCATCACGTAGACGACGCCGAAGTTGGAGAACAGCGCCAGATTGTCGCGCGTGTTGCCGCGCAGGATCCACTTGGCGAGGTCGCCCTCCCGCACGCGGGTGCTGCCCGGGTCTTTCACCTCGCCGAGGCGCTTCATCCAGCCATCGCGTGTCACCACCACCGTGGTGTCTTCGTGCACGACGTATGCTTCGGCGTCGTACACCAGCTCGGCACCGGCACTGAGCACGGTGCGGCGCTTGTCTCCGTACTTCTGCGCCACATCCTGCAGCTCCGTTTCTACCACCTTCCAGCGACCCTTCTTGCTCTTCAGCAACGCTTCGATTTGCAGGGCGCGTTTCTGCTTTTCATGCTGTTCCTCGCGGATCTTCTCGATCTCCAGACGCGCGAGTTGATAGAGACGGGTCTCCAAGACGGCGTCAGTCTGAATCTCGTCGAGGCGGAACTCCTTCATGAGTTGCTTCGCCGCATCGGCGCGCGACGCGGATTGGCGGATGATCTTGATGGCGCGATCCACGTTCGAGAACAGCTTCAGAAAGCCGGCGAGGATGTGGAGACGTTCCTGCAGCTCGCGCAGCTCGTGATCGAGCCGCCGGGTGACGACTTCGAGACGGAAGTCGAGGAAGTGGCGGCACAGGTCGCGCAGCGTCAACCGCGCCGGCTGGCCGACGCCCGGTGTTGCCGTGGGGACCAGCGCAGTCAGGTTGACGTTGAAGTTGATCTGCAGGCCGGTGCGCTTGAACACGTACGCCATCACCGCTTCGGGCGAGGCCTCGGGCTTGATCTCGACGACGATACGGACGATGTCGGTCGACTCGTCGCGCACGTCAGTCGCCTGCGGCAAGCGGCGGCTGACGATGTGCTCGGCGATCTCCTCGACGATGCGCGACTTGTTCGCCATGTAGGGGATCGAGGTTATGATCACCCGCTTACGACGTTTGTCGACCGCCGTAACATACTGCCCGCGCAGGCGTACCGCGCCCTGGCCGGTCTCATAGATCGTGCGCAGCTCGGCGCGCGAGTTGAGGATCTCGCCACCGGTGGGGAAGTCCGGACCCTTGATGTACTTGCAGAGGTCCTTAACGCCGGCGTCGGGATTGTGGATCATTGCCACACAGGCTTCGACGACTTCGGTCAGGTTGTGGGGCGGGATGTTCGTCGCCATACCGACGGCGATGCCGGTACTGCCGTTGATGAGCAGCTGCGGAATGGCAGCCGGCAAGACGATCGGCTCGCGCAGTGTGGCGTCGTAGTTGTCGCGAAAGTCGACGGTCTCGTGGCGGATGTCGCGCAGCAGCTCTTCGGCGATCGCTGCGAGGCGCGCCTCGGTGTAGCGCATGGCGGCGGGGCTATCGCCGTCGAGTGAGCCGAAGTTGCCTTCCCCTTGGACCAGCGGGTAGCGCAACGCGAACGGCTGTGCCAAGCGAACCATCGCCTCGTAGGCGGCGACGTCGCCGTGCGGATGATACTTCCCGAGCACTTCGCCGACGACGGCTGCTGACTTGCGCGGACGTGTGCCGGCGGTCAGGCGGAGGTTCTGGTACATGGCGTACAGAATGCGCCGCTGCACCGGCTTCAGCCCGTCGCGCACGTCGGGGAGCGCGCGTGAGGTGATGACACTCAGCGCGTAGGCGAGGTAGCGTTGCTCGGCCGCCTCGCTCAGATCAATTCCGGAGATACGTTCCGGTGATTTCGTCTGCACGTTCCGATCCTGTCTGCGTACGGACAGCGGGTGCTACCCAGCGGCCCAACCTCCACTCCACGGGCGCGAGTATAGTCAACGGCGCCGGCGCGGTCGAGGTCGCAGGGCGTGGTGAGAGGCACCGAAACAAGAAGAGGGCGCGCGGTGGCGTGCCCTCTTCTTTGCAGACTTGGATGATGCGCGGCCGCTTCAGTCGGTGCCGGTGTGGCCGCAGCCCAACAGTGCGTTGTTTACCGCCATGATGATGTCGGCCACGGTGATCGAGCCCTTGTGATCGGGATCGCCGGCTTCGCACTCGGTGATTGGCTTCTGATCGAGTGCGATGTCCACCATGATAATGATGTCATTGATCGTCACCTCGCCGTCGCCGCTACAGTCGCCGACGCACGCTATTGGCGTCGGTGTCGGCGTTGGAGTGGGCGACGCCGTCGCCGTTGCGGTCGGTGTGCCGGTACCGGTTGCCGTTGGTGTCTGTGTCGGTGTCCCGGTCGCAGTCTGAGTTGCCGTTGACGTTGGGGTGTTGGTCGGCGTTTGGCCAGGAGTCGGTGTCTCTGTAGCGGTGGCGGTTGCCGTATCGGTCGGCGCGAGAGTACCGGTTGGTGTTGCAGTTGCGGTCGCTGTCGTCGTGGCCGTGGCGGTGGCGGTGGCGGTGGCGGTTGGTGTCGGGGTACCGGTTGCGGTGGCTGTGGCCGTCTGAGTTGCGGTCGGGGTTGCTGTCGCTGTGTCCGCGGTGGTGGCGGTCGCAGTTGGTGTCGCCGTGTCGGTGGCTGTTGGTGTCAGGGTCTCCGTATTCGTAGCGGTTGGCGTCATCGTCGCCGTCGGAGTGATGGTTGGGGTATCGGTCGCCGTCGGGGTGATGGTCGCCGTCGGCGTTTCCGTCCCGGTCGGCGTGATGGTGGCGGTCGGTGTATCGGTGGGTGTGTCAGTGGCCGTTGGAGTGATGGTCGGAGTCGGACTTTCCGTCGCAGTCGGGGTGATCGTGGCCGTTGGCGTGACGGTTGCGGTATCCGTCGGCGTCGGGGTCATGGTTGGTGTCGGGCTCTCCGTCTCGGTCGGCGTGATCGTGGCGGTCGGCGTGACGGTCGCAGTATCGGTGGCGGTCGCGGTTGCGGTTGGTAGCGGGGTTTCGGTCGGGGTTGGCGTCGGTGTGTCAGTCGGTGTCTCGGTCGCGGTGTGCGAGGGCGTTGCGGTCGGCGTCGGTGTGTCAGTCGGACTAGGAGTCGGCGAGTCCGTTGCGGTGTGATTCGCCGACGGCGTCTCTGTGTGTGTCGGTTAGAGTACAGGTGTAGGCGTGTCAGTGAAGGTTGCGGTCGGCGTCGGGCTCGACGTAGGGGTATCCGTCGGTGGCGGTGTCGGGGTCACCGTCGGCGTCACCGTCGGAGTAAAGGTTCGCGTGAATGTCGCGGT
>JBGQHM010000217.1:0-11380 GCA_041497995.1 Binatia bacterium | reverse complement strand
GTCCCAACATTCATCTGTAGGAGCGTCCGCAGCCCGCTGATAAACTCATCCCGATATTTCCCATTCAGCTTGAGCATCTCGTTGACGGCTGTGACATGCACGCGCGCCGCGTCGAAAACAAAATCCACGCCTTTGGGTGCTGGCTGGGACTGGGCGGGGCTGGATGCAGCGGACACCGCTCTTGGAGCACCTCCGGGCCCCTGCTTCAGTTCATGGATGGCTCGCAGGTGTTCGACCGCGGTCCTGATTGATGTAGCGCGTAGATCCGCCACGAACTCAGACTCAGCAGACATGGAATACCTCCCTTAATGATCCCGCCGGACGACGAACTCCACGAGTCCCTCGAGGAATTCTCGGTGTACCGAAGCCTCCAACCATCCGCCTGTGCTCAAGAGCATCGCCTGTGCCTTCAGTGCCCAGCGGCGCGCCACGTCGCGCGCGTAGTCCGTACTGCGATACTCGTCGATCAGTCCAAGGAGAAACTGAATGTCCTCGGGCGTCTTCACCTCCGAGTTGGTGTGACTCCATGACGTCTCCAACGCACGCTCAAGCGTCTCGCGCCCGGTAGACGTGAGTTCCCCGCGCTCTTGCAACTCAGCGAGCAATGAGGCGAGGGACGCGTACGGCTCATCGCTCGGCGGAACTGAGTCGCCGCCGTTCGTCGACCGTGGCGCTGGAGCCGCCGGGCGACGCTTGCCAAGGATCTCTTGTGCCTTGGATCGCTGCCGCGGGGTCGCGCAGCGCATCGTGTGTAACAAGACCAAGGTGTGCTTGCCCTCCCACAAGTCGCCGCCGATCTCCTTTCCATACGACGCCCGTTCAGCGGTCAAGTTGAGGATGTCATCCTGCATCTGAAATGCGACGCCGAGCAAGCTGCCGAACTTACGCAAGGTCACCAGGTGGGGGCCGCCGATACCGGCGACCAAGCCTCCGATGACCATCGGAGTGATGAAGGTGTACCAGCTCGTCTTCTTGTACACCATGCGAATGTACTCCGCGTCGTCGAGTTGCCATCGCCAGTGGTGAATCCAATCGAGTTCGATGGCTTGCCCTTCAGCAGATTCTCGGGCCATGCGGGCGACGGCCTGCAAGATGCGAAGCGCCTTGCCCATGCCCAGTGTGCACATGTTGTCGAGCAGCGGCTGGAGGGCGAGGGCGAGCATGGCATCTCCGACGTTGACCGCAATCGGTACGCCGTGCATTCGATGCAGCGTTGGAGAGCCGCGGCGCGTCTCGGAGCCGTCCTCGACATCATCGTGTATCAAGAACGCGTTGTGGTAGAGCTCGAGAACCGCGGCCGAACGCAACACCGCTTCCAGGCGTCCACCCAACGCGCGACAGGTCGCGATACACAATGCCGGACGTAGGGCCTTAGCGCTTCGGAAGGGGTAGTCGAGCATCAGGTCGTAGAGCACCGAGCGGTACCGACCGTTCTGCGGAATAACGTCCCCGATCTCCCGCAGCACCAAGTGGCGGCAATCGGCAAGGTAGGCGTCCAACTCCGATGAGTCCATGGCTATGACTGCCGCACGACGTCGCGCTCCCTCTACATCGACGCACGCCGCCCGTAGACGCGTACGCATCAATGCAACGCGGCGCTTCGTAGCACGGAGAGACGCGTTGCTTCAAGAGGTTGTAGCCGACAAGACGTCCTCAAGTGACGAGGCTCTGTCAATGGTGGCGTTCCACACCTAGCGTGACAAGATCGGTATGGGCAGTGCTTTGGGACGCTCATGAGAAGAGCAGCGTGCCACGCGGCCGGATGACGTGATGGTGACAGTGACGCGCGACGCGTCAAAGAGAGGCTGCGTCAACTCCCTGGTGCCGCACTCCGCGGGGCGCTCTTCAACGAGCCCTCTCCTTCATGTCTGCGACCTCCATGGCCGAAGCCGCGCACCGCCTCCCGCAAGAGCGGCAGCAGCTGGCGCAGGAGGTCGACATCCTCGAGCTGCAGCATGCGGGTGGTGCGCCAGCGGAACGCAGCGAGCGTCGAGACCGGTTGCGTGCTTCGCCGTAAGATGAGCCCGGCGATCGTGAGCTCCGGAAGCAAGTGCTGCGGTGCCATCCACTCTCGGTAGAACTCGGTGCGCAGCAAATCCCAGCGGGGCACGAGCTCATAGCCGAACGCGATCGCTGCGGGACGCGCTGCCATCCGCTCGACCCACGGGTCACGTGCGTAGTAGGTGTCCGCGTAGGCACGGCGGAAGGCCGGTGCGATTCCAGCGGTGACGACGCCGTCCGCACTGCCACCGCATGGCGGTCTTAGAGTCAGCACGACGGCTGCGCCGCCGAGCACTTCAGACAGCTCTTCCACAAAAGCCGTCCACAACGCCGGGTCGGCGGCTGCTGCCGATACCGTGGCTTTGAGACGCTCCAAAGTGTCTTGGTCACTCATCGGTCGCCAGTGCCACTGCCGGCGCTGTTGCTCGATGCGTTCTGCAAGCGAGTTCCTCATAGTTTCACGCCGATCTGTGGCGTGGCCAGGCAAGGGGCGTGCCGGTGAGCAGCGCCGCCGCACCGGGCTGCGTAGCCGTACCGCGTGCCTCGCGGTGTACAATCCACTGCACACCGCACCGCCCCCAGTGTGCAGCTGAGTGCACAGCAGAGTCGGCACGGGCGCACCGTCTGCCGCGCTTGACAGCGAGGAAGCACTCCACTACCCGCGCGGTGTGAGTTCGACGACCGCTCGCGTCCACCGCGCGCTTCCAGTGTTTGCACTCGTCCTGCTACCAGGCTGCGCCTCGGGTCTGCTGGAGCTCCACCCGATGGAGCATGCGGCCGCTTCGCCGTCGAGCGTATGGACGCCGCCATCCAGCGACCCGCGCGATGCGCGTGCCGCTATCGGCGTGGAGGTGGCCCCGGGACGTCGCGTGCCGCAAGACATCGAAGCGCCGCCCGACGGCTTGAGCCTGCCGCAGCTCCTCGACATCGGACTGCGCAACAGCCCCGCCACCCGACAAACGTGGGCCGCGGCGCGCGCAGCGGCCGCCGTGGCAGCCGAAGCGCGCGCGGCGTACTACCCCGAGGTCGACCTCGGCGCGATGGCCAGCGCCGCAAAGGGCATCGCGGACCGAGGCACCACGGAGTTTGAGGAGACCGAGGTGGGGCCGGGCGCGACGCTCACCTATCTGCTGCTCGACTTCGGCGGCCGCAGTGCCGCGGCAGAGTCGGCGCGCCAGGCGTTGCTCGCGGCAAACTGGCAGCATAACCAGCAGATCCAAGACCTCATCTTCAATGTTGCTGCTGCGTACTACATCTATGCAGGGGCGACCTCGGAGCTGCAGGCCGCCGAATCGAGTTTGAAAGAGGCGGAAACGAGCCTCGCGGCCACCGAGCAACGTCTGCAGGTTGGCGTCGGCACGATCACCGACGTCTTGCAAACACGTGCCACCCTCGCGCAACGCAAGCTCGACCTCGCCGGCGCGCGCGGCCACGTGCAGATCGCGCTCGGAGGGTTGGCGACCACTCTCGGCCTGCCAGCCAACACGCCGCTGCATGTCAGTCCGCCGAGCAGCGAGCCGCTCCTCAAGCAAGCGGAATCGGACGTCGATCGCCTCATCGAGATCGCCACCAACCAACGCCCGGATCTCGCGGCCGCATGGGCAACGCTGCAGGCGCGGCAAGCGGACGTGCGCACTGCTGAGTCGAATCAATGGCCGACGCTGAACGCCAACGGCACAGTGCAACGCCTCTACCTCTACGAACGCCACTTCAACAATGCCGGCTGGCCATACACCGGCACCCTCAGCGTCACCTGGCCGGTCTTCGATGGGTTTCTGCGTCGCAATGCGGTGCTGCAGGCGAAGAGCAACGCCGACGTTGCGGCCGCAGCGCTCGACGTCCAAGAGCAAGCGGTCATCGCGCAGGTGTGGGACAGCTATAACAACCTGATCACCGCCGGCCAGAAGGTGGAGGCCAGCAACGACCTCCTGACGAGCGCGGCGCGCTCCTACGATGCGGCGCTGACGTCGTACAAGGCGGGCGTCGGTGATGTCGTCCAGCTCCTGCAAGCGGAGAGCACGTTGGCCAGCGCGCGCGCCCAGCAAGTGCAGGCGACGACCGGCTGGTACGTGTCACTGGCGCAGCTGGCCCACGACACCGGCACCTTGCTCGCCCCGAACCTGGCGGCGAACAAGGACACAGCCAGCGGCATCGATTCCGGGCGGTAGACTGCGAGCCTCACATGAGTGCACCACGGCTCCAACCCGCGGTACGGGCGATACGGTTCGGCATCACCGCAGTCGTCGTTCTGGTCGCTGCGGCACTCGCGTACATCTACTGGGACTATGAGCGGCACAATCCAACCACGGATGATGCGTACGTTCAGGCGAACATCGTCGGTATCGCCGCGCAGGTGAGCGGTCCGATCTTGCACACGCAGATCGTGGACAACCAGAGCGTGAAGAACGGCGATCTGCTGTTCGAGATCGATCCGCGCCCGTTCGCGCTGGCGGTCGACGAAGCACGGGCGCGGCGCGATCAGACGCGACAGGACATCGACGCGGCCCAAGCCGCGGTGCGCGCGGCGCAGGCGGAGGTAGCCAACCGCGATGCGTTGCTGCTCTATGCGCGACAGTACGTCGAGCGCATCCGGCCGCTGGCCGGAAACAATTACTTGTCCAAGGATCGCTTCGAAGAGGCGGCGACACAGCTACGGGCCACCGAGGCTCAGCTGAGCCAGGCGCAGCACAACTTGGTCGTTGCCGAACGCACGCTCGGCGATGCCGGTGCTACCAAC
Source organism: Binatia bacterium (assembly GCA_041497995.1). GTDB lineage: Bacteria > Desulfobacterota > Binatia > HRBIN30 > HRBIN30 > DATKMS01. Next base: position 6,642 of record JBGQHM010000217.1, on the reverse strand, counting down.
GCGCGGCTGCGGTCTGCGGAAGCTGCGCTGGCGACGGCGGAGCTCAACCTCGGGTACACCCGCGTCGCCGCACCGCGCAACGGCGTGATCACCAACCTCAATCTGCCGGTCGGCACCTACGTTGCGGCAGGGCAGCAGCTGTTCGCCGTCATCGACACCGACTCATGGTGGTTCAGTGCGAACTACAAGGAGACCGCGCTGGCTCGCGTGCGGCCGGGTCAGCGAGCGGAGATCACGCTGAACGCCTACCCGGGTCACCGTTTCCGTGGCGTCGTGCAGGGCATCGGCTGGGGGATTCACCAGAGCGACGGCGCCACGCAGCGCCTGCTGCCCCAAGTCGACCCGGTCGTCTACTGGGTGCGGCTGGCGCAACGCTTCCCGGTGCGTATCGACTTCGTCGAACCGGACCCGGAGCACCCGCTGCGCGTCGGCGCCAGCGGCTCCGTGACCATCCACACTGATGCCGATGCCGATACGCGCTGAGGTGTCATCCTTTGAAGAGGATGGCCCAGAGGAGCACGGCGAAGGTCACCGTCAGGCCAAGGAAGAGTACCGACCGGTTGCCGAGGTACGTCGCTGCCCTGGTGCGACCTGCCACGTAGAGCAGTCCCGCAGCGCCAGCGCTCCCGACCACGGAGCACATCAACCACGGCGGGACGTAAATGCTGTAGATGGCCACGTCGTAATCGCATCCGGCGAGTGCAAGCAGCATGGTGGCCAGAGCACTCAGGTGAACGGAACCCCTTCCCGTGCTCTTCTCCCTCTTCCAATTGCCAGGGCCGTTGGACATGCCGCGCCGGCAGATAACAGCAGTCAGGCGTACAGACAACCATGACCGCCGGGATCGCGCTTCCCTCGTCTCTCGACCCCTTACGGGTGCGGCGCGCGGCGCAGAGCGCGCTCGCCTGCGTCATCGCACTCGTCCTGGTGCTCATCTATCGGCTGCCCCACGGCTACTGGGCGTTGGTCACGATCATCGTGCTGACCCAGCCCAACGTCGGTGCCTCCATCAGCAAAGGTGTGTTGCGGATCGTCGGCACGGTGTTGGGCGCCGCGGTCGGCGTGGTGCTGCTGCAACTCGTGCAGCAGCCGGTCCCCTTCGTTCTGTTGCTCTCCTTCGTGATTGTCGTGAGCTCGTACTGCGGTGCCGGCCATGTCGCGCCATACGCCTTCGCGATATTCGGCATCACCACCATTATCGTCGCGATGTCCGGGTTCCTCGACCCGACGCTCGGCGTCTCGATCGCCGTGCAGCGGTCGGCAGAGGTGGCGATCGGCATCATCGTCGCGCTCTTCGTCACGATGGTTATCTGGCCCATCCGCGCGACAGATGAGCTGCCGCGCCGGCTCGCCGCAACCGTGCGGGCGTGCGCGAGCTTGTTTAGAACCGTGACGGATGGATTGCTCAATGGCCAGGTGCTCGACGCCGGCGTAGAGCGTCTGGAACGTGACCTGTCGCGTTCCTTCACCAGCCATCTGGCGTTGCTGGAGCAAGCCGGAACGGAGAGTCGCATCTACCAACTGCACCGCGAGCAGTGCATGCGGCTGATCCTGCTGATCGAACGCGCCTTCGCCGGCGTCTCTGCCTTGAAGGCCACGTGCGAGGAACCGAGCGCGACACAGGCACAACGCGCGTTTCGCAGCGAGTTGCCAGTGCTGGTCTCGCAGATAGCTGCTGCCTTCGCCGCGCTCGAGCACGCGATCCTCCAGCGTGCGCCCTGCGCGAACCCGGGGCCGGCGCTCGACACCGCGTACGCCACGCTGGAGGCACGCTACGATGCGTTGCGCCGCACGGATGGTTTCCGCGACTACCCAGTCGCCGACGTGGCACGTTTCGACTCGATCGTGTTGGCGCTGCGCGATGTGGCGCAGACGCTCAAGGCTCTGAGCGCAGTGGTGACGTTGATCAACGACGAGGCGGACACCTCCGCACCGCGATCAGCCGTTGCGTCGGCGCCTTCGCGCAGTTGGCAATGGCCCCCGAGCATTGACGGACGGCGGTTGCGCTACGGTATCAAGGTAGCGCTGTCGGTGCTCATCGCGCTGCTAGGATGGCTCGTCTTGCAGTGGCCGTTCGGTGCGTCCGCCGTGCTGACCGCTCTTGTCGTCACGCAGGGAAGCCTCGGCAGCTCCAACCGCAAGGCGATGCTGCGGCTCGCGGGCGCGTTGGTGGGCGGCTTCGGCCTGGCGATCCCGTCGATCATCTTCGTCATCCCGCACATCGAGACGCTATACGCGTTCAGCGTTCTGATCTTTGTCGTGATGTTCCTGTGTGCCTACGTGATCGCCGGCAGCGAACGAATCTCATACCTGGGTCTGCAGGCGGCAATTGCCTTCTGCCTGACACTGGTACCGGATGCGAAGCAGGACGTATCAATGAACCCGGCCTTCACGCGCGCCGTCGCCGTCTTTCTGGGGTCGCTGGTCGGCGTGCTCGTGGTGCGCTTCGTGTGGCCGGTGCATGCCAGTCGCGAGCTCCGGACCACGCTGGCCGGAGCGTTGCGCGACTGCGGGCGGGTGTTTAACGCGCTGGTGCAGCGCGCCGTCGATGACACGGACACCCGCGACGTGGTGGAGGAGCGACGCGCGGCGATCAAGACCGCACTCACCGGCAGCCTCCCGCTGCTGAGCGAAGCGACTGTGGAAGCGGATGACAGTGGCCTGCGGGCTGGTGGAGGCATCAGGCTCATCGAGGCAGCTGAGGTTGTCTCGCTCCGTCTGGGCGCGGTGCGGCAGGCGCTCGACAGCGAGCTCGATCGGTCGCTCCGCACCCAGATCGCCCCGGAGCTGCGCCAGCTCGATGCCGGCTTGCGCAGTGCGCTCGATCAGCTCGCGAACTGCGTGCAGGACGGCGAGGGCAGCGCGGACCTGCAAGCGCTGACGGTCGCGGGCAACGCGCTCGACCAACGTCTCCTCGCTCTGCGCACGACGCGCGGCACGCACGCGTTCCCACCCGCCCAAAGCGTCGTGCTCCTGGCGCTTGTCGAGCGGTGCAAAGAATTCAGCGCGGCGGTGCGCCAAGTCGACAGCGCGCTCGCGCCAAAACACAGCGGCCCTTGATCGGGGTGTCCGGTTGGTGCGATGAGAGGCCGGCGAGGCGGAGCGGGCGACGATGAACGTGTTGGAGTTTTCGGCGGTCGTGTGGGCGGGATCGGTGGCTGCGGGCTTCCTCGGGGCGCTCACCGGCCTGGGCGGCGGTATCGTCGTCATTCCCTTGCTGACGCTCCTCTTGGGTGTCGACATTCGCTATGCGGCGGGTGCGGCGCTGATTTCGGTGATTGCGACGTCGTCCGGTGCCGCGTCGTCGTATGTGAAAGAGGGCTACAGCAATCTCCGCGTCGGGATGTTTCTCGAAGTTGCCACGACGGTGGGGGCGGTGGTGGGCGCCATCCTGACGGCGTACATCTCCGGCTCCAGTATCGCGATCGTCTTTGGTGTGGTGCTGCTGGCGTCGGCGTATCTGTCGCTGCGCAAGCACAGCGACCCCGTCGGCACCGAACCGCCCGACCCGATTGCCACGAGTCTCGCGATGGACAGCAGCTACCCAACCCCGGCGGGTCCGCAGCCGTACCACGTACACGGGGTCCCCAGCGCGTTTGGTCTCATGTTCATTGCCGGGACGCTGTCGGGTTTGTTGGGGATCGGTTCCGGTGCAGTGAAGGTGCTCGCACTCGATTGGGCCATGCAGCTGCCGTTCAAGGTCTCTACCACGACCAGCAACTTCATGATCGGGGTGACGGCCGCCGCCAGCGCCGGCGTCTACTTGAATCGCGGCTACATCGATCCGGGACTCGCCATGCCGGTGATGCTCGGCGTCCTGATTGGTGCACTGCTCGGCGCACGTGTCCTGACGCAGGTCGATAGCGACGCTCTGCGGCGCGTGTTTGCCGTGGTGATCGTGATCCTCGGCATCGAGATGATCTACAACGGCCTGCGAGGAAATTTGTGAGCCAACCACACGACCACCCGGGATGGAGCGACCAGCAGGTTGAGCAGACCATCGGCAACCTGCTCCGCTTCGGTCTCATCATCGCCAGCATCGTGGTCGTGGCCGGTGCGGTGTTCTACCTGGCGCGGCACGGCGGCGAGCAACCGCGCTATGGAATCTTTCACGGTGAGCCAGCCGACCTGCGCGGCATCGATGGCATCCTTCACGAGACGCTGGAGCTCAGCGGTCGCGGATTGATTCAGCTTGGTCTCCTGTTGCTCCTCGCGACACCGGTGGCGCGCGTCGCGTTCTCGATTGCGGCCTTCGCCCTGCAGCGCGACGGTCTCTATGTCACCGTGACGTTGGTCGTTCTAGGCGTGCTCCTCTACAGCATCGTCGGTGCGTACCTGCCGTGACCGGAAGCAGGTCCCGCTTGGCAGCCTATCCCTCTCAGGGGTATTGAGGCGTAAGGAGGACGTGCGCAATGAGAAAATTGGTCCTGAGCGTGTCGGGTCTGATGCTGGTGGCGACCGCCGCGACGGCGCAAAGCGGCTTCCGTTGCGGCGATCAGATCATCGACCTCGGGAGCTCGGCGCGCGACGTGCTCGCGTTCTGTGGCGAGCCCACGCAGACCGCCGAAGGGAGCGACGAGATTGGCGAGGGGGTGGCCATCCCGATGGAGGAGTGGCTCTACAACTTCGGCCCGACGACGTTGCCCAGCATCCTCATCTTCCGCAACGGCTTTCTGGCTGCGGTGAGGACGCTGGACGGATTCCCGCCGGCTTAGCGGGGTAACAACCCGACATCGCTCTCCGCGGTCAGGTAGGTCCAGGCAAACCACGCGACGACCGTAATCAGCAACCCCACTGCCAACAGCACTTTGTGATGCCTCTTCATGCGGCCTCCTCTGCACGCGGCACCATACCCAGACGACGGCCACGGCAGCAAGCGGCGTCCGGTCGCGTTCTACGTCGCTACGGCTTATCGCGGTCGGCGGTGATGGCAAGGCCCGCCTGGTACACCTCGCGGCGCGGTAGACCGCGCTCGCGCGCTAGCGCCCGCGCGATCTCCTTGAGGCTCATGCCCTCGCCGCGCAAGCGCTCGATCGCCACGGTGAGGTCTTCAGTCACCTGCGGCGCCGGCGCGTCACCCCCGGCGATCAACAACGTCACCTCGCCCTGCAAGGTCCTGCCACGGAGCTGTGCTGCCACCTCGCTGGCCGCGCCACGTATGATCTCCTCGAACATCTTGGTGAGCTCGCGCACCACGACTACCGGCCGATCGCCGAGCACCGTCTGCAGATCTTGCAGACAGGCCTCCAACCGCCGCGCCGCCTCGTACACCACCATCGTACGCGTCTCGTGCGCCAGCGCTGTGAAGAACGCGCGTCGCGGCCCCGCTTTGGCCGGCACGAAGCCGTCGAACGCAAATCGATCGGTGGGCAACCCGGCGACACTGAGCGCCGCGGCGACCGCCGAGGGGCCGGGAATCGCCTCGACGCGCAGACCTTCTGCGATCGCAGCGCGCACGAGGTGATACCCCGGGTCTGCAATCCCCGGCGTACCGGCGTCGGAGATCAGCGCCACGCTTTTCCCTTGCTTCAGCTGCTCGATGAGCGCCGGTGCTTTGCGGCGCTCGACTTGATCGTAGTAGCTGGTCAGCGGCGTGCTGATGCCGTAGTGCGCCAAGAGCTTGCGGCTGTGCCGCGTATCCTCCGCGGCAATCAAGCTGACCTCCTTGAGCGCGCGCAGCGCGCGCAAGGTGATGTCCTCCAAATTGCCCAGCGGTGTGGCGACGACATACAAGATACCCGAGCGTTGCGTCATGGCAGGATCTCATCCCGCTGCGCCAACTCATCCGCCGCCGCGTCCTTCAGAGCGGAGAGCGTCTCGTGCAGCGCCTGTTCGACGACCAGGACCAATGCCGCCCCCGAGACGGTCGACGGCTGCAGCACGTAGTCCGCACCGGCTTGATAGAGGTCGAACGCACGGCTGGGAGAGTCGGCGGTGAGTATGATCTGTGCCTTCGGACACACGGTGCGCACGGTGTTCATCAGATTCTGATTGTTGGTGCCTCGGAGAATCGCATCGGGGATGGTGCAGAGCACGACCTCGGCGTCTTCCAAGTGGGCGTGGTGCAGCGTATCGCGATGGCTGATGTCCCCATACACGCAGGCGACTCCCATCGCGTCGAGCTTTTGCTTCACTACGGGGTTGAAGTCGACGACTTTGATGAGCGGCAACAGGTGCTGCTGGCGGCGCGCGACCTCGAACACAAATGAGCTGGCGATGCGGAAGAACCCGAGAATGACAATCGGGCAGTGCTGGTGCTCCGTACCCTCATCTCGAACGGCCCCAACGTCTGCGATCCCGAGCGCGGTGAGCCAACCGCTCATCTGGCGTTGCAGGGTGTGGCTGTAGGTCACCAGGTACGTCGAGCCCACGGCGAGCAGCGAGAAGACCCACACGAGCGCGGTCAGCGTTTCATTCTCGATGTGTCCGCGCGCCACCCCGAGTGAGAGAATCACCAGCGAAAATTCACTCACCTGCGACAGATTGATCGTCGGCAGCAGCGATGCTCGATGCCCGGCTTTCAGTACGTGCAGGACACCGAACACCCCAACGACGCGTACGACAATCGCGACTAGCGCAATCAGCAGCGCCAGGAGGATGATCCGCGGTTCGGGGGTCGGTATCTGCATGCCGAGCGCGACG
>JBGQHM010000216.1:0-11382 GCA_041497995.1 Binatia bacterium | reverse complement strand
CCCGTAGAGCAGACCGGAGATGTGCCCGACCGGGGACGGCATCACGAACACGTGATGGCCGTCGAGGCCGTGATAGCGAATCATGCTCACACACTCTGCTAGCAGCGTAGCGTTGCTATGGAGAACGCCTTTCGGATCGGCGGTTGTTCCTGAGGTGTAGAGAATGACGCGTACGTCGTGCGGATCACGCGTCGTTAGGGTGTGCTCCGCCATTTCGTTTTCGCACGGCAATCCGAATGAGTCACCGAGGACCAGAGTGCTTCGCAGTGTTGGCACGTCTTGGCGGACGTGATCGATGAGCGCAGGAAAGTCAGTGCCGCGGAACCGAGCTGGAACGACCGCTAACACACTCTCACTCTGCCGTAGAATGAAGCGGATCTCGCGTGCGCCATAGATCGGTACGATCGGGTTGAGGATCGCCCCCAGACGGTCGACTGCGTAGAAGAGGACCACGGCTTCAGCTCGGTTCGGCAAGATGCTCGACACGACATCGCCGGTGCGCACGCCGGATACGTGCAAGGCGCCGGCAACGCCCGAGGCGAGCTGGTTCAGCTGGCGATACGAGAGGCGTGTACGGTTGTCGACCACAGCGGTCTTCTCTGGCTGCGCCGCCGCGATCTGCGCGAGGGCGTCCGAGAACGTCTGGTAGGGCAAGCCGGCTCGAGAGAGCGCGGTGATCGTTGCTGACAGAGGGCGCGTTTTGATGGGCATCAGAGACCCATGGCGTGCGCGACTCGTTCGAGGTGCAACGCCGTCGAGCCCCAGGTCAGCTCTGTCGCCTTAGCGCGGCGGGTAAAGAGTTGCAGGTCATGGTCAGTCGAGAAGCCAATCGCGCCGTGCACCTGGTGCGCATGCACGAATACCCGGCGTAGGGCCTCGTTGCCGTACGCCTTCGCCGCACTGACTTCGAGATCCGCGGGGCGTCCCGCGTCAAGGCACCACGCAGCTTGGTACACCAGATAGCGCAACGCATCGAGGTCGCAGCGCATGTCCGCGCAGCGGTGCGCCACCGCCTGAAAACTGCCAATCGGACGGCCAAACTGGACGCGGGTGCGCGCGTACTCCACGGTCATTTCCAGGACGCGATCAGCGGCGCCGACCGCATATGCCAGCGCTCCTACCGCGGCATACGACAGCATTCGCGCATTGGCGGCTGCGGCCGCTCCGCGTGCGCCCACGACGTTCGCAAGCGGAACACGGAGGCCGCTCAAGTGCACCTCGTACGCAGGATCGCCCCCAAGCGTCGCGAGCCGTCTGTACTCCAGCCCTGGTGTGCCACTCTCGACGGCGATCAGCGACGACTCGCCCCCGCTCGCACGCGCCGAGACCAACATCAGCTGTACGTGCGGCGCAAATGGCACCAAGGTTTTGACTCCGGCCAGTTGCAGCTGGCCGCCAGCGACGTGCGCAGTGAGCGCCGGCTCGTCCCACTCGTCGCGCCACCCAGGCTCTGCGAGCGCCAGCGTTGCTAGCAGATCGCCCGCGGCCATTGGTGCGAGCCATCGCTGTTGCTGTGCATCATCGGCGAGCCTGCACAGCAACCCCGTGGCGAGCACGGCACTGACCAAGAACGGTGATGGTAGGAGCACGCGTCCCATCTCCTCGAGCAGAAGGATCGCCTCGAGGAACGTGCGGTGTCTTGCGTCGAGCCAGCCGAGCGCGGCCATCTCCTTCCACACCGCCGCATCAAAGCCGTGGACGTCGGTCGACAACGCGCGGACCCGACTGATCGGGCATACGCGGGTCAGGAACGCCCGCGCCGACTGAACGAGCAGCCGTTGTTCGGCTGAGAGCGTAAGGTCCATGGCCGACTCAGCGTGCGCGTGGCAGCCCGAGACCACGCTCCGCGATGATGTTTTTTTGCACTTCAGTTGTCCCAGCGGCGACAGTCGTCGGAATGTTGCGGACCCACTGTCGCCAGATGAGGCCTCCGAGAGGCGCCTGCGGCTCGTCGTGCGTCAGCTGCCCGGCGAGGCCGAGCAGCTCCAAGCCAACGTGCCCGACCTGCTGCTCCAACTGCGTGTTGTGCAACCGGGCGATCGACGCCTCCACACTGGGCAACTCGCCGGCCGCTTGCATCGAGAGCACGCGGTAGTTGAGTAGCCGTGCCGCTTCGTACCGGACGCGTAGCTCAGCCAGCTTCTGACGCACGTAGGGGTCGTGGGAGAGCAGCTCACCGGCCGCGCGCGTGCTCTTCGCATAGTCGACAAGCTGCTCGATGATTCGTCCGGCACGCGCGTAGCGCGCGATGCCGACGCGCTCGAACGTCAGCCCGGTCGTGATGACCTCCCAACCGTGGTTCATCTCCCCCAGCAAGTCATCGCGCGGCACCACCACGCCGTCGAAGAAGATTTCGGTGAACTCATGCGGACCCGCCATGGTATCGATCGGCCGAACCGTGATGCCGGGAGTCCGCATGTCGACGAGCAACACCGAGAGGCCACGGTGCTTGGGCGGCGCGGGGTCCGTGCGCACCAAGAGGAAACACCAGTCAGCCGGTGCGTCTGCATAGCTGTTCCAGCATTTCTGGCCGTTGACTATGAAGTGATCGCCGCGGTCGTCGGCGCGCGTCGTCAGCGACGCGAGATCCGACCCCGCGTTAGGTTCGGAGAATCCCTGGGTCCAGATCACATGGCCCGCGGCCATTGGCGGTAGGAAGCGCCGCTTCTGCTCCTGCGTCCCAAACCGCATGATGCACGGGCCGATGTAGTTCAAGTTCATGTACTGCGGCCCACGCGGTTCGTCGTATGCCCACATCTCCTCGCGCAGGATCGCCTGTTGCCAAACGCTGGCTTCTTGGCCGCCGTACTCCCGCGGCCACGCCATAGTCAGCCAGCCACGTTCCGCGAGCTTCGCGCAGAAGCGGCGGGTCTCAGGCAGTGCGCGCTCGTCATCGACGAACATTCCGCGCCACCATGCGGGCAGCTCTGCAGCCAGGAACGCGCGCAGCTCGCCGCGAAAGCGCTCTTCCTCTTCAGTGAATGCAAAGTCCATTGTCCGGATTGATTCATTGAGCCATCGGATCAGTGAGTCAATGATCCGATGACTCAATCACGCAATGACCCAAGTCCTTCACGGCGCCGTCGGCACGCTGCCGCCGTCCACCGTAAAGGTACTGCCGGTGATCCAACCCGCGCGCGGCGAAGCGAGAAACACTACCAACCCTGCAACATCTCCCGGCTCGCCGAGACGACCGGCGGGGATAGGACGCTTCGCCAACGTTGCGGCGAACACTTCGTCGACGGTCCGTCCAGTCGCAGCGGCGCTCGCCCGCGCCGCTTCTTCCACGGCTTCCGTTCGAATCAAGCCGGGCACGACACAGTTGCAGAGAATGCCCTCTTTGGAGAACGCGTTGGCGAGATTCTTGGTGAAGTTGATGAGCGCGGCCTTGGCGGCGGCGTAGGGTGCGAAGTACGGGTCCGGCTGGCGCCCGACGCGCGACGAAATGTTGATGATGCGGCCACCGCCGTGCGCGCGCATGAGCGGCACGCAGCCGAGCGAGAGCCGCACGGCGCTCATCAAGTTTAGCTCCCAGCTGGCCCGCCAGTCCTCGTCGGTGAGATCGAGCATCTTCTTGGGCGAGCCTTTTCCGGCGTTGTTGACGAGCACGTCGATGCGACCAAAGCGCTGCTGTATGCAATCCAGGACTCGCGACGTTCCCTGTGGCGTTGCGACATCCGCAACGATCGCCTCGACCTGGCGCCCACGCTGGCGCACCTCGTCCGCGACCGCCGCGAGTTGCTCCGCGCCCCGTGCACAGATCGCAAGGTCGGCGCCGACGTCAGCCAACTCCAGCGCGATCGCCCGCCCGATGCCCTTGCTCGCGCCTGTGACGACCGCGACGCGTCCTGAGAGAAAAGGATCCATGCTAGAACCATGTCCTGAGCGCTGTCGAAGGGCCGACCGCAAGCGCGGTGATTGGAGTCCCCTTCAGGGGACTTTTCAAAGACTCAGCCGGGGAATTCATTCCCCGGCGTCCGCGCTGCGTGCGGCTTGCGTTCATCTTGCCTGTGACTGCGCGCGCATCTCGGCACGTAGGCGCTCAGTCGCCTCCACAGCAGTCGCGAGATCCAGCTCCGCTAACGACCCGGTGAGCACAACGCCGTAGTCATCGTGGGCACTGCGTTCGGAAACGTACTCGTCGAGCACGTCATCGAGCACTTTCTGCGGATCGCGCTCCAATGGATCGCCCCAGCCTCCCCCGCCGCCGTAGTGGTAACGGATCGCTTCCCCTGCCTCGTGACGGACCAAGCGTGCCGTCGCTCCGGCCTCCTCCGTTGCTCCGCCCACTTTCAACTCCAAGCGGTTTGGCGCGCCCGGGCGACCGCCGGCGATGCCGGGCATCGGGTACTTGCGGCCGACGACGTACGTATAGATTTCGACGGGCGCCAGCACCTGTTTGACGTATGTTGTCCCCAGACCGCCCCGCCACTTCCCTGGACCGCCGCTATCCGTTTCATAGTCGCGTGCCCACTGTCGCTGCGGGAAGATGCTCTCGTTGATCTCCCCCGTGGCGCGGATCAGGTTGCCAAAACTGGCGTTCATCGATCCCCAGCCGTCTTGGCCCTCGACCGCGCTGCAGTGCGCCGCAATCGTGTCCGCTGAGTTGTCGATGAACAAACGGCCCGTCACCGGATGGGTACCGAAGATGACCGTGGGCATTCCGATCTTGTAGATCTGCGGGCAGCAGCGACCTGGGAGCACCGGCGCGAGTGCCAACGCGATCGCCTCGCCGACCTCGGTGCCGGGATGGTGTGTGCCCGCCGCGACCGACTTCCCGGGCGGTGGGTTCAGGCAGCAACCTTCGGGAACGATGAGGTCGATGCTGCGGAAGAACCCTTCGTTTTTGGGAATCACCGGGTCCATCATCGAGGCGAGCTGCGCGACCACGTAGCCGCGCGTGTTGCCGATGGACGAGTACGCCTGGATCTCAGGGCGGTCGTCGGAGCCGGTGAAATCGATCGTGAGCTGATCGCCGGCGACGGTCACCGCGCAGTGCAGGTGGATATCGGGGTTGCCCTTCGGGTCATGATCGACATACACGTCTGACTCGAAGACCCCATCGGGCCACGCGTGAACCTCGTCGCGAAACCGCCGTGCGGCAAGGTCGATCACGAATTGCACCGCCGAGCGGACAGTCGGGGTGCCGTATCGCGCCAGCACCTCCTTCAAACGCCGCGCTCCGAGCTGTGCCGCGCCGACCTGCGCGCGCAGATCGCCGATGAACGTCGGTGTGCGGTTGTTGACGCGCATGAGGTACGTCACGTCCTTCCGTTCCTCGCCGCGCTCGTAGATCTTGACCGCTGGAAAGCGCACGCCTTCCGCCCAGATGTCACGCGCGTCGGCATTGTAGCCGCCGGGCATGCCGCCGCCGGTGTCGGCGTGGTGGCACTGAATACTGGCGATGAGCACGAACTCACTGCCGTGGAAGACCGGCGCGAATACGTTGTAGTCGGGCAGGTGCCCACCGCCGTGGTACGGATCATTGGCGACGAGCACATCGCCGTCGTACAGGCCATTCGGCCCAAAGAACTCGAGCGCGAAGCGCACCGGCAGCGTCGAGCTCAGCATGAACTGCGGGATGCCAACGCTGAGCGCCGCCAGGCATCCGGAGGCATCCAGGATCGTGGCGTTCCGTTCGTTCGATTGGTTGAGAATCGGCGTGGTCGCCGTCAGGCTCACATGCGTTGCCATCTCATAGGCGACCGTCTCCAGCGCAGCACGAATGATCTCCGCGGTGACGGCGTCGCAGCCGCGTGAAATCGCCGTTGGGCGGGCACGGCGTCGCCCGCTGCGCGCCAGCGCGGTTCTCATAGCGGAAGGGGTTATCCTACAAACCTGCCGTTCCCCACAAGTCCGGGGCTGCCACGACTGGCATCTTGCGGCCGGTCGTGTCTGTCACCACGCAGCGAGGACTGCGGCTGCATCCGTCAGCGTCCCGGTGTGGCTCGCCAAAAGTGTCGCTGCTCCGGGACAATGCGCACCAGCGGATGCGTCTCAAACCTCAAGCGCATCGCACGATACTGCGGGTAGCGCTCACGGAGGACTGCGAGGGCCATGTCATACTCTGTCGTTTCACCGACAAGCGCGGCACGTCCGCGCACGAGGAGGTAGGCCAGCCGCGTCCAGTCCTCACCGTAGTCGTCGATGACCAACGCCGCCTGTGGGTTCGCAGCGATGTTGCGCAGGCGCTTCAGGCCCGTGCGCGTGCGCTTCGGCTTGTCGTCGATGACGACGTAGAAGATATCGTCCACCACGGCATAACAGATCGGGATGACGTGGGGTGCCCCGGCTGCATCGGCTGTCGCGAGGTGGGCGACTCGGTGGCGTTCGGCGAAGGCGCGTTCATCCGGCGAGAGCACCGCATCGTGACGCGTGACGCCTGACTGGTGACTCGTCGATCTTGCTTTCCGAATCACGAGTCACCAGTCACGAGCCACGATCCTCACACCGGCTCATCCGCCGCCAGCTCGCCACGAAAGGTGGCCTCTGCTTCTGCGTAGAGACGCTCGCCTTGGCCGTCGTAGCGCGAGGAGAAATGGAACACCTGGAGATGCTTGACGCCCGCGAGCCGGCCGAGGGTCCCAGCTTGTCGGGCGGTGAGGTGGTAGCGCTTCAGCGCCTGGTCGCGGTCCTCATCGAGGAAGAGCGACTCGCAAAAGAACACGTCTGCGCCCTGGGCCAGCTCGGTGATTCGGGCGACGTTCTGCTTGTTGAATAGCGTGTCGACGACGTAGACGAGCTTCTGTCCCGGCGTTTCCACGATGAGGCGGTTGCGCAGCTCCGCGAGGTTAAATTCCGCGGCGCGCGGTGTGCCGTCTTCCAGCCAACGCGCGACGATCTTCGTATCGTTCGGTGCAGCCGCCCGGACGGCTTCCTTCATTGTGTTGAGCCAGGGTCCGGCTGGAATGCCGAGCCGGCCCAACTCGTCCTTGCGCACGTTTAGGTGTGTCTTCTCGATCACCGCAAACCCGAGGCAGAGGATCTTGTGATCGAGGTGCACAGCGCGCACGCTGAACGCCGGCTCTTCGTGCAGCACGCCCGTGAACTCCCGACAGCCCGCCTCCTCGAGCGTGAAGGCGGTGGTTGCCGGCAAGCGCACGCTGCGAATGTGATCCGGATGTACCTCGTGGACCGTCAGGACGAAATCGTAGCCGTCGACCAAATTCCACGTGTAGCCGGCGAGCTTGCCGGTGACGTTGCCGATGATGCCCGGCGGTCCGAAGAGGGCGAGCGCGGCATCGCGCGCCAGAAACAGGCGGATGATCCGATCGAAGCCGATGAAGTGGTCGATGTGCGTGTGCGATACGAAGACGTGCGTCAGCTTGAGAATCTCTGCGGCCGGTAAGCGATCGATGCGGCCGAGATCGAATTGGAGGGCCGTCCCCTGCCACCGCAGGCCGACGTGCAGGCCGGGATCGCCGAAAGGCCCGTTGACCAAGCGCGGCAAGAATGCGGACTTCACACCGAGCTCATCAGCGGGATGACCCGAGTTCCTGGAAAATGAACCCTGCCGCCTCTGCCATCATCTCTTGGAGCACCTCGCGCAACTGCTTCTCCTCAACCTCGAGCTTGCCCACGAGGGACGACAGGATCGCGAAGTACCGTTCCTTGGTTTCGAGCGGCAGCGCCGGTACCCGGCTCTCCATGGCGGTCAGGAACCGGCGATGTGCCGAGTAGATGTCGTTGTCGAGTCCTTTGGAGAGCAGATCATCCGTTGGCATGCGTATGTCCTCGCGCGCAGAGACTACATGGGCGGTAGATGACGACATACTGGATTGCGCATTGACGGATTTCAAGTTAAGCCAGCGCGGTTACGCAGACGGGAGGTTGGGTGCGAAGAGCCACGGGAAGCAGCATCGCCGTGATTTTGCTTACGCAGCTGTGGGCCGCGGTGACTGCGTGGGGGATCCAGACGACCATCGGCGGCCGGCCCGTTGACCTCGACGCCACCCTCAGCCTGCGCGAAGTCATCGAAGAGAACGGCTCCACGAAGCACGACCGCACGCGCGAACAGCTGCACGTGCGCGCCGCGGCGTCTCTGACCGACTGGCTGCACTTCGACTCCGCCACCGTCGCCACGAACGGCGGCCCGACGATGAAGGCAGATCGCTCCGGTGTGTACAGGTGGGACGATGCCTTTCAGGACATTTCCCCGGTGGCTGATTTCCAAGAGGCGTACTTCGACGTGCGCCTGCCTTCTGTGGACCTACGCCTGGGCATACAGAAGGTTGCGTGGGGGAAGCTCGACCGCACTCAGCCGAACGATCTGATCAACGCGCTCAACTTCATCGATCCACTCATGGACGACGAAGTCGATCGCAAGATTGGCGTGCCGGCGCTGCAGGGCTCCTACTATCTGCCAGAGGCCTGGCAACTACCGGCTGAGAGCCGTCTCACCGCAGTGTGGGTACCGAAGTACGTTCCCTATCGTTTCCCGCTGGCCGATTGCGTCGTCCAGAATGGCGTGTCGCGGTGCGATGCCGAGCGCTGGTTCCCGCCGGCCGCGGTACCGACTACGACGTTCTTTGTCCCTGCCGGCATTATTCCCATCAACGGCGGATTCAACCCCGCGTTCTCGGTTCCCGTCGGTTTCCAGGTACGCAACAGCGGATCGCCGGCCTGGCGAATGGAGAATAGCGACATTGGTCTGCGCTACTCCGGGCTGACGCACGACGTTGACTTCGCCGTGTACTACTATCACGGCTTTGACCCGCAGCCGGCTTTCAATCTCACCGCCGTGGCCACGGGTCAGCCCGACCCGACCAGCCCGTTGCACGTGAAGAACTTGGCAGCGTCAACGACGCTGACCCCCAACTTTCAACAGATCAACTCCGCGGGTGCCGACGCGGCGTACGCCTTTGACCGCTTCACGGTGCGCGCCGAAGGCGCCTATCTGAACGGGCGCCCGTTTAGTCGGGACCTGCGTTTCCTGATCACCGACCCGCGCGCCATCGCGCCGGAGATCGCCCAGGCCCTTGGTGCCCTGGCGCGTGGTGCAGGAACCGCTGCTGTGGCGCTCCCGCCAGGCTCGGTCACGCGCGACGCGGTGGAGTGGGGCCTCGGCGGTGACTACGTCTACGAGGGCTACACGGCGCTGCTGCAGGTCAACCAAACTGACGTCTTGCACAACGACGTGCAGCTGCTGATAAAGGACGTCGAGACGCGGCTGGTGGCCAACCTGCGCAAAGGCTTCCTTGCGGATACGCTCAAGGCGCAGCTGGTCGCCGTCCATGCGATCGAGAGCGACTACACGATTGTGCGACCGCGACTGACCTACAGCGTGACCGACCACATCAGCACGGAGGTGGGATACCTCTTCATCGCCGGCCGCGCGCAATCCGTCGGGGGCCAATTCAAACGCAATGGCCAGGGGTGGATTCAGCTCGAGTACCGGCTGTGAGGCGCAGCGACGCACGCGTTCTTCTCCGGGCCGCTCTCTTCGCCGGCCTTCTGCTGTGGATCTTGCTGTTCCACTGCGGCGGCGCTGCGGCCCAGAGCACGCCCGTCCACGCACCCACACTGACGCCGTCTCCAACCCGGACGCTAACCCCGACGGGGGCCCCGACCCCGACACGGACACCATCCCCTACGCCTACGCCGCTGCCACTCCTTGCTGATGCCAACTGCGACGGGCGCGGCACGGCCGCCGATTTTTCTGCGGCGATCGTTGTCTCTGGCAACGCCACCAAGTTCCCGGCGTGCGCGGCGGCGGACCGCTTCCGTGACCGCGGCCTCTCCGATCGTGACTTTGTTCCGATCCTGGCAGATATCTTCGATACCTTTGCGGCGCCATGGACGCCCACACCCACCCCGTCGTTCACCATCACGCGCACGCCGAACGGCACCAACACGCCGACGGGCACGTCACCGCCAACATTGACCGCAACCGCGTCCGCGACCAAGACGGTCACTCCATCGGCAACCGCAACGCCGACACCGACCAATACGTCCGTGCCGACATTCACGGCGACCGCGACCGTGACCCGCACCGTCACCGTGACCCGCACGCCGACGGCGACGCCAACACCCACGGGTCTCGCGTATCGCCTCTCCGGCGACTGGGCGGCGAATTGGGGTGGGGCGATTTGCTTCCTCAACGGGGTGCCGTTTACGAGCCTGCAACCTACGGTCTATCACGTGACGGCGGTTGACGGCCGGCTCGATGTCGAGATCCGCAACGGCGCGCGGCTCGGCCGCGGGCTAGAGCTCAGTACGAAGAACACGGTGAAAACGCTCTACAGCGTTTTCGATGTGCGCGTGTGCCCGAACAGCGGCGTGCCGGAGCAGTACGTTTTCGACTACACCTTCACCTTCCAGCTGAATGGCACCGGCACGGCATCGGCCCGCTGGAGCTATGGCCTCAACACCTTCTGCGTCCAGTGTACCGTCAACGATACTGCGACGCTGGTGCGCGTCGCTCCGCCGCAGTGACGTAAGTCGGTGTAGCGGCGGGTTTCAAACCCGCCTTCTGTGCCGGCGACGCACATGCCTGCCGTCGTTTGCGCCGGTGCCAAGTCTGCGGGTTTGAAACCCGCCGCTACGCGAATGCCAGCTGCAGGTCGGGTATGCGCATCTGATCGAGGCTCGTGGTGTCTGTGGGAGCGTCGCGCAGGCGTTGCAGGTCCGCACTAACACCTTCAACGAACGGTCCGATCGCGAGACCCAACGCGACCGGCCCGAACTGACGCACGCGCTCGAGGCCGCGCGTCAGCAGCTTGATCGCTCCACCCCGCGCGCCGGTCTCGACCTTCGCATAGCCGGCTGCGATCTGCACCAAACCCTGCAGCAGCAGCTTCTCCGCGCCGACGGTGTCCAACCACATCGCTTCCCAGATCTCGTGCGCCGTGAAGAACTCGCCCGCGTTGAAGCGTTCAACACCGCGAGTGAGACGCGCATCACTCACCATCTTCAGCTGACGGCTGCATCTTCCATCACCATCTTCGCCACGCGGCGCCCGATCTCGACGGCGAAGTTGGTGCCGCGATCCCACGGATACACCTGACTCATCGAGGCGAAGTACAGCCCTTTCACCGGCGTGCGCACGTCCGGGATGTTGTGCGAGTGATTTACCGGCGGCACCGGCTGCGCGTAGGCGGTCCTCCACAGCCACGATTCCTTCACCCAACTGCGGTCGAACTGCGGATTGAAGCGTGGCAGCGCTGGCAGGAACTTCTCCAGCAGCTGCTCCTTGGACAGGTGGAAGTACTCGTGGTTTGGGTCGAGGTAGTCGCCGCAATAGATGATGTGATCCCCGCCGTAGTGCTTCGGATCCATGTAATTCGTGTGCTCGACCATAGCGAGAAACGGGAAGCCGGCAGGCTTCGGAAGGTTGTGCCAGTAGATGCCTTTGGTGAGCTGCCTATCGAGTGCCAACACCAT
>JBGQHM010000215.1:0-11402 GCA_041497995.1 Binatia bacterium | reverse complement strand
GTCGTCGCCAACTCGCGCGCCTCAGGGAGGCCGGAGAACGGATCAGGCGCCGTGACGCGGGCCAGCGCGCAGGTGTCTTCGGCCAGACGCTCCAGCGAGTCGTGCGAGAAATCGGCGCTCGAGGTGATCGCGGAGCGTTCGCCGATGAAGGCACGCAAGCCGAGATGCTTCTGCCGCGCTTGCTTGAGCTTCTCGATGTCGCCGAGGCGTACGCCGACGTCGAGCGAGCTGCCCTCGGCGACCACGACGTCGGCGGCGGTCGCGCCGTGGCGTTTCGCCGCGCCGAGCAACAGCTCGGCGATCTCTGCGAGTGGTTGAAGGCTCATAGGATGGTGCCGGCTCAGCCGGCTTGCGTGCCGCCGACGGTGAGGCCGTCGATGCGGATTGTCGGCAACCCGACGCCCACCGGGACCGATTGCCCGTCCTTGCCGCAGGTGCCGATACCCTCATCGAGCTGCAGGTCGTTGCCCACCATGCTGATGCGCTTCAGGACGTCAGGGCCGTTGCCGATCAGCGTCGCGCCCTTCACCGGCTGCGTGATCTTGCCGTCCTCGATGAGGTACGACTCGCTCGCTGAAAATACGAACTTGCCGCTGGTGATGTCGACCTGTCCGCCTCCGAAGTACGCCGCATACAAGCCGCGGTCGACGGAACGGATGATCTCGTCGGCCGTCGACTCGCCGGCGAGCATGAACGTGTTCGTCATGCGTGGCATCGGCATGTGTGCGAAACTTTCTCGCCGGCCGTTGCCGGTGAGCGGCATGCCCATCAATCGCGCGTTCAGCCGGTCCTGCAGGTACCCGCGGAGGATGCCCTTCTCAATCAACACCGTGCGCCCCGTCGGCGTGCCTTCGTCGTCAACGTTGAGCGAGCCGCGGCGATTGGCGATGGTGCCGTCGTCGACGACGGTGCACAGCGGCGACGCCACCTCCTTCCCCAGCAGCTCGGAGAACGCCGACGTCTTCTTGCGATTGAAATCGCCTTCGAGGCCGTGACCGATGGCCTCGTGCAGCAGGACGCCGGGCCATCCCGGTCCGAGCACCACGGTCATGTTGCCGGCCGGAGCGTCCACCGCGTGTAGATTGCGCAGCGCTTGATCCGCTGCGGCGCGGGTGAAACGCAGATAGCGATCGTCGTCGAGGACGAAGCCGTACTCGACGCGCCCGCCGCCGCCGTACGTGCCTTGCTGGCGGTTGCCGCCTTCCTCCGCGATGCACGTCACGTTGAGGCGCACCAGCGGTTGCACATCGCCGACCACCAAGCCCGTCGAGCTGACGATGAGTACCAGCTTCTGCTCGACGCCGATCGATGCCATGACGTTCTTGATGCGCGAGTCTTGCCGGCGCGCGGCGATGTCGATGCGGTTGAGCAGCTCCACTTTGTCGGTCACCGATGCGTCGATCGGTGACTGCTGCAGCGCGTAGAGATCATGCGCCGGCCGAGCCTCGCTGACAGCGACGGCGCGCGTCTCACCGCTCTCCTGAGCAATTGCCTGCGCGGTACGCGTCGCCAGCTGCAGGCTGTCGACGGTGACGTCGTCGGAATACGCGTAGCCGGTCTTATCACCCGCGACGATGCGCACACCGACGCCTTGCGCCACGTGTTGGCTGGCCGACTTGACGATGCCTTCTTCGAGGCTGAGGCTTTGCATGGTGCGGAACTCGAAGTACAGGTCCGCATAGTCGGCGCGCCGCGCGAGGGCGTTGCCGACGATCTGTTCGAGCGTGCGTTCGTTGAGGCCGAAGCGCTCGAGAAAGAAGCGGACCGGGTCGTGAGCGGTGGGCGCTGATGGCATGGGAAATTCCTTGATTTTCGATTCACAACCTGGCTAGCATACTTTCATACAAGGAAACAGGTGGTGTCGTTCGGCGCAAGAGGATCGGTGTGATGAGCCAACAATCGCTAGAAGCACGCTGGTCGTGCTTGCGGCGATACGTTGGTCTGCGCATCAATCTCTTTCGTGCCATGCATGACGGACGCTTCCATCTCGCGGACGATCACACCGTCATCGCGACGCGCAGCGGCGACTACGCGCTCACCGCATGCGTCGCCTTCGATCAGGTGTTCTCGTACTACTACGTCCGCGATTGCAATTGGTATCGGTGCGATCTGTCGCGTTTGACCGACGACGAGCTCCCCGACCACATCCGCGACGATCTGCTGCGCCATTTTCTTTCCGTTCTCGGCTGACGCGTCATGCAGGCTGGAAGCCTGCGCTCCGGGAGCGCGGCCATCTTGGCCGCATCAACGCGACAAGCGTGGTTTGTCGGTAGTGGGTCAGTTTGAAATCCACCGCGCGTGTCGAGCTGTCCGGCAAGCTTGGTGTGCAGCGCCCCGGCGCTCAAGCGCCGGGCTACCTTAACGAAGCCGGCTCAAGCCGGCTCGGCCTTCGCAGCCCGGAGGGCTTTGTGTCGGTAGCCGGAGGCTTGAGCCTCCGGTGAAGCGGCGTTGCTACTGCCACGCCAATCACGGGCAAACTGACCCACTACCGGTTTGTCGCTCGCGTTTGCCGCTCACCGGTGATTTCTCTATAACGCGCGCCGGAGGCGCACGATGCGGGGTCTCAGTCTCGTGGATGTTTTGGTCATGCTCGCTGTGCTCGCGGTGTTACTCTTTGCTGGGAGCACAGAGTTCGGCCGCTACAGCAACAGCACGGTGGCGCCCGCGCCGACGGCGCAGCCCGCGAGCTGATGCCCAAGCGCCGAACCCCAGCACGCCGCTCCGCGTCCAGGCCGCGCCGCCGGGCTCGGCACCTCATCTGCGGGTTCGCATCGCCCGCAACGATCGAACAGAGCGGCCCGATGGAGTTGGTGAAGGGCAGAGGGGTCTACGTGTGGGACGCGCAAGGCCGCAGGTACCTCGACGGCCTCGCGTCGCTGTGGAACGTGGCAGTCGGACACGGCCGCCCAGAGATCGCGCGCGCCGTCAGCAAGCAGATGCGGCAACTCGAGTACGCGCCGACGCTCCTCGGCTTCTCATCTGCGCCCGCCGAGGAGTTGGCAACGCGCATCGCGAAGATGGCGCCGAAGGGTTTGACGCGCGTCGTCTTCACCTCGGGCGGTTCCGAGGCCAACGAGACGGTGATCCGTCTGGTGCGCCTGTACTGGCGGCTCCGGCAGCGTCCCGACAAGATCAAGATCGTCGCGTTGAACCGCGCCTACCACGGTTCATCGACGGGCGCGGCAAGCCTCACGGGCTTGCCGTACTTCCACAAATACTACGAACCGCTGCTGCCCGGCGTCGTGCGCATGCCGCGGCCGTTCTGTTATCGTTGCGAGCTCGGCCTCACGTATCCGCAATGTGCGCTCGCCTGCGCCGACGAGCTCGAGCGCATCATCGAGCGCGAAGGCGCCGACACTGTCGGCGCCTTCATCGCCGAGCCAGTGCAAGGCGTTGGCGGCGTCGTCGTGCCGCCGCCCGGCTACTTCGAGCGCATCCGCGCCATCTGCGACGAGCACGAGGTGCTCATGGTGGCCGACGAGGTGATCACCGGCTTCGGCCGCTTGGGCACGCGCTTCGGTATCGAACGCTGGAAGGTTGTGCCCGATATGATCTCGTTCGCGAAAGGTGTCACGAGCGGCTACCTGCCGCTCGGTGGCGTGATCGTGAAGGAGTCGCTGTACCAGACGCTGCTCGATGCGGGCACCGACTTCGCGTTGCACCACGGCTTCACCTACTCGGGCCATCCCACGGTCTGTGCCGCGGCGCTGGCAAACCTCGACATCATCGAACGCGAAGGGCTCATCGCCCGCGTGCGCAAGCTGGCGCCGCACTTCAAGCGCCGGCTCGACGCCCTGGCGCACCACGGCATCGTAGGCGAGGTGCGGACCGCAGGGTTGATGGCCGCGATCGAGCTGGTGCGCGACAAGACAAGCAAAGAACCGTTGCCGGCGGAGTGGAACGTGCCGGCGCGCATCCGCGCCGCAGCACTCGCCCGTGGTGTCATTATCCGCGCTAGCGTCGATACCGTCGTCGTCTGCCCACCGCTCATCATCAAGCCGAAGGAGATCGACTTGATCGCGTCAACCATCGACGCGGCCATCGCGGAGGTTGGTGCCGAGCTCGCACACTAAGATCGGCGGCACCGGCCTCCGTCATGTCACTTGGCAAGAATAGCGCGTTGGCGGTACAGTCACGCGCCTGTGAGGCGCGTGAATGCAGCCCCTGTTAACTGCGGGCCAACGAGACCTAGTGACGCTCGCGCAGGGACTAGCCGCGCAGTTTGCCGAGCGTGCAGCGCAGCACGACCGCGACGCGTCGTTTCCGTTCGAGAACTTTGCCGACCTGCATCGCGCCGGCTATCTGACGCTGACACTTCCCGCCGCCGCCGGTGGCCGCGGCATCTCGATCTACGACTTCTGCTTGGTGCAGGAGCAGCTCGCGCAGGGCTGCGGCGCCACTGCGCTGGCCGTGAACATGCACCTCTACAACTGCGGTGGTGCCCTCAGCTCGTTCACGCAGACCTTTCGCCAGCGCGTCGTCGAAACGATCCTGAAGGACGGAGCGGTGATCGGTAGCAGCCTCTCAGAGCCGACGACGAGTCTGATGTCGCCCACCGTCGCCGCGCGCAAGGTTCCCGGCGGCTACCGCGTCACCGGCCGCAAGTACTTCTGCACATTAGCGCCGATCCTGCGCTACTTCCTCTTCAGTGCAAAGCTCGACGGGTTCTCGAAGCCCGGCGTGTCAGGCACGGCGACGCTGGCGGCGGAGCGCGGCACCGAGGGCATGGAGATCATCGAGACGTGGGACTCGATGTCGATGCGCGCCACTGGGAGCCACGACATCCAGTTCACCGACGCGTTCATTCCCGACGAATGCCTGGTCGGTCCGGAGGGCGAGGGCGTGGAGAGCGGCCTGGCGGCGCTTCCGTGGTACGCGCTCGGCATCGCCTCGGTCTACACGGGTGTGGCCACCGCCGCCTTCAACTTCACCGTCGACTACGTCAAACAGCGCAAGCTCCATCCGCTACCGAGCTCCATTGCGCATCTCCCCGGCATCCAATTCACGGTCGCCGAGATGGCGATGAGCCTCGAAGCGTCGCGCGCCCTCATCTACAAGACCGCCGCCGAGCTCGCGCACGGCGCCGACTTTGGTGACGACACGCTTCCCAAGGTGACGACGCCGCAGTACTTCGCCACCAACGCGGCGCTCGACGTCGTGACCAAGGCCATGCAAGCCGTCGGTGGCCCCAGCCTGTTCCGCCGCTACCCGCTGGAACGCTACTACCGCGATGTCCGCGCCGGCACGCTGCACCCGTTCACGCACTCCTGGCTGCTCGAGATGATCGGGAAGCGTGCGCTTGGGATTCCACTCGATGTGCGGCCGCGGTGGGTGTGAAGCGTGAAGCGTGAAGCGTGAAGCGTGAAGCGTGAAGCGTGAAGCGTGAAGCGTGAAGCGTGAAGCGTGAAGCGTAAGAGGAGGCGCCTTCCCTAAAGGTTCAGTTTTTTCCGTCATAGAGCCACGCCGCGATACGCGTCAAACAGGTCGGACGCGGTGTGAAGACTGCTCTCGCGGGCACGGAGGCCCGCGCCACCAAAGCTTGCGCCGGTCCCAGCTCGGGTGGCGCGGGCCTCCGTGCCTGCGAGGCATGCATTTCAGCCTCGACGCTGAGCACCTACAGCCCCAAACGCTTCATCATTCGATACAGGGTTGTCCGCTCGATCCCCAGAGTACGAGCTGCTTCGGCGCGCTGGCCCTTGGCTGTCTCGAGCGCTGCACGGATGCGTGCCGCGGCGGCTCGGTCGAGACTCTCTTGCAGTGTGCCGTCACCGCCTGTCGTCGGCGATGCGAGTCCCTGCTCGAGCAGCAGATCCTCCGGTGTGATGGCTTCACTGCGCGCCAAGACGACGGCACGCTCGATGGCATTTTCGAGCTCGCGCACGTTCCCAGGCCAAGCATGTGCCAGAAGAACTTGCTCCGCCTCCGCGGCGAGCTGCAGCCGGCGGCCGGCTTCGGCGGCGTGACGGTCGACGAAGTGGTGCGCCAGCGGCAGGATGTCCTCACGACGCTCGCGTAGCGGCGCCAGATGGATGGGAATGACGTTGAGTCGGAAGAACAGGTCCTCCCGGAAACGGCCGGCAGCGATCTCATCGCGCAGCACCCGATTGGTGGCCGCCACCAACCGCACATCCACTCTCCGCGACTGTGTCGCGCCCACGCGCAGCACCTCGCCGTCCTGTAACACACGCAGCAGCTTCGCTTGGAAGTCGGGGCTGGTCTCGCCGATCTCGTCGAGGAACAGCGTGCCGCCGGCCGCGCGCTCGAAGCAGCCGGCGCGCGCCGCCGTCGCGCCGGTGAACGCGCCTCTCTCATGACCGAACAGCTCGCTCTCCAGCACACCCTCGGCGAACGCCTTGCAGTTCACCGCAACGAACGGCTGCCCGACCCGCTCGCTCCAATAGTGGAGGAGCCGCGCTACGAGCTCCTTACCCGTGCCGCTCTCGCCTTGGATCAACACCGTCGAGCGGCTCGGTGCGACACGGCGCAGCAACGTGAGGAGCTCCTTGCTGCGCGCGCTCTCGGCCACCATCGCTTCGGGGGCGTAACGGCTGGCGACCTCCTGCCGCAGGTAGCGGTTCTCGCGCTCGAGGCGAGTCATGTCGAGCGCGCGCGCGACGACGGCACGGAGCTCGTCGTTGTCGAACGGCTTCGCCACGTAGTCGAAGGCGCCCTCGCGCATCGCCGCGACTGCGGACGGGACGCTGCCGTGCGCCGTCAGCAGGATCACCGGGAGTTTCGGGTCCTGGCTGTGCAGCTGGCGCAGCAGCTCGATGCATCTGTGGCATCTTCCAATCGGTGACCACGACGTCGGGGCTGCGCTCGGCGAGTGCGGCCAGCGCCGCTGTTCCGCTGTTGCAGGTCTCGCACTCGTATCCAGCGCGGTCGAGCGCCATGGCCACGACGCTGGCCATGCGCTCTTCGTCGTCGACGATGAGGACGCGTGCCTTCATGCCGCCATTGCGGCGCGCGCCGCCGGCAGGCGCAAGGTAAAGCGCGCGCCGCCGCCCATGCGGTCGCCGACTTCGATCTTGCCCACGTGTGCCTCGACGATCTGACGGGCGATCGCCAGCCCGAGGCCGGTGCCCTTCGGCCGCGTCGTGAAAAACGGCTCGAAGATGCGCTCGCGCAGCTCGACAGGAACACCCGGACCGGAGTCGGCGACATCGATCTCCACGGCGCCGTCGACTGGCCGTGCCTGCAGCGTGACTTCACCACCCGGCGGCACGGCCTCGGTGGCATTCGCCAACAGTCCGAGCAGGACTTGGCTCATCAGATCGGGATCCACGTTCACCGGCGGGAGATCCACGGCCTCACTGCGTTGCACGCGGACTTGCTTTGCGGCCAGGTCGTCACGCGCCAACAGCAACGCGCGATCCAACAGCTCGCGCACGGCCACCGCGCCCGGCTGCACGTGCAGCGGCCGCGCGAAAGCGAGCAGCGACGACACCACATTGTTCAACCGGTCGATCTCGGCGGTGATGAACGTGCTGGCGCGCTGCGCCGCATCGTCACCCGCGGGTACCGCATCGCCCAGGTTCTGCGCCGCGGAGCGGATGACCGCCAATGGGTTGCGTACCTCGTGCGCGATGGCGGCGGCCAGCTGACCAAGTGCGGCGAGCTTCTCGCTCTGTGCGAGCCGCACGCGCGTCGCATTGATCGCCTCGGTCTGCTGGCGGATGACGGCGGCTGCGCGTTGGTCGCGGCGCCGCGCTTCAAACACCGCTCCCAACAGGAAGCCGAGCACGGCAAACGACAAGCCGAAGTAGGCGCCGACGAGCAGCGTCGCGTCGCGCCCATTGATCGCGAAGCCCACGCCGAGCCAGCGCAAAGTCGCGGCGTCTCCCAACCCGGTGAGCAAACCGGCCACCGCGCCCGACCAACGCCAGCTGGCGCGACGGGCGGTGTTGCCGGACATCAAGTCGGGTGTCGTCGTGCTGTCTCTCTCCATGGCCGCAGCTCGGTGCAACTTCGAGACCGCGCGGGCGGGCGTCCCGCTGCGCCGACCTATTGACTGCCGCTCGGCGCGTGTCAACCGCTGCGGCGCCGTGCCTGTTGCTTGTGTGCAACGCGGGGTCGCTACGCCGCCACGCTGCGCCCAGCGCTCCACGCAGCTGCGCGGCAGCTTGCCACGATGCCGCGCGCGGCACGGCGCTTGGACTGCGTCGTCTCAGACAATCAACCAACCGAGCTGCGGCTCGAACGAAAGGAGCGTCTCATGAACGCAAAGCAGATTGGCCTGTCGGTGCTGCTGGCCGACTTCCTCGCTCTCGTCGCGTACGCCGTCTACCAGTACGGCTACATCGGCGTCTTCGAACTGATGCTGGCGAATGTCGCGACTATGGCCGCCTTCGCCGACTTGGTGATCGCCCTGAGTTTGATCATCGCGTGGATGGTGCGCGACGCACGGGCACGTGGTGTGTCGGCCATGCCGTACGTGCTGCTGACGCTCGCCCTCGGCAGCGTCGGGCCACTGGCCTATCTCATCCGTCGTCTGGCCAGCGAGCAACCGCACGGTGTCGCGACGAGCGTGCCGGCAACGGCTGGGCGGCGCGCGTAAGGGCGAGCAGCCCGGACGCCGGCGGTGGGTCATGGATACACTGCTGACGCTGTCGTGGCGTGCGTATCCGGCGGGCGGGCTGCTCGTTCTTGGGCTCGCACTGGCGGTCTGGGGCGGATGCCACGGCGTGTCCACCGCGCAGCGCGCGGCGCGTGATCCTCGGCGCGCCCTCGCGCTGTTGCAGGGCTTCCGCATCTGCATCATCGGCCTGGCGCTCGCCGGCATCGGCGCGGCCTGGTGCTGGGAGATCGGGTGGCTCCTTGGCTTGTCGATGATCATCGGCGGTGAGGAGTTGCTGGAGTCGACGGTGGTCATCACCGCCCTGCGACATGGGACGCTGCGTGAGGGCGCGGCGGTTCCCCAAGCGCCATAGGTACGAGCCGACTCGATCAGGATTCCCGGCGCGCGGACGTCAGCCGCCAGGTCACGGTACGGCTTGATCGGAGCAGCGGGACCGAGTACAGGTCCCATGCCACGCCGATTCCACGCCATGCCGCGCACGCCGGTTGTCGCAGTTGTCGCGTACCACAACGAGGAGCGCTACCTCCCGGCACTGATAGCGTCCCTGCGCGCCCAACGTGGCGCCGCTGTCCCCGTTGTGTTTGTCGACAATGCGTCAACCGACGGATCGGCGGCGCTCCTGCGACGCTGCGACGAGGTGCATGATGGGCTGTGGATGTGCATTGAAGAGCCGCGGGTAGGAAAATTCTTCGCGATGCGCACCGCCGCGGCATTTGCGGCCGACCGTTTCGATGCGGGGCACGTCGCGTTTCTCGACGCCGACTCCTATTGCGCTGATGACGAGTGGCTTGCCAACGGTGTGCGCCTGGCCGCCAAGTCGCGATGCGGGTACGCTTACTCTCCGTTGCGGTACTTCGGTGCCGAGCACTTGCCCACGTTCGTAGCGGCGTACAACGCGTACGAGACGGTGCTGAACGATTTGATCCGGCGGGTCGGCTGGCTCGCCAATGGTATGGGCTTTCTGTGCGCCGCCGACGTGTTGAGGCAATACTTTGAGTCGGCTCAGGTCACGACCGAGATGGACTTGCGGCTATCGCTGCTCGCTCTGTGTGAGAGGCGCGCTGCGCTCTTGAATCCGAGCATGATCATGAGCTCCGCCCGCCGCATCGTCGTGAATCGACGCAATCTCGAGGCGTGGTGTTTCTACGACCCGGCATACTACTGGCAGAAGGACATCAACACGGAGATCAAGCTCGACCTCAATGCTCCGGCGGCAGTCGATGATCTACACCCGGACATGGTGGCGCAGTTCTTCCAGCGCCGCTCCCTCAAGTTGGCATCTCACCACCTGGCCCCGCTCGTCATCTTTGACTCCAGTGACGGGTTCTTGCGGAGATTGAGCGATGCCTTCGGAGCGGACATCAGTGTATCGCTCATGCGCGACCTCGGGCATCTCCGCGGGCAACGCGAGCCGCTCCTGTCGAACGGGTTCGAAGTGATGATCGCCCGCATCGCGGCGCATCCTGCCTGCATGGAATTGGGCCGACGCATCGCGTCCCTGATGCAACATCAACACACCGGCGGCCAGCCCTGTTGCATCCCCACCTCCTCTTGACAGTCCGGCGCAGCGGTAGCAGTCACTAGGCAGGCACGACAATACGAGGAGGATTACCATGGAGCTCGATCAGGCCAAGCTGGAGCAGTTCGTTGGCAAGGCTGTTGGTGATCTTGGTTCGGCGTTGACCGCCGCGCTGGTTGTGATCGGCGACAAGTTGGGACTGTACAAGGCGATGGCCGGCGCGTCGCCGCTGACAGCGGCCGAGTTGGCGACGCGTACCGGCACCGCTGAACGCTACGTGCGTGAGTGGCTGAACGCGCAAGCAGCAGCCGGCTACGTCACCTACGATGCTGCGAGCGGGCGCTACTCCCTTTCGCCCGAACAAGCGGCCGCGCTGGCGGACGAGACCAGTCCGGCATTCGTCCTCGGCGGCTTCCAGGCAATGACCGCGGCGATGAAGGCGGTGCCCAAGCTGGTCGAAGGTTTCAAAAGCGGCAAGGGTCTCGGCTGGCACGAGCATGATCCCGACCTGTTCGAGGGCACCGAGCGCTTCTTCCGGTCCGGCTACAAGGCGAACTTGACCACGTCATGGATCCCGGCGCTCGAAGGCGTGGAAGCGAAGTTGAAGGCTGGGGCGAAGGTCGCGGATGTCGGCTGTGGACACGGCGCGTCGACGATCTTGATGGCGCAATCCTATCCGAAGTCGACCTTCGTCGGTTTCGACTACCACGCGCCATCGATCGAGCGCGCCCGCCAGCGCGCGGCGGACGCGGGCGTGGCAGACCGAGCCCACTTCGAGGTCGCAAAGGCCAAGGAGTACCCAGGGACCAACTACGACTTGGTGGCGTTCTTCGACTGCCTACACGACATGGGCGATCCGGTCGGTGCCTCGGCGCACGTTCATGCGTCGCTGCATCCGGACGGCACGTGGATGTTGGTCGAGCCCTTTGCCAGCGATCGCGTCGAAGAGAACATGAACCCAATCGGTCGCGTCTTCTACTCGGCGTCGACGCTCATCTGCACCCCGGCGTCGTTGGCGCAGGAAGTGGGCATGGCCTTGGGCGCGCAAGCTGGCGAGTCGCGGCTGCGCGAGGTGGTGACGGCCGGCGGCTTCACCCGCTTTCGCCGCGCCACGCAGACGCCGTTCAACCTGGTATTTGAAGTGCGACGGTAACCCACGCCCCTCGTTACTGGTCACTGATCACGAGTCCTTCACGGCCAGAAGAGGCGCCTGGCCTCGCCCCGCAACTGCTCGCGGAAGTCCGGGTGTGCGAGGTCGATCAACGCCATGGCGCGCTGGCGCTGCGTGAGGCCCTGCAGGTTGGC
>JBGQHM010000214.1:0-11493 GCA_041497995.1 Binatia bacterium | reverse complement strand
GGGAAACTCGAGCAGGCTTTCTTCCAGAACCTCCAGTGTCGGGATGTCGAGGTCGTTGGTCGGCTCGTCGAGAATCAGCACGTCGGCGGGACGCAGCATGAGCTGCGCGATCGATACGCGTGCCCGCTCACCGCCCGAGAGCTGAGCCACCGGCATGTCGAGCTGCTCGGGCGCGAAGAGGAACCGCTTGGCCCAGGTGACGACGTGGAGCGGACGGTCACAATAGACCACCTGATCTCCGTGCGGCGCCAGGGCCTTGCGCAGCGTCAGCGTGGAATCGATCTGCTCGCGGTGCTGATCGAGATAGACAATGCGCAGACCCTCGGCGCGCTCGATGGTTCCGCCGTCGACGGCTATGTCACCCGTCAGCAAGCGCAAGAGCGTCGTCTTGCCGCTGCCGTTGGGCCCGAGGATGCCCAGACGCATGCCGGGCGACAGCGTCATGCTGAGGCCTTCAATGAGCGTCCTGCTGCCAAAGCGTTTCTCGATCTGGTCGGCCACCAGCAGGCGCTTGGTCTTACGGTCCGAGGCATTGAAGTCGAGACGCACCGTGCGGGTTGCCAGCCGGCTGGTGACCGTTGCCAGCTCATCCTTGAGTTGCGCGGCGTCTTGGATTCGTGCCCCCGACTTGCGCGTGCGTGCCTTCGGGCCGCGCTTCAACCACTCGACTTCACGCCGCACACGGTTCGCCAGCGTTTCTTGATAGCGCTCCTGCCCACGCAGCGCCTCGTCTTTCTTCTCCAGAAAGTCGCTATAGTTGCCGCGTGTATCAAAGACGCCGGTGGAGTAGCAGCGATTCAGCTCGATGATGCGGTTGGTGACGTTCTCAAGGAAGTAGCGATCATGGCTGACGACGAGATACGCCAGCGCTTCCATGCGCAGCAGCTTCTCCAGCCACAGGATACCTTCGACGTCGAGATGGTTGGTGGGCTCGTCCATCAACAGCAGGTCGGGGGTGCGTACCAGGGCACAGGCAATCGCCAGCCGTTTGGTCCAGCCACCCGACAGCGTCGCCGCACGCTGCCGCACGTCAGGAAAACCAACCTTGGCAAGTGCGACGTTGACTCGTGTGTGCCGGTCGACGGCATCGGAGACGTCGTCACCAAGTGCCGCCGTAACGATGTCTTCGACGCGCTGATCCGGGGGAAAGCTCGCGTCCTGCGGCACGTATCCCAGTCGCAGCAGCTTGCGTACCGCTCGGGTCCCACTGTCCGGCGTCTCGGCGCCTGCGAGGATTCTTATCAGCGTCGACTTGCCGCCGCCGTTCGGGCCCACGAGGCCGACACGATCGCCCTCGAAGAGCCCAAACGAGAGCTGCTCGAACAACGGTGCGGCGCCGTAGGCTTTGCTGATGGTTTGGCAGCTGAGCAGCAGGGACATGAAGACGGCAGTTGTAGCCGAAGCGACGACCGGCTCAATACCGCTTCACTATTCCATGGTGCAGTCGAGGATGCCGTTGCCGAAGATCTGACCGATCAGCAAGCGCCGGCCGTGTACCGCAGCGACGCTGGCGGCGGCGATCTGCTCGCCTGCGTTCAGGTACACCTCGTCGACTCGATAGCCACTGCCGTCGCGCGAGACGCGCAACGCCTGCGCTGGCGCTACCGCCGAGGGATCGTCGCGCACCGCGTTGATCTTGAGTAGCTTCGGATGCGCACCGATCCATAGGTTGCCGTCCGCATCGACCTCGATGTTGTCAGGGCCGCTGTCAAGGAAGATCTCGTCGCGCTTGGTCAGCGCGTCGGTGCGCGGATCGCGGTCGTAGACGAGAACACTGCGGGGTGTCGTTGCGGCGACGTAGATCGTCCGGCCGTCGGCACTCATGTTGATACCGTTGGGCAGCACGAGATTCTCGATTGCCGGCCGGAACCTGCCGTCGGCGTACAGGAGAACCTTTGCACCCGGGATCTGCAGAAACGTTTCCGCGGTCTGCAGCCGGCCAGGCGGGTAGGCGTGCGTGTTGGTGAGATAGAAGCGGTCGTAGCCAACGGCCACGAGATCGTTTGGCATCACCAGCAATGGATCGGTCAGCGTCGCGCGGTGGCGGAGTACGCCGTCGATGACGTCGAAGATCTCTACCGTGTTCGCCGGCTTCCCACTCTGCGGCGCGGGGTGATTGATGACGTAGAGCACTTCGCGGCCGTCGTCGCCGACCCACAGACTCACTCCGTGCGGCTGAAAGGAGATGTCGGCGTTCGGCGTGAGGTTGATTGGATGCGGCTCGGTGGCGTTGAGATCATAGGAGAAGATGGCACCGGGAACCGGGTTGCCGCCGAACATCGCGCGGCGGTCGGACGCGGAGATGTATGCCACGCCGGTCTTCGGATGAATCGTGAGGTCCTCGGGTCCCACCGGTCCTTGCACCAAGCGGCAGCGGCCGGCGAAATGCGGCTCGATGCTGCGGAACACGCCGCCGATCCAGACGATGCGCACGGTGAACACACCCACCACCAGTGCGACCACCGCAAGTGCGATCGCCAGCACCTTACCTACCTTGCGTAGCATGCCGCCCTCTCACGCTGCTTCAAATGGGACGCTGGCGAAGCCGTGGACGTTGCTCATGTGTACCCGGATGCAGCGCGACTCGTCGATGCGAAAGCGCGGGAAGCGACGCGTGAGCTCTTCGAGCGCGACGCGGCTTTCCAAGCGCGCCAACGAGGCGCCGAGGCAGAAGTGCGCGCCGTAGCCGAAGCCGAGCGCGATGGGAATGTTGCGCGTAATGTCGAACCGGTCCGGGTCGCTGAACTCGCGCTCATCGCGATTGGCGGCTCCTGTCAGCAGCAGAAGCCGCGCTCCCTTGGGCACCTTCTGTCCGTACCACTCGACATCACACGTTACTGTCCGACCCTGGTATTGCGACGGCGACCAGTAGCGCAAGACTTCTTCGACCGCGTTCGGAATGGCGCCCGAGTCTGCAGCCACGGCCGCATACTGATCCGGATGGCGCGCGAAGAGTACCGTCGCGTTAGCGAGCAGCTTCGTGACCGTTTCGTTTCCCGCCGCACCCAATAGACTGCAGAACCCGATGACCTCGCCGTCGCTGAGGCGTGTGCTGCCGCCGTCGTCGGTTTCCACTTCTGCGGTCAGCAGGCCGCTGATCAAGGCGTCGTTCGGGGTGCGCCGCAGGTCGCCGATCAGCTCGTACCAGTACTTCGTCATTTGCATCTGCGCATCGATCGCGCGCGCCGGAATGGCCGGGGTGTCGCGATCGCGATCGAGGGCCAGGTCCATCCAGGCGCGCAGTTGCTGGCGATCGGCGTCGGGTACGCCCAGCATGGTGAAGATGATCTCCATCGGGAACGGCCCCGAGAACTCCTTGACGAAATCACCGCCGCCTTTGGCGGCCAGCGGGTCGAGGAGTCGCACCGCGGTGGCGCGAATGAACGGTTCCAGATTGCCGACGCGCCGAGGAGTGAACACGCTGCTGACGAGCTTGCGCGAGCGATCATGGCGCGGCGGGTCCATGAAGATCATCATCGGCGTCGCTTCGAACAGCCGCGGGTCGAGGCGTTCCACCAACGTCCCCTCGGCGGAGCTGTAGGTGTGCCAGTCCTGCGACGCCGCGACGACGTCACGGAAACGGGCGAGTGTGTAGAAGTCGAGGGTCGGGTGATAGTGCAGCGGCGCGTGCGTACGCAGCCAGGCGTAGGTGGGGTAGGGGTCTTCGTGAAACTCGAATGAGAACGGATTCAGGTCCATGGATAGCCAGCACGGGCTATCAGCACCGTCATGGGTCGCGCAAGCGGGCTGACCGGGAGGCAGTTCAGGAGCTCCCAGCAAAAAAACCCCGGTACGCGCGACCTTCATCGTGGGACGTCGACACTCGGTGGCGAACCTGAGCCCGAGCAAGAAGTTGAAATCAGACCACCGCAGCCGCTCAGCTGCTCGCACCATTGCGCGCACGGCTCCGTGCAAGAGGGCACCGCGCCTTCAAGCGTCAGGGTGCCGGTGCCGCTCACGAATTCGCAGCGGCACTTGCTACAGAATCCAGGCGTGTCCGGACACCCGTCCTGCGCGTACCGCAGCGCAAAGAGGATCTCATCAACCGAAATGGCCTGGTCGCCGTCCTTGTCCCCAATGTGGCAGACGTTCAGAGGCGCGGCCTCGAGCGCGACGTTCACCATTGTCAGCAACTCATCGATTGTGACCGTGTCGTCTTGGTTGCAGTCCCCGAAACAAGGACACTGGCTCCCACTGCAGAAGAGACGGATCTCCGGCGTCGGCGTCTGCGCGAGTGTCATCCGAGAACACGCAAACAGAACCATGGCCAGCGCGATGCCAAACCACCCGGACTTGCGCCGCCCATTCAGCGACAGATCGGACACCAACATCGACTTTCCCAGAATCCGGAGTGGGTCGTTGCTGAAGCCATTCAGTCTCCCCAACGTCTGAACGCTAAGCAGCGAAGGCCGAGCGTCGTATCACACGAGCTGCCTGCCCGCCACGACGGCCGTGCACCAGGTGCTAACCACGACAACACGAAACGTGAGATAGGACGGAACACTGCGTCCCTGTGCACGGGTGTAGCGATTGAATAGCACGCAACTCTTCCCACCACCGCGGCGGACCAGGAAGTCGACGTAGCGGGACGGTTGGGGACGAATCGATCAGCTCCACCAGTCTGACGGTCGGTTCGTCACCTGCCTATCAGCCGCGCGCGGCTCTCTTGCGCGTCGGCTGATGGCGCTTCGCTGGTTCGCGGCGCCTCACACGTGGTCCAGTCTCCGCGGGTGTCAGTTTCGGACGGGGCGCCGGAGCTCCGTGCAGCATGCCCTCGACGCTGATGTCCTCGTCGACGTCAGGCCAGTGTACGCCTTGGCCAGTGCCAATGAGTCGGAAGTTCGCGCGCTGTGCCGGGGTTGCCTCAGCGAGACGCCATGACCAGGCAAGCGGAACGCTGATTACGCGGCCATTCACGAGTTGCGCGATGATCTCGTCTGCGGTGACGCGCACGTGCTCGATACGCGGGTCGCTGCTAGCCACAGTGTTCATGCCATTCCTCCAAAATGCTGCCGCGATGCACCCGGATGATGCGCCGAATCACGTTCAACTCTCGGGCGCCGAAGCCATGACTGCGAACCAGCCCGAGTGGCTCAAGCCAGAATTTGCAAGTTTTGTTTTCGCGCTCCACATGAACATGGGGCGGCTCGGCGCCGCTTATTCCAAGCCCTCAACTGACGTACCGCACCACGCTGCGGATGCTCTTGCCTTCGTGCATCAAGTCGAAGGCGCGGTTGATCTCGTCCAACGCCATCGTGTGCGTGATGTACTCGTCGAGTTTGACGCGGCCGTTCATGTACCAATCGACGTACTGCGGCAGCTGCGTGCGGCCGCGCGTGCCGCCGAATGCCGTGCCGCGCCAGCTGCGGCCGGTGACCAGCAGGAACGGTCGGGCATGGATCTCCTCACCGGCGCCGGCGACGCCGATGATCATCGACTGGCCCCAGCCTTTGTGCGCGCACAGCAATGCCTGTCCCATCACCTCGACGTTGCCGATGCACTCGAACGAGAAGTCGACGCCGCCGTCGGTCATCTCGGTCACCGCCTCGACGATGTTGGGTACGTCCTTCGGGTTGATGCAGTCGGTGGCGCCGAGCTGGCGCGCGAGAGCGAACTTGCCTGGATTCATATCGATGCCGATGATGCGCCCGGCGCCCGCCATCACCGCACCTTGCACGACCGACAGCCCGATGCCACCCAGCCCAAAGACCGCGACGCTGGCTCCGGGATGTACCTTCGCGGTGTTCAGCACCGCGCCGATGCCTGTGGTGATGCCGCAGCCGAGCAGGCAGACCTTTTCTAGCGGCGCGTCGTTCCGCACCTTCGCTAACGCGATCTCCGGTACGACCGTGTACTCGGCGAAGGTCGACGTTCCCATGTAGTGATGCAGCATCTTTCCCTTGTGCGAGAGACGGCTCGTCCCGTCAGGCATGAGTCCTTTGCCTTGCGTGGTGAGGATGGCACTGCATAGGTTGGTCTTGCCGCTCAGGCAGAACTTACAGTTGCGGCACTCGGGGATGTAGAGCGGAATGACGTGGTCGCCCGGCTTCAGGCCGGTGACGCCCGGACCTACCTCTTCGACGACGCCGCCGCCCTCGTGGCCGAGCACCGTCGGAAACAGTCCGGACGGGTCGCGCCCGCTCATCGTGTAGGCGTCGGTGTGGCACACGCCCGTGGCCACCAATCGTACCAAGCACTCATCCGCGCGCGGGCCGTCGAGGTCGATCTCCTCGATCGCCAGCGGTTGCTGCGGTTCCCAGCACACTGCAGCTCTCATCTTCATAGCGTCGTGGATTACAACGAGCCGCGCCGTGATGCCAGCGTGTGCGGGTCGGGACACGGCATGTCGTGTCCCGACACCGAGCCCGGCCATCTTGCGGCCCGCCGTCGCGTCGTTTAAGCAGAGGGCCGTGGAACGATCATGACTGCCGACATGCAGCAAGTGAACGACGGGCGCCGCGACATCGCGCGCGCCATCTCCGACCTGGCCGAGAGGCTCCCGCCGTCGTTGGCGCCGTTGGCCCGCATCGCTTACAACTACCGCTGGGCGTGGTTGCCACATGCCATCACGCTGTTCCACGAAATCGAGCCGGCGATCTGGCGCCGCAGTGAGTGCAACCCTCGCTACGCCATCGAGGCGGCGACCCCGCAGCGTCTCCAGGCACTGGCACAGGACTCCTCGTACGTCGAGCGCGTGCGGACGGTCGCGGCTGCCATCGACGCCGAGCTGCAGCGGCCACCGGCGATCCTGCCCGCCAACGCCGCGCGTCCTATCGCGTACCTGTGCTCGGAGTTCGCGATCCATTGTTCGCTGCCGCTCTATGGCGGCGGGCTCGGTGTGCTCGCCGGTGACGTGCTCAAGGCGGCGTCAGATCTTGCCTTCCCCATGGTCGGCGTCGGCTTGCTGTACCGGCAAGGATACTTTCACCAACGTCTCGATCCAGGCGGCTGGCAGAACGAGTACTGGACGACCACCAACTTCGAGCGCCTCCCCGTCGTGCTGGTGACCGGCGACGGCGGGAAGCCGCTGACAGTGGAGATGGTCATCCGCGACCGCCGCGTCATGGTGCAAGTCTGGCGTATCGATGTCGGACGCGTGCCGCTCTACTTGCTCGACACCGACCGCGAAGATAATCACCCGATCGACCGCTGGATCACCTCACGCCTGTACATCGGCGATCGGCACACGCGGCTGGCACAGTACGCCGTCCTCGGCATCGGTGCGATGCGGGTTCTGGACGCGCTAGGGATCCGGCCGGCTCTGATTCACCTCAACGAAGGCCACGCGGCGCTCAGCAGCTTCGAACGCCTGCGCCGATTGGTGCAGGACGGCCACTCGGAAGCGGATGCGTTGGAGCTGGTCCGGCGCGAAACGATCTTTACCACTCACACACCGGTGGCGGCGGGTAACGAGGGATACCGCGAGGAAGAGGTGGAGCCCATCTTGAGTCACTTCGTCGATCACCTCGGCGTCCCCCGCAACACGTTCTACGATCTCGGCCGGATTCATCCCGGTGATGCGCACGAAGCAGCCAACATCACGCCGCTGGCGCTACGGATGAGCCGCGCCGCCAACGGCGTGTCGCGCCGGCACGGCGAAGTGGCGCGCGCCATGTGGCACCCGTTGTGGCCGGATCGCACCGAGGCGGAGGTGCCGATCGGACACGTGACCAATGGCGTGCATACGACGACGTGGATGTCGTCAACGATGCAGGCGTTGCTCGACCGCCACCTCGGCGCCGATTGGCGCACCCGTCTCGGCGATCGAGCGATGTGGGAGCGCGTTGCCGACATTCCGGATGCCGAGCTCTGGGCGGTGCGCTGCGAGCAGCGCGAGGCACTGGTCCACTACGTGCGCGAGCAGTCGGTGCGCGATCGCCTCAGCCGCGGCGAGACGCCAGACTACGTCGAGGCGGCGGCCCGGGCCTTCGATCCCAAGACGCTCACCATCGGCTTCGCGCGCCGCATGGCGACCTACAAGCGCTTCTACCTGCTCAGCCGATTTCCGGATCGCGGCCTGCGTCTCTTGGGTGACGGACCGACGCAGATACAGATTATCGTCGCCGGCAAGGCACATCCACAGGACGGCGAAGCCAAGCAGGCGCTGAGCGGCTTCTTCCAAATGAAGCGCGCACCCGATGTCGCTCGGCGCATCGTCTTCCTCGAGGACTACGACTTGCACATGGCGCCGCGCCTGGTTTCCGGTGTCGATCTCTGGCTCAACCTGCCGCGTCCGCCGCTCGAGGCGAGCGGCACCAGCGGTATGAAGGTGGCCCTCAACGGAGGCTTGAACCTCAGCGTCCTCGATGGCTGGTGGGCGGAAGCCTACGACGGTGAGAACGGGTGGGCGATCGCGTCACCGGCGGCCGATCCGCAAACCCAGGATGATCACGATGCCGGGGCGTTGCTCGACCTGCTCGAGATCGAGGTCATCCCGCTCTTCAACAAGCGCGACGCCAACGGCATCCCGCGCGGCTGGCTGCAGCGCGTCAAGACGTCGATGTGCACGCTGATCCCCCAGTTCACCGCGGAGCGCATGTTACGCGACTACGCACGGACGATGTACGTGGACCCGCAAGCGTAGGACCGCGGGGCGGATCGCCGCCGGTACGGGGCCCCGCCTATCCCATCAGTGTCCCCTCAGGGACCACGACGACGCCGTTCGGCGTGACGACGAAGCGGCGGCGGTCGGCGTCGTGGTTGCAGCCGATTTCGACCGCCGGTGGGATGACGACGTTCTCGTCGACGATCGCCCGGCGGATGTGTGCGCCTGGGCCGACCTGCACGCCGGGCATCAGGATGGACTCCTCGACCAGTGCGCCGGCTTCGATCCGCACCTTGGGCGACAGCACGGAACGTACGACGCTGCCCCCTGACACCATACAGCCCGGCGACAGGATGCTGTTGGCCGCGCGCGCCTCCCGCTCGCCGGCGTTGCGCATCAAGGCGGGCGGGTGCTGTCCCGCATGCGTGCGGATCGGCCAATCGGGGTCGAAGAGATCGAACGGCGGCTGCGGCAGGAGCAACTCCATGTGCGCGTCGAAGTAGCTGTCCAAGGTCCCCACGTCTTGCCAGTAGAGCTCCGCTGGCGTGCAGTGCGCGACGGTGTCGAAGGCGCAGACGCGCTGCTGGCTGCGCACCAGCGCGGGAATGACGTTGCGCCCGAAGTCGTGTTCGGAGTCCTGCTTCGCGTCGGCGATGACCGCACGTACCAGTGCGGCGGTTTCGAAGACGTAGACGCCCATGTTCACGAGCGACCGGCTGGGCTGTTGTGGCAGCGGCACGGGCGTGGCGGGTTTCTCGGTGAATCCTTGCACGTGTGCCGCGCCGTCGACCTCGACCACGCCCATGCGGCTGGCCTCGCCGCAGGGCACCTCGGTGCAGGCGATGGTCAGGTCGGCGCCCGCCTCCGCGTGGAAGCGCAGCAAGGGCTCGTAGTTCAGGCGGTAGATGTGATCCCCTGACACGATGAGCACGTGCCGCGGCCGCTCCTCTTCGAGCAACTCGAGGTTTTGGAAGACTGCATCGGCAGTGCCTGCATACCAGCGCGACACCAGTTGCTGCTGTGGCGGCACCGTCTGAATGAACTCGCCCAGCTCGGGGTGCA
Source organism: Binatia bacterium (assembly GCA_041497995.1). Classification (GTDB taxonomy): domain Bacteria; phylum Desulfobacterota; class Binatia; order HRBIN30; family HRBIN30; genus DATKMS01. The sequence continues at coordinate 1,886 of JBGQHM010000214.1, read as the reverse complement.
GGATGCTCCACGCGGCGCGGATGTGGCGATCGAGCGACAGCGACCGGTGTTGCGTGAGCACGTAGACGCGCTTCAGCCCGCTGTTGAGGCAGTTCGACAGCGTGAAGTCGATGATGCGGTATTGGCCACCGAACGGCACCGCAGGCTTCGCCCGCTTCTTGGTCAGCGGATACAGCCGCTCGCCCTGGCCGCCCGCCAGCAGCATCACCAAGGTGCTATCGTTCCAGTGGTCGACCGACATCGTCGCTGCGCTTACGCGCCCGCCTTCTTCGCCAGCACGGTGCGCACCGCCTGAGTCAGGTCGTCGAGGTTCGACGACTTGGTGACGTACGCATCGGCGATCCAACTGACGAACTGGTCTTTGTATGCCGCGTAGGCGGAATGCAGGATGACGGGCAGATGCCGGTTGAGCTCGTGAATCCGGGCCAGCGTCTGCAAACCGTCCAGACCGGGCATGTTGATGTCGAGCACGACGGCATCCGGCGGGTCGCGTTCGATGCAGGCGAGCGCTTCGCGACCGTCACGTGCTTCGCGCACCTCGAATCCATCGTCCTCGAACAGCTCGCGGTAGAGGAGCCGTTGGTTGTCGTCGTCGTCGACGATGAGGACGCGTGGCATGGGCATCACCGTCTGACGGGGAGCGCGATGACGACGGAGGTGCCGGCGGCGTGGTCGCTCTGCACCTCGATGGTTCCCTGGTGATCGTCGATGATCTTCTTGACCACTGCCAGCCCCAACCCCGTGCCCCGTGGCTTGGTGGTAAAGAAGGGTGTGAAGATCTGCGGCACCACGGTGCGCGCGATGCCGCGACCGGTGTCGGAGAACGTGACCCTGACCGTCGTGTCATCGTGCCGGGTGCGCACCGTCAAGAGACGGGCGCGATCGGCGAGCCTGTCGTCCATGGCCTGCAGCGCGTTCTGCCAGAGATTGAGAAACACGCGCTGCAGTTGATTGCGGTCCGCCAGCACACCGGGGAGATCGGGTGCGAGGTCCAATTCGAGCGTGACCCTGTGGGCGTCCAGCTCTGCGCGATGCACGTTGGCCAGGCCATTGATGACTCGGTTGATGTCTGTAGGTTCGAGCGTCGGCGGCTTCGGGCTGGTGAAGTCGAGCATTTCCTTGAGCAGCGCTTCGAGTTTCTCCACCTCCTCGACGATGATATTTGCGTTGCGCGCCACACGCTCGATTTCGTCCGGATGCGCCGTGAGCGTGCGCGCGAAGCCGCCGATGGTGGTCAGCGGGTTGCGGATCTCATGGCTGACGCGCGCTACCACGGCGCCGACGGTGGCCAAGCGCTCGCTGTGGATCAGCTGCTCCTGCGTCGAGCGCAGCTCATCCAGGGTGCGCCGCAGTTGCACGGTTTGCCGTTCCAGCTGCTTGTAGATGCGTGCGTTGTCGAGCGCCTGTCCGGCCAACAATGCCAGCAGCTGCAACCGTTGGATGCGCGGCTTCTCGATGGGCTCACGGCTGAAGGCGTTGTCCGCGACGATCAGGCCGACCGACCGCTCTTTGGCGACCAACGGTACGCACAGGACTTCAGTGCCCGCAAAGACTTCGCGCAGCCGTGGTGGGATGGCGGCGACAGACTCGGGGGCGATGATCTTCACGACGCGCCGCGTGTGATAGGCCTCGAGGAGCGGGTTGGGATGTTCCTCGCCGTCAGCCGGGCCGGCGCCGTTGAATGGAATGGCGAGCCCTTCGACCAGGGTTTGGAAGGCCGTCTTCTGATCGTCCGCCACCCGGACACCGAGCACCTCGTCGAACGACTTTTGCTCGCTGGCCAGCTGCGCCCAGGTTGCATGGGCTTCCTCAGGCGAGGCGGGGCCGATTGCCATTGCGGCCACCAACTGCGTGTGGTCGTCATCGGCGAGGAACAACACCGCCCG
>JBGQHM010000213.1:0-11525 GCA_041497995.1 Binatia bacterium | reverse complement strand
GGACATCGTTCACCAAATCGACGAGGATGGCCTGACTGTCGGCGAGCGTGCCGTCGAAGTCGAGGACCAAGAGCTCAAAGCGCGCGCCGAGGCCACGCGGTGCGTCAGAAGCAGCCATTCAACGCGTCATCTTTCACAATTTCTCGCCCGTCGCCAACGCAGGGAGTGCAACCTGTCACCCACCACTGACCTTGGCGGCCAGCGACTCTGCACGCCGGTCGCGCTTCGACACGCCGGGGCTGCCCAGGAGGTAAAAGCGCAGCGGGAGATCGGCGGCATGGCGGATGCCGACGCGCGTTGTGCGAACAATACGCTCGCCGCGCTTGCGCCGGCCCGGCTCGATCCACAGATCGGGATCGGTGACCAGGTCGCGGCCGTTGTCGCGCAGCGTCAGATGCACCGCCTTGCAGGCGAGCGCGGGGCCTGCAGCGCGGGCAATCCCGTCAAGGCCACGCACAAGCACCGCACCGGGCCGGCCCTCCTGCTCGGTGACGACGTTGAAGCAGTGGTGCATGCCGTAGGTGAAGTACACGTAAGCGAAGCCGGCCGGGCCGAACATGAGGCGGTTGCGTGGCGTGCGCTTGCCGTTCGCAGAGTGCGAGGCCGCGTCGTCCGTGTACACCTCCACTTCGACGATGCGGCCGCGGAGGACTTCGCCGGAGAGACGGTGGCAGAGCGTGCAGCCGAGCAGCCGGCGCGCCACCCTCAGCGTCGAGCGCGCGAAGTCGTTCCGTGAGAGGCGCGCCAGGCCGTCCAACGTAGGGTCCGCTGTGCGGACCAATCTTTTCTTGCGTGGCCCTGGTGCTGCAGGATGGATGGTCCGCACAACGGACCCTACAGTATCCACGACCTCAGACGCCCACAGCCCTGGGCACCCACGCCCCGGCGCGCTGCCAGATCGGACGGCCAGCACCCCATCTCCCAGGAATCACTGCATGGCATGCTGCGCAGTGGCCATCGTCGAGGTGGACAGCACGAATCCGATAGCCGCGACGTTCAACCACGATCGCACCGCAACTGGGGCAGTAGGTATTCTCGTAGCCACCCACGTCACCCGGCAGGTTGCCGGCGTACACGTATCGGAGCCCCGCCGCGCGGCCTGCGGCTGCAGCCTGCAGGAGCGTCTCGGACGTGGTCAGGTCGTGGTCGGTCATCTTGTAGTCAGGATGGAACGCAGTCACATGCCAGGGAATGTCTGTCGACACCGACGCCAGGAAGTCGGCGATCTGTACCAATTCCCCATCTGAATCGTTGAAGCCGGGAACCACGAGGGTCACCACCTCCACCCAGAAGCCCATCGTCACTAGGCGGCGAATGGTGTCCCTCACGGTTTCAAGCATGCCGCCGAGCTTGCGGTACTGCTTGTCGTTGAAGCCCTTCAAATCGACCTTGTAGAGATCGACCCAGGGTCGCAGGTAGTCCAGGACCTCGGGCGTCGCATTGCCGTTCGAGACGTACGCCGTGGTGAGGCCGCGCGCCTTCGCCACCTTGAAGACCTCGACGGCCCACTCACTGGTGATCAGCGGTTCGTTGTACGTGCTCGCGATGATTTCGGCACCCTCATCGAGTGCGAGTTGGACGAGCTGTTCGGCACTGCAGAAGCGTGGCGCGACGCCCGCGACTGGATCGCGCAACGCCTGCGACGTGATCCAGTTCTGGCAGTAGCCGCAATGGTAGTCACATCCCAGCATGCCGAAGCTCAGCGCCAAGGCGCCGGGGCGGGCGTGGAAGAACGGCTTTTTCTCGACGGGATCACACTGCAGCGCCGCAACGTAGCCGCGCGGTGCGTAGAGCACGCCGTCGCGATTGAAGCGCACCTTGCAGATGCCGGTTTTGCCGTCGGGAAGGTAGCAGCGATGACCGCAGGCCACACAACGCAGCGCCTTCTCCGGCAGCGACTCGCACAACTGCGCAGCGGCGGCTGTATGTTTGGTCAGAAGCTCTCGCAAGCTGCTCTGTTGCGACGGAACGTCTGCCATAAACAAACTATAGGGCGCTCCGCCCGATGCCGCAACGGAGCTGAGAATGACGGGCAGCGGTCCACTGACCGCTGCCCGTTGGAATTCAGTTTGCGGAGATGGGAATGCGTCGCGGTTTGGCACGCTCCGCCTTTGGGATCTCGAGTTCAAGCACGCCGTTGGTCATGCGCGCCTTGATGCGGTCCGTGTCAATGTCGTTGGAGAGCGTGAACCGGCGCAAGTAGTTGCCGATGTTGTACTCGGTGTAGACTGGCGCCAGGTTGTCGTAGTCGCCGACTGCCACGCGTCCCTCGATCGATAGTACGCCGTCTGCCAGATTGATCTGGATAGACTGGTCATCCACACCGGGCATGTCCGCCCACAGCCACAAACCGTCGGCGGTTTCGCAAATGTCCACGTCAGGGACGTACGTGCGTCCGGCGCGCGTGTGTTCGTCGCCTTTCAGTTCCTGCTTCGCTTTTACGCTGAGCTCTTGCGGTGTCATGGTTGGTGCAACCTCCTTTCGTCGGTAATCCTCAAGCCGCCTTTACTTCGATCTGGCGCGGCTTGGCGTCCTCACGCTTCGGAATCTGAATGGTCAGAAGGCCGTGCTGGTACGACGCCTCGGCCCGTGCCGCATCGAGATCGTCGGGCAACTGCAGGGAGCGTGAGAATTCCCCCGCATCGCGCTCGCGCCGGTGGAAGCTGCCACCCTCCGGCGTCTTCAGGTCGCGCTTGCCGGAGACTCGCAGGGTGCGTCCATGCGACTCGATAGAGATCTGGTCGGGCGCCACTCCGGGCACCTCAAGTCGCACCACGTAGCCATCCTTGTCGCTGAAGATGTTGACGGCCGGGAAGACGCCGCGGCTCGACACGCCGAGATCGAGCCCCTGTGGGTTGTGGAAGAACCGGTCCAGCTCACGCTGCAGGTCGAGCAGGCCGCTCACGGAATCGAGTGGCCGAGACAATCGGAACAGTGCCATACTGCACCTCCTCAATGAATTCGAATTTTCGTTTTGCATGGCGGGTGCAAGCGTCGGCCGGCTCCCGTCGTCGTGAAGTGAAGGTAAGATCGAGTTGCAGCGTGTCAAGATGCGCCGGCGACCGCACGGTCTGTGCGGCCGCCGGCGGCAAGGGTGCGATTCGCCAGGACAGCGTCTACCAATGAACCGACTGTTCCCGTCCGTCATGCCCGCAGTCCTCAAGCGGGTATCCAGGAGGGGGGCGCGGAGTGGATTCCCGCTTGAAGATTGCGGGAATGACGAAAAGACAGACCAGAGTGACTGGTCATTTGCCCAACATACCCGTGCCGCACGGCTCGGGCTCTCGGGCGAATGATACAACGACGAACCGAGTTGCGAGCTCGGTCGCGCGCTTCTCAGCTGCGCGGCAACCCCGGCGTGTGTGGACCGCGGGGTGCGTGCGGCGCGTGCGGACCACGCGGTTTGCCAGGGGTCGGTGCGGGGTTCGACACCGGCGCGCACCGGCCGTTCACACAGACCGCCGTCTGGTTTATGCACGGATCCGCAAAGCAACGCACGCCCGGGCCGGCACAGGTTGGGTCGGCGTCACCCATCGACAGCGCACGGCAATCGCACCCGGTGCAATAGTCGGAGAACAAGCGGCAGTCCGAGTCAGTGGTGCATTGCCCATCGGGAACGCACATGCACTGGCTCGGCGACCAGTGCGACCCGCGGATGCACAGGACGTTGTCGACGCACGGCGGTTGGGGAACATCGGGAATGCACATGCACTTGCGCGGCGACCAGTGGAAGCCGCGGATGCACAGGGCGTTCTCGAGGCACTGCCGGTTCGGCGCGCAGGCTTGCTGGGTGCAGACACCGTCGGGAGGGGTGCAGATGCCGCAGCTCGCGTTGCAACACACCTCTCCGTTCCCGCATGCACTGGGCCCGCAGGGAACCGTGTCGGCCGGACATTGGATGACACAGTGGTGTGGGCACACCTGCCCGGGACGGCAGTGCGCACAAATGGTTCGGCAACCCGCCTTGCGCGCGGCACGCGACATCCGCGTGCCCGCGATTTCCGGTGAGCTCGCGTCGCTTGATGCCCACGCAACCACTTGGGCCGCCAGCAGGACCACTACCGCTGCGAACAATGTTCGAACCCTCACGCTGCTTCCCTCCGCTGAGTGTTGCCATTTCTTACTACGACTCAGGCGCGGGACGCAACAAGTTTTGTTTGGCACTGTGGAGACGCGAGAGCTTACAAGGGGCGCGCCGGCGTGAAGCGGCAGGGCATGCGCTTGATGCCGTGAATAAACGCCGAGTGCAGCATCGCCGGAGGTCCGCTGACTTCAATGTCCGGTAGCCGCCGGAACAGCTCGTCGAACATCACGGCGATCTCGCGGCGCGCGAGGTTGGCGCCGAGGCAGAAGTGCGGCCCGCCGCCGCCGAAGCCGACGTGCTCGTTGGGCTCGCGGGTGACGTCGAAGCGATAGGGGTCGGGAAACACCGCCGCATCGCGGTTCGCCGCGTTGTACCAGATGACCACCTTCTCCCCGGCCTTGATCTCCTGGCCGCTGAGCATCGTATCGGCGGCAGCGGTGCGGCGGAAGTGGATGACCGGCGTCGCCCACCGCACGATCTCTTCGACGGCGGTGGGCGTGACGCGCGCGAAGTCGGCCCTCCACTTGGCGCGCTCGTCGGGAAAGTCGGTAAGGGCCTTCATGGCGTGACTGATCGCATTGCGCGTCGTTTCGTTCCCGGCCACAACCAACAGGATGAAGAACGACCCGAACTCCTGCATCGTCAGGCGCTCGCCATCGACCGCGGCGTTCACCAGAGCGGACGTGATGTCGTCGGTCGGCTTGTCGACGCGCTGCCGCCCCAGCTCTTGCGCGTACTGCGACAACTCCATACCCGCCGCCATCAGCTCTTCAATCGTCATCGCATACTCGGGATCACCGACGCCGAGGATGAGGTTGGTGAGCTCCAGGATGCGCCGATAGTCGGAGGACGGGATACCCATCATGTCGCAGATGATTTCCAGCGGCAGCGCCGCGGCAATCTCGGCGACGAAATCGCACTCGCCCTTCTCGGCGACGGCGTTGACGATCTTGCGCGCCTTCTCGCGCACTGTTCCCTCGACGCCCGCAACCATGCGCGGCGTGAAGCCGCGGTTGACGATGAGGCGCAGCTTGGTGTGTCGCGGGGCGTCCATGTTGATCATCGAGCCGAAGAACTCCGCCAGCTCGATCGGCAAGTCACCGATGTTGGAGCCTTGGCCAGAGATGAACAGTTGCGGACTGCGGCTCACGGTCCACACGTCCGCGTACCGGGTCGCGGCCCAGAAGCCCGGGCCCTTCGGCATACCCGGGTACTCCAGCTCCTCGTGCCACGATACCGGGCGCTCGGCGCGCAGCTTGGCAAAGCAGCCGTCGCGATCATCGCGCAGCCAGAAGGCGGGGTCCGACAGTTTGATCTCGTCAACGGAGAGCGTCGTCTGTGGTGTGGTCATCGTTCTCTTATAGCGCACGACAGTGGCCGGTCTGCAAGCGAGCGCACTTGGGACTGACGAGCCAATGCGATACACCGCGCAACAGTCAGGAGGCTACGGATGACGTTTGCAAAACGTGTCTACGTCATCGCTGGCACTTACGCTCTGATCGTGCTCGTGCCCAGTACTTCATGGAGGAGCGGATCGGGCACGATTCGCAGCCACCGATCACGCGAGCGGTGGAGGCACTGGACGCTGTCGCCTCCGGCTGACGTGTGGAGCGCGACGCCTCGGCGCTGATGACCGGGCCCGTCTTTGATTCCTTGAAAGGGCCTAGGAGGCCGCGGCCTGTGGCCTTCCTCGGACGAGACCTCCTGGGCGCGCACCGGTCGCCTCGCCATTCTCGAAAGTCACCTCGCCGCCAACAACCGTCGCGCGGTAGCCATCGACGCGTTGGATGAGGCGGCGGCCGCCGGCCGGGAGGTCGAAGACCATCTCCGGCGCATGCAAGCGCAGCGCATCGAGATCGATCACGTTGACATCGGCTTTCTTGCCGGGTTCGAGCGTGCCGCGGTCCGTGAGACCATAGACCGCGGCGGTGTTGCCGGTCTGCAAGCGCACCGCCTGTTCCAATGGGATGCGCTCGCCACGTTTGCGGTCGCGTGCCCAGTGGGTGAGCAGATACGTGGGCATGCTGGCGTCACAGATCAGGCCGCAGTGCGCGCCGCCGTCGGACAGGCCGAGCACCGTGCGCGGGTGCAGCATCATCTCGCGCAACGCATCGAAGTTGCTGTCGACGTAATTCGCCAGCGGAGCGAAGAGCAGCTGTCGCCCCTCGCGTTCCAGCATCCAGTCGTAGACGACCTCCTCGGGCCGCCGCCCTTCACGCGCCGCAACGGCGGCGACGCTGGTCTCCGGTGCAGGCTCGTAATCGGGTGGGTCGCCGAGCGGGAAGATGAACAGCCAGTTGCTCATCAGGACGCGGGCGATCGCGTTGTCGGTGCCCGGCTCCTCGGCCAGCAGCCGCGCCCGCACCGCGGGATCGCGCAGCCGCGCGACGCGCTGCGGCAGTGGCAGATCAGCCAAGTCGCGGCGATACGTCGGATGGGTGATGAATGGATGCAGCGAGCTCTGCAAGCCGTACAGCATCCCCGTCGGCCGGCACGGCACCTGCGGCACGATACGCAAGCCGGTTGCGGCCAGCTCGTCGATGCGCGCCAATGTCTCGCGCCACGCGTGCGGTTGAATCGGCGACTGCGCCAGCGCGAAGGTGATCACCCGACCCGTCTGGCGACAGAAGTCGACCATCCACGAAAGGTCCGGTTCCTGGCCTTGCAGGTCCGACACCATCTCGAAGACGCCGTGGCCCGCCGTACCGAGTGCGTTGCCGATCGCCAACAGCTCTTCCGGTTTCGAATGCGTACCCGGCACGAGTCCGTGACGCGACCGATGCAGGATAGTACGCGAGGTGGAAAACCCGACGGCGCCGGCGCGCATCGCCTCGGTCGTCAGGCGCGCCATCTCGGTGATCTCGTCGTCCGTGACATCGAGGTCGTGCGCCCGCTCGCCGAGGACGTAGGCGCGTATGGCGCAATGCGGGACTTGCGCGGCGACGTCGAGCACGCGCGGCATCTGCGCCAACGCGTCCATGTACTCGGCGAACGACTCCCAGCGCCAGTCGATTCCCTCGTGCAGCGCCGTTCCGGGAATGTCCTCGACGCCTTCCATCAGCTCGATGAGAAAGTCCTCCTGCCCGCGGCGCACCGGCGCGAAGCCGACGCCGCAGTTCCCCATCACCAGCGTTGTCACACCGTGCCAGCTCGACGGTGCCAGGATCGGGTCCCAGGTGACTTGCCCGTCGTAGTGCGTATGCACGTCGACCCAGCCGGGCGTCACCAGGAGATCCTTCGCATCGATCTCGCGCCGCCCGCGTTGGGGCACTTTGCCCACGGCCGCAACGACGCCGCCGTCGATGGCGACGTCACCCATGAAACGTGGCCGTCCCGTCCCGTCCACCACCGTCCCGTTCCGAATCACCAGGTCGTGCATCGGTGCCCTCGCTTGTGTCGAAGAGTGCCCTCACCATGCCCCGCCAGCCGCCGGTGATGCAAGGCGGGACGTGTGCTGTGCATGCGCACGCAGTTCAGTGACTCGTCCGCCGCCTTGTGTTCTCGCAACGAACGATGGTAGTTGGCACGCGCTGCCGAGATCGCAGCTCCATCTCGAAGCAATGGAGGGGGGAACCATGCTCAGAGCGATTCGCGCGTTACGGGAGCGTCGCGTCTTCCTACTCATCCTGGTCGTGATGAGCGCCGGCACGGCGCACGGCCAAACCACCGCCTTCACGTACCAAGGGCAATTGAGCGATGCCGGTGCGTTGGCGAACGCCAGCTACGACCTGCGCTTCACCCTCTTCGACACCGCCATGGGCGGGGCGAAGATCGGCGCCAACCAAGACGTGCCCGCGGTACCGGTCAGCGCCGGCGTCTTCACCGTGCAGCTCGACTTCGGTGTCGACGCCTTTCCGGGCGCCAACCGGTTCGTGGAGATCGGTGTCCGCCCAGCCGGCGTCGGCAGCTACACGACGCTGGTGCCGCGCCAGCAGATCAGTTCCTCGCCCTACGCGATTCGTACGCTCAGCGCCGCGACCGCCGATGCGCTGTCGAACGCCTGTGTGGGTTGCGTCAAGGATACCCAGATCCAGGCGGTTGCCGGGAGTAAAGTGAGCGGCCCCGTCCCTGCCGCGAGCCTGCCCACCGGGAGCGGCAACTACATTCAAAACACGACAGCGCAACAGGCGAGTTCGAACTTCAACGTTTCAGGCAACGGCGTCGTCGGTGGGAATCTGACGGTCGCGGGGACGCTCAACGCCAACGTCAGCGGTAATTTCATTCAAAACAGAACCAACCCGCAGGCCGGGGCGAACTTCAACGTCGGCGGCAATGGCACCGTGGGGGGCGTGCTGTCGGCGGGCAACGTCGGCGTCGGCACGACAGCGCCTGCCTCGAAGTTGGACATTGCCGCGACCGGAGATGGAGCTGAACTGCTTCGATTTAGTACCGAACGCCCCTGGGTGTTTCGCCAAATCCTCAGCGGTCCCTCGACCGGTCTCCAACTCCTTTCCACAGCGGGACAAAAGCCGTTCGAGATCACGGCCGTGGGAGGAGAGAACGTCGCCACGTTCGTTGCCGACGGTGCCAACTCCCGTGTAGGCATCGGGACTACGGCCCCGACAACTGGCAGGCTGCACGTCGTGGGCGCGGCGGACATTCCCGCCATCTACGGCGAGAGCCCGAACCGCGGCGTGTGGGGCCATTGCACGGGAGCGAGCCGTGGCGTCTACGGCGACAGCGTCAGCGGCGAGGGCGTGCACGGTGAGAGCACCAGCGGTACGGGCGTCGCGGGCCTGACGGCGTCGGCAAACATCGCGAGCCCCGGCGTGGGTGGGGCGTCGACGGGCAACGGTGGCGTCGGGGTGCGCGGCGACGGGACTACGGGGGTGTATGGCAGATCGACCAGCAACGGCGGCGTCGGCGTGACCGGCGAGTCGAACAACGGGAGCAATGCGCTGGGTGTCTTTGGGACGAGCGCGAGCGCGTCAGGGCAGGGCGTGCACGGCGAGAGCACGTCCGCAACGGGGTACGGCGTCTATGCCAAGAACCTGTCGGGGATGGCGCTGGGGGTCGAGGGGAATGCCTCTCAGAATCGAGATAAAGGCGGCCTGGTCAAAGCGATGATTTATGTCGACGCGGGCGGGACAGTGGAGCGGTGCTTCAACTCGCGAATGCAAGACGGCGGGGCTTCGTTGCCCCCGTCGGGAGCGACTGGATGCGGGTTTAGTGTACTACATACTACAGACAGCGGATCCTATATAGTTAATTTCAACGACCAGGTGAGTGACCGCTTCTGCTCTATTACGCCGCACGCTGCGGGTGATGTAAACATAGTTTCGAGCTTCGATTTCATCGGTCTGAATGCAATTAACGTCGCAACGCACATAACTGATGTGGATTACCTTGACTCACGCGCGGACAATCCCTTCATGCTCATCGTGTATTGACCCGTTAGGCGAGCATTCGCAGCCCACCCTCAGGGAGCAGTCATGCTGCCACCCGGACTCACCGTTCGCCTCGTCGCGGCGCTCTCGATCGCGGCCGTGTACACACCAGCTGCGATCGCACAGACCGGCGGTCCGTATGTGCTTCGCAGCACGCTTGCCGGCGGCGGCGGGATCTCAGCGTCGGGCGGTTACCGGGTCGATGCGACCATCGGTCAGCCTGCCGCCGGCCTCACCAGCGGCGGCAACGCTGTCGTCGCCGGTGGTTTCTGGGGCGGCGTCGGCGCGGCGGCCGCGTCCACGCCCACGGCAACGGTCACCGGCACGGTGCCATCGACACCGACCGCAACCGCGTCGCCGTCGCCCACTCAGACCGCGACGACAGTACCGACCGTGCCCGGCGCGACGCCAACGCCGAGCCTCACGGCGATCACCGCCACGCGCACACCGAGCGGCAGCCCCACCGCAACAGGGAGTCGGTCGGCCACAGTAACCCCATCGCCAACCCCGACGCCTCCAGCTTGCGCGGGTGACTGCAATCAGGACGGCAGCGTGACGGTGGACGAGCTGATCAAGGGCGTCACCATCGCGCTCGGCACCTCGTCGGTCGACGCCTGCTCGTCCTTCGACACGAACGGCGACGGTGCGGTGACTATCAACGAGCTGATCGCGGCAGTGAACCGCGCGTTGAACGGCTGCGCGGATACCGCGGCCGAGGGCTGATACCCCTGAATCCCAGCGTCCCGCGCTGCATGATGTTCCCAGCGCTCTGTAGAGGAAAGACGCCCATGTCACCGCCACCTGCACGTCTGCTGATCCTTCTCCTCCTCGCGCTGCCCGGCTCCGTCGAAGCCGGGACGTTCGTCGTCGACACGACGGCCGACGACCCCGCGCTCATCACCTGCGACGACGCTGCGCCGAACGATTGCAGCTTGCGCGGGGCGATTCTTGCCGCCAATGAACGGCCCCTGTCTGAGACCAACACGATCAACGTTCCCGCAGGAATGTATGTCCTGAGCAAGTCCTCATCCTGCACCTACAAGCATCATGACAACCCCGCCTCTTTCACTTCTTCCGAGGTGCCGCTATGCGTCGCCAAGAACGTGACTCTGCAGGGCGCCGGCGCCGCCACGACCATCATCGACGGCAACCAGGCGCATCGGGTCTTCTTCATCAGCGCGGACGCCACGGTGCAGCTCAGCGGCGTAACGATTGCACATGGCCTCAGCGACCGCAGCTTCGGTCTGAATCCACACGGCGGAGGCATGGTGAATGAAGGGACGCTAACCCTGACCGATAGCGTCGTGCGCAATAACTCGTTGGATCCCGGCGCTGGCGCTGCTGGGGGTGGCGGTATTTTCAATACCGGCGTCCTCACGCTCCTCAGGAGTGCGGTGTCGGACAATGTCTCGCCCTCCAACGATCTGGGCGGCGGCATCCTCAACTATCCGGCGGTCCTGACGGTGAACGACAGCACCATCAGCAACAACGTCATTGGCGGCTATGGCGGTGGGATCGGCAACGTCCAGGGTGTCGTCACCATCACCAACAGCACGGTGAGCGGCAACGCGGCCAACGGTGGTGAAGGAGGCGGCATCGCGAACGGCGGCGGCGAGTTCGCCGCGACGCTCACGGTGGTCAACTCGACCATAAGCAGCAACACCAGTGGCAGCTCGGGTGGCGGCATCGCCGACGGTGGTTTGACCCACACGCACTTGAACAACGTCACGATCACAAACAATACCGGTGCGACGAATGCAGGTTCTGGCGGGGGCGTCTCGGGGATACTCACCGTGCAAAATACCGTGATCGCCGGGAACCATGACGCTGGTAGCGGGGTTGCGGCGGACTGCGCGGCGCAACTCGTCTCGCAAGGCTACAATCTAATTCAAAACCCCGCCGGATGCGTCACTACCGGCGACACCACCGGCAACCTCACCGGCGTCGATCCCAAGCTGGGCGTGTTGGCCGACAACGGCGGCTTCACGCCAACCCACGCGCTCAGCGCTGGCAGCCCGGCGATTGATGCGGGCAACCCTGCCGCGCCCGGCAGC
>JBGQHM010000212.1:0-11570 GCA_041497995.1 Binatia bacterium | reverse complement strand
GACAGACACGTTGCGGTCATCACCGCTCCCGCATCCATGCCCGTGGTCGACAGCACCGCCGGCTGCACGAAGATGATGTAGGACAGCGTCACGAAGGTTGCGGCGCCGCCGATGACCTCGGTGCGAACGTCGGTGCCATGCGTGCGCAGGTTGAAGAAGCGTTCGAGCATCGGACCACTGCGCGCCGATGTTCGGGGGTCGGTGAGGTGGAGTCAAGGTCTGGCGAGCCAGGTCGGCTCCAGCTGCCAGCCTGGCGGTCGAGTTGAAGCCGGTCGGCGGACGCTGGTCAGGCCCTAGGCGGCGGAAGCGCCGAGATCACTGACCGCAGCAGGCTGTTGACCGCCTCTGAGGACTGAAACACCGACGCAACATCGGCGTCGAGCACGACGGCGACCGTCTTGCCCCTCATGAGCGGCGCAAACCGATTTGGTCGGGCCTTGCGATAATCGAACCGGTACACCCGTCGCATCTCGCCCTGTGTCTCCTCCGGTCAGCCGGGCGGCTCGAAGCCGTTGTTGTCCCAACCGCTATGAGTTAGCCGACTCTGCGGTGAGGGGCCGCGCGTGCGAATCACGCGAGGGGAGGTCGGGCACCCACCGATTCAGGCTCAAGAGGAGGGAGCCGTCGAGCTTGGCCATGGATCACTTCTCTTGGGGATCGAGATCGACACGCACGGTCAGCAGTTCCGTGCCCAACAAGCGAACAATCCGCGCATTGAACGGGTCGAGCCCCTGTTGCCGCGCGACGGGATCGTCCTCCGGGATGAGGTGTCCCGTCCCGCTTCGCCAGCGGCCGTTCACCTTCACCCTCAAGCGTGGGTTCGCCAGGATGTTGCGCACCCAGTCGGAATGGCGACCGTGCTCGGCGATGATCCAGAACGTGTGGTCCTTCAGGCCATTGCCGACTGGCGTCCGCCGAAGGCGCCCGCTCTTACGGCCGACGGTCTCGAGAAGTGCCGGGGCGCCCGGAAACCGGCCGGCGATGAGCCGAACGACAGGATTCCAGAAGTAGTGGGCGCCAGCGGAGGCGAGTCGTCGCTTCAGTGCGCTCATCGTGGCACCAGTTCCAGGCATGTAACCCACGGCACCGGCTCTCTCGCGTCAGCGTCCATCGTCATCGCGTTGTCTCACCCCTTTGTCATGCGGTCCCTGAGCTGGTTAACTTTGAGTTGAGCGTATCAACGAACCCGGCAACCCGCGCCAGATTTCACGGGTCAACACGTCTCCCGCCATGGGCGACTCATACACTGAAACTTTGCAGGTACTCAAGAAGATGCCGCCTTGTGTTCACGCAAAGTCGAGCGGTGTTGACCCGCCACGCCCGGCGGGTCAACAGATTAACTGCTAGGCCGCCATCGCAACCGATCCGCGGGGTGACCACACCGCGGATGGGTTGAGCGCATGCGTGTAAATCGCCGTTGTTGTCACCTCGTTGTGCTTGAGCAGTTCTTGGACCGTCCGAATGTCGTACCCGGCTGCGGCGGGTCGCTAGAGAAGCAGTGGCGCAACGTGTGGGGACCGACGGAGTTCGGCGTTCCGGCCTGTCGGGCCGCGACTGCCAGCGCGGGCAATACGGTTTCGTAGCTGGCCGTTGAGCCCTCCGTTGGGGCGGCATGCCGCAAAGGTGGTTGCCACTCTCGGTGCCGCGCAGTACACACAAAGGTCGAAACAGCAGCATTTGTCGAAGGAGGAATTGATGAAGGCATCGCCATTGGGTGGGCTGTCGCAACGTCTGTATCCTGCGTTGGCGTGGTTCGCATTGCTGACCTGCGTTGCCGCTCCGGCGGCGCTCGCGGCGTCCTTCGTGACCTTCGAGAGCGGCCAAGTCCGACCGCTGGCGCTGTCGCCGGACGGCGCGCGGCTGTTCGCTGTCAACACGCCGGATTGGACACTGGAAATCTTCGACGTCGGGACGGCGGGGTTGACCCATGTGGGCTCGGTGCCGGTCGGCATGGAGCCGGTCGCCGTTGCGGCGCGTACCAACGGCGAGGTGTGGGTCGTCAATCACCTCTCGGACAGCATCAGCATCGTCGATGTCGGCTCCACGCCGCCGCGCGTGACACGCACGTTGCTTGTCGGCGATGAGCCGCGCGATATCATCTTCGCCGGTGCCGGCGGCAATCGCGCCTTCATCACCACCGCCCATCGCGGCCAGAACAGTCCGATCGACCCCCAACTCACGACCCCCGGTGTCGGCCGCGCCGACGTCTGGGTCTTCGATGCGACCAGCCTCGGGAGTGCCCTCGGCGGCACGCCACTGACCATCATGACGCTGTTCGGCGACACGCCACGCGCTCTCGCCGCGAGCGCCGATAAGAGCACCGTCTACGCGGCGGTCTTCCACTCGGGCAACCGGACCACGACGATCTCCGAAGGTGTCGTATGCAACGGCGGCTCCAATGCTGGGCCGTGTGTTGTCGGCGGCGTCACCATGCCCGGCGGCATGCCAGGACCCGATACCAACGTCCAAGGCATCCCACACCCAGAGGTCGGTCTGGTCGTCAAGTTCAATCCCATGAGCAACCACTGGGAGGACACCCTCGGCCGCAACTGGGACAACGCCGTGCGTTTCTCGCTGCCGGACAAGGACGTGTTTGCGATCAATGCCAACGCCAATCCGCCGGCGGCAACGGGAACGGCATTTGCCGGTGTGGGGACGATCCTGTTCAACATGGTCGTGAACCCCGTGAGCGGCGTCGTGTACGTCACGAACACGGACGCCCGCAACGAAGTTCGCTTCGAGGGGCCCGGCAAATTCGGTGGCAGCACCGTGCGCGGGCATTTGCACGAGGCGCGTATCACGGTCCTCGCCGGTAACACGGCGACCGCCCGGCATCTCAACAAGCACATCGACTACAGCGTCGTGCCGAGTGCGAGCAGCGTGGCGAAGAAGAGCCTCGCGATACCTGTTGGGATGGCGGTCAGCAGCGACGGCAGCACGCTTTACGTGACCGCGTTCGGTTCGAGTAAGATCGGGATCTTCAGCACGGCGCAGATCGAGAATGACTCGTTTGTTCCCGACAGCAACACCCAGATCACCGTCAGCGGCGGCGGTCCCAGCGGTATCGTACTCGACGAGACGCGCGCACACTTGTACGTTCTCACGCGCTTCGACAACGCCGTGAAGATCATCGACCCGACCGCCCGCAAGGAGATCGGCGGCGTTTCGCTGCACAACCCGGAGCCCGCAACCGTCGTCCAGGGGCGACACTTCCTGTACGACGCCGCCTTCACGTCGAGCAACGGCGAGGCGTCGTGCGCCAGTTGCCACATCTTTGGTGATTTCGACAGCCTGGCGTGGGACCTCGGCAATCCCGACGACAAGGTGCTGAACAACCCGAACCCGTTCCGCGTCGGTCCCTTCGACGATCCGGTCTTCCATCCCATGAAGGGGCCCATGACCACGCAGAGCCTGCGCGGTATGGCTCACAGCGGTCCCATGCACTGGCGTGGCGATCGGACCGGCGGCAACGACCCTGGCGGCAGCGCGCTCGACGAGAACGCGGCGTTCCTCAAGTTCAACGTGGCATTCGGTGGCCTGCTCGGGCGCAAGAAGCCGCTCAAGGCTGACGAGATGCAGGCGTTCACGGATTTCATTCTGCAAGTGACGTATCCGCCCAACCCGATTCGGGCGCTGGACAACTCGCTGACCTTTGATGAGCAAGCCGGGCACGACTTCTTCGTGAGCTCAACGGCGTCCGATAGCCTGGAACCGTGTCATGGCTGTCACCAGCTCGATCCTTCGAAGAGCTTCTTCGGGACCGACGGGAAATCGAGCTTCGAGAACGAGACGCAGGAGTTGAAGATCCCACACCTGCGGAACCTGTACCAGAAGGTTGGGATGTTCGGCATGCCCGACGTCGGCGGCTTCATCAATTCGGGCAACAACGGCTTTCAGGGGGATCAGGTGCGGGGCTTTGGCTTTCTGCATGACGGCAGCGTCGACTCGATCTTCCGGTTCCACAACGCCAGCGTCTTCGACCGCAGCTTCACCAACCCAGGCGGCTTTCAGTTCGGAGCGCCCGGTGATCCAGCCAGGCGGCAGATGGAAGCGTTCATGTTTGCCTTCGACAGCGACCTCGCACCGATCGTTGGGCAGCAGGTCACGCTGAACAACACCAACGCCGCAACGGGCTGGCCGCGCATCGATCTCTTGATTGCGCGCGCCGCTGCTGGTGAGTGCGACGTCATCGTGAAGGGGACGGTGGCCGGTGAACAGCGCGGTGCATACCGCAAAGCGTCCGGCGTTTTCCAAACCGATCGCGCCGCGCAGGCGCCGCTGACGGATGCGGCGCTCCGCGCGCTGGCCACGACGCCGGGGCAGGAGCTGACCTACACCTGTGTCCCGCCCGGCTCCGGAGTACGGGCCGGCGTCGACCGTGACGAGGACGGTATCTTCGACAGTGACGAGCGCGACGCCGGCACCGACGCGAGCAGCGCGCTCAGTCAGCCGATTGCGTGCGCCGCGGGCGGCACTGTTGGCAAGCCGATGGTGAAGGTGTCGAAGAATGCCGACCCCGCGGGCGACGAGACACTGAGCGTGAGTGGTCAGTGGCAGGTCGCGACACTGGTGCCGTCGATCGACCCCATTGCCAACGGCTTCAATTTCAAAGTCGTCGATCCGGGCGGCGCCATCATCTTCGATCGTCGCATTCCACAGGGTGCGGCCGCAGCCAAGGGCGCGGTGGGCTGGACAGCGAACGGCAGCAGTACGCAATGGACCTACAAAGACTCGACCGGTAGCTCGACGGGCGGCATCACCAAGGTGGTGGTCACCAATAGTTCCTCAGGCCTCTACAAGTTCAGCGTGAGTGGTAAGGCGGGGAACTTCCAGGTTGCCAGCGGTGCCGCGCCGGTCGGACTTTCAGTCGTGCTCGGTGGTGCAGCCCAGGACACCGCGGGGCAATGCGCGACCGTTACGTTCAATGATGCAACCGGCTCCAAACCGAGCTGTAAGTTCATGGGCGGGAACAACACGCTCACTTGTCGGTGATCGTCCGAGAGAGGGGACGGCGCAGAGTGGCGGCGCACGCCTGCGCGTGACGCGTCGGTTGCGATCGCGGCCCGACCCGTTGACTCGTGACGATCGTGTGAGACACTGCGATACGCTGAGCGTAGAGGATGTGAAGCTCAGAATCTCACGTCAGAGAGGAGAGGCAAATGCCTATGTCCAATCGACTGGCGGCAGAATTCTTGGGTACATTCTGGCTGGTGCTTGGCGGATGCGGGAGTGCGGTACTAGCCGCGGCGTTTCCCCATGTGGGGATTGGCCTCCTTGGCGTCGCCTTGGCGTTCGGTTTGACGGTGTTGACGATGGCGTTCGCCATCGGCCACATCTCGGGATGCCACCTGAACCCCGCGGTGTCGGTCGGGCTCTGGTCGGGGGGACGATTTCCCGCCGCGGACTTGGTTCCCTACATCGTGTCCCAAGTCCTAGGCGCCGTCGCGGCTGCATTCATTCTCTACCTCATCGCGAGCGGTAAGCCCGGCTTCGACGTGGTGCAAAGCGGCTTCGCAGCGAACGGCTACGGGGAACATTCACCCGGCGGCTACTCGCTCTTCTCGAGCGTCGTCTGCGAGGTCGTGATGACGTACATGTTCCTGATGATCATTCTCGGTTCCACCGACGCGCGCGCCCCCGCCGGTTTCGCACCCATCGCGATTGGGCTCGGCCTGACGTTGATCCACCTCATCAGTATCCCGGTCACGAACACCTCGGTGAACCCGGCGCGGAGCACGGGGCCGGCCCTGTTTGTCGGCGGGTGGGCGCTCGCGCAGCTGTGGCTTTTCTGGGTGGCACCGACCGCGGGTGCGTTTCTCGCCGGTGTGACGTACCGCTGGCTCGGCGCTGAGACAAAGGCGTAGCGGCCCACTGGCCGCGCGTGCGGCTGCGTTGCGCTGAACTCAGCAGCGCCGCGGAACGAGCACGGCCTTGCCGGCGACGCGATTTGCAAGGAGGTCAGCGAGAGCGGTGGCTGCGTCCTCCAAGGCGTAGGTCACCGGCTCCGGCGGGTGGAGGCTGCCCGCTTCCACCATCGCGAGGAGCTCGCTGAGCAGACGGCGTTGTCCGTCGGGATTGTTCATCATCCACGCGCCCCAGTCGACGCCGACGACGCGGCGGTTGCGCAACAGGACGAGGTTGAGAGGGATGCGCGGGATGGCGCCGGCGGCGAAGCCGATGACGAGGTAGCGGCCGTCGACCCCGAGCGTCCGCAGGGCCGGTTCGGCGCGGTCACCGCCGATTGGATCGACGACGACGTCCGCGCCGCCGAGCTGCTTCGCCCGATCTTTCAGATCCTCGCACGAGTAGTCGATCGTCTCGTCGGCGCCCGCGGTCTTACACGCTGCGACACGGTCGGCGCTCGACGCGGCCGCGATGACCCGCGCCCCGAGCGCCTTTGCCACGTCGATGGCGGAGCGGCCGACGCCGCCGGCCGCTCCGAGCACTAGGACCGTCTCGCCCGGACGCAGCCCGGCGCGTTCGCGCAGCGCGAAGAGGGCGGTGCAATAGCTCTGGATGAACGCCGCGGCGCGCTTGGTGTCGAGCCGAACGGGGACGGGGAAAGCCTGCGCGACGCCGATCAGGACGCGTTCGGCAAAGCCGCCAAAACCGGTCATCGCCACGATGCGGTCGCCGACCCGAACCGTCGTGACCCCGTCGCCGACGGCGAGCACGCGCCCGGCAACCTCGCCGCCCGCGACGAACGGCAGCGGCGGCTTGATCTGATACTCACCACGCACGATCAGGGCGTCGACGAAGTTCACCCCAGCCGCTTCCACGTTCACCAGGACAGTACCAGGGGAGACCTCAGGTTCATCGACTTCCTCGATCGCAAGGTTCTCGAGGGGTCCGAACTCACGGCACACTATGCGGCGCATTTCGGGGCTCGTCTCTGGTGATGGGTCACATCCGAACGCGGCGCAGCGTCGCCGTGCCCGTGACGGCGCGCTCGCCATCGCTGTGCTCGATGACCAGGTCGGACACGATGCGCTCACCGTCTGCGAGCTCGTGCCGTTCGGTGACCACGCCGCTGAGAGTGATCGTGTCACCTGTGATCGTCGGCACGCGGAACGTTGTGCCGAGCCGCTCGAGTTGCCATCCGGGGAGCTCGTGGCGTACGAAGTGCTCGAGGAACGCGGCGAGCATCGGTCCCGGCACAACGACACCTCGGTAGCCGAGCCCGCGCGCCGCCGGCGCGCTCGTGAACAGCGGCTCCGCGATGTCTGCGGTCCCGGCGTAACGTGCAATGGTGTCGGCGTCAGGTGTCGACCGGCGCCACGGTCCCAGCTCGTGTCCCAGATCGGGATCGGCTACGGCCGTGTTCGTGCCATGGGTGTCTTCAATAGGATCAGTAACCGTTCGCGCCGACGCTCTCGTTGCGGTGCGCGCCGCCGGAACCGGCGCGTCCGGCCGCTTGCGTACGATCTGCCGCTCGATGATCTTCGTCGCGACCTCCCCGGCCTGATCTCTAATGTCAGCCTCACGCACCACCACGGTGAGCGTTCCGCTGCGGCCGATCTTCTCGTAGACCTCAGCGATCCTGCCTGTAATCCGATACCGTTCGCCGGCGCGGATCGGATGATGGAACTCGAGATCGTGTCCGCCGTAGACGCCGAACATATCGGCTTCTAGCGGCACGTCGGGCGTCATGCCGCGCCGCATTGACAGGCAAAAGGTTGGGGGTGCTTCGCCGCTGGTCGGTGCAGTGTCGCCGACCGCGTGCGCGTAGTTGGCGATCATTTCGGCGGTGACCGTGACGCTTGCCAGCTCGACCTCGCGGCCCAGCAACTCCTCGGGGATATGCAGCATCAGGCGATCACCGCCGGGAGCGACGCGCAACGCATCGTGTCCATCGCGTCGAGTTGTACGTTGCGCGATCGTTCATGGTCAAGGAGAGGCTGGGCGCGCCTTGACACGGCACCTATGTCCGTACCACAAACGCGCACGGACCATGCTCACACGCGTTGATCGAGTCCAGCTAGTGGTGCCGAACCGCGGTGCAGCCGCTACGGCGTTCAGGCGTCTGCTCGATGCCGCCATCGTACGCGAGGATCGTGTGCGTGGACTTGCGGCCCAACGCAGCGTCGTACGGATGGGCAGCAGTGAGGTTGAATTGCTGGAGCCGGACGGCGCGGGACCGGTCGCAGACTACTTGGCGGCGACACAGGGCGGCCTGTTTGCAGCCGGTTTCGCGACCCCCGATATGGCGCATCTACGAGCAGAGCTCGCGAGCAGTGGCGTCGCATACAGCGACGAAGGTGGCCAGCTGTTTCTCGCACCTGAGGCGCTCGGCCTTCCCGGACTGCGTGCGGTCATCTCCGCCGCGGCCGACCGACCGGCGGCAGGCCTCGTCCGGCATCTCTACGAGGCCACGCTCCTCGTCCAAGACTGCGCCGCCGCCGTGCGTGCCGCCGCAAGCCGATTCGGTCTCGACGCGGCCCATTTTGTCCCGATCCGCTCGGCGGAGTTCGGATACGAGGGTGTGCTGACGTTGTTTGATCCCGATCGCCTGGACCGCATGGAGATCATCACGCCCAACGATCCCGGGAAGACGATGGGCCGTTTTTTCGCGCGGCGCGGTGCGTCCTGGTACATGTGCTACGCCGAGGCCGCGGACCTCAGAGTGATTCGGGCGCGGTTGCTGGAACATGCGCCGCATGACTGGACAGGGCCGCGTGACGGCACTCCCGAGAACCTGTTCATCCATCCGCGCGCGCTCGGCGGCATGATGCTGGGCGTCAGTCGCACGACGTACGCATGGACGTGGTCCGGCCATCCGGAGCGTGTCGTGGCTGCGGGTGAGCCATGAGCCGCACGACACTCCTCGAAGAGAACCGCGACGGCGTCCTGCTGCTGACGCTCAACCGTCCGGCGCGTCGCAACGCGTTCAATGATCAGCAATACGACGACCTACGCGCCGCACTCGCCGAGGCGCAGGAGGATGGCGGCACGCGCGTCGTGGTGCTCACCGGCGCTGGTGGCGCGTTCTCCGCTGGGCAGGACATCGACGAGATGGGCAGCGGGCGGAGCTTCACACCGTTTGTCGATCAGCTTTCGGTCTTCGACAAGCCGTTGATTGCGGCGGTCAACGGAGTGGCCGTCGGGATCGGCCTGACGCTGCTGCCGCACTGCGACATCGTCTACGTGGGTGAGAGCGCTCGCCTGCGCGCGCCCTTCACGGCCCTCGGCTTGGTCTGCGAAGCGGGTAGCAGCCTGCTGCTACCACTCGTGATCGGCCCGCAGCGCGCCGCTGAGGTGCTCTTCACGGCGCACTGGATCGACGCCGAGCAGGCAGTCGCTCTCGGCCTCGCCGCACGCGCGCTCCCCGATCAGGAGCTCTTGCCGGCGGCGCTGGCGACGGCGCGCGAGATTGCGGCACAGCCGCTGGCGGCCGTGCAGCAGACCAAGCGACTGCTGCTCGCAACCCGCACCGAGGCGCTACGCGCGGCGCGTGCCCGTGAGGACACGGTTCAGGCACGGCGTCTGGGCTCGCCCGAGAACGTGGCGGCGATCCGTGCATTCCAAGCGAAGCGCAAACCGAGTACGCCGCGCGAGTAGCTTCGCTGCTCGGCGTTGTGAGGCTTTCGGATGAAGACAGCGGCCCCCCGGAAGAGACCAACGCCCCACGTCGCCGGCCGCCCCACGGCGAAGGACATGCGCGATCTCACACGGCTGTTGCAGCCGTGGCATCTCATCACCAGCCCGCTCTCGTACGGCCTTGATAACGTCCCGCGCCGCGGGCCGTGCTTATTCGTCGGTAACCATACACTCTTTGGCCTGTTGGACGCGCCGATGCTGTTCATCGAGCTCTACACGAAGCGACACATCAAGTTGCGCTCGCTCGGCGATCACGTGCACTTCAGGGTGCCGCTGTGGCGTGACGTGCTCCACCGATACGGCGTGGTCGACGGCACGCGGGAGAACTGCGCGAAGTTGATGGCTGACGGAGAGTCGATCCTGGTGTTCCCGGGCGGCGCGCGCGAGGTCTTCAAGCGTAAGGGTGAAAAGTACAAGCTGCTCTGGGGCGACCGGATTGGTTTTGCGCGCCTGGCGATCCGGTTTGGTTACCCCATCATCCCATTTGCCGCGGTCGGTGCGGATGACGCGTGGGACATCGTGCTGAGCGGTAACCAGCTTATTCCTCCCGGGCTGCAATCGGTCCTGCAGCGCCTGGGATTGCGAACCGATGCGCTGATTCCGATCGTCAAAGGCATCGGCCCAACGCCGCTCCCGCGCCCCGAGCGGCTGTACTTCAACTTCGCTCCGCCGGTGGATACCCGGAAGTACCGCAGCCGTTCCGCAGACGATGCGGCGTGTTGGGCGGTGCGCGAGCAGGTGCAGCGGGCGATCAAAGCAGGCATCAAGTTTCTGTTGAAAGAACGCAAGGCCGATCCGGGGCGTGATCTCCTGACGCGACTGCTTGCGGACGACCGCATGCCCCGGCCGCGGCGCATACGTCATGCCTGAACGTGGACCGAACCGCTGGTTCTTCGATGCGTGGTCACGCATTTACGATCTGCCGTTGGTGCAGCGAGCGACGTACCGCCCGGTGCACGACGCGGTGCTGCGGGCGCTGCGTGAGTTCCACACGCGCCGCGTGCTGGATATCGGCTGCGGTACGGGGCAGCTCGCGGTGCGCATTCACGCTGAGCTTCCGGCGGTGTCGATCGTGGGGTGTGACTTCTCGGCAGGCATGCTGCTGCGCGCTGCCGCCCGATCCGATGCAATCGCTTGGGTGCGCGGTGACGCGGCGCGGCTGCCATGTCGCGACGGCGCATTCGATGCAATCGTTTCGACGGAAGCGTTTCACTGGTTTCCGGACCAAGACGGAGCGCTGCGGGAATTCTATCGGGTATTGAAGCCGGGCGGGCGACTGCTTCTGGCGCTGGTCAACACGCCGACCTCGTTGGTCAGCGAGATCATGCACGCCGGCTCGCGACTCGTTGGCGAGCCGTTCTACTGGCCGACGACTGCGCAGATGCGGCGGCGTGTGGAAGGAGCCGGTTTCGAGGTGGAGAGCCAGCAGCGCATCTTCCGGGTGCCCGGGTTCCTCCTCCCGCCGGTGCTCACTCGCGCGCTGCGACCGCCGGGCGCACGCCGAGCGCGGCGCTAAGAGCGCGTGGAACGGCTATTTGCCTCCGGTCACGTCGATGAATGTTCCGGTCGAATACGACGCGGCGTCTGAGAGGAGCCACAGGATCGCGTGGGCGACCTCCAGCGCGTGCCCGCCGCGCCTCATGGGTACAGATTCTTTCACGCGCTCGACGCGGTCGGGTTCGCCGCCACTGGCGTGGATGTCAGTGTAGATGAACCCCGCGCGCACGGCTTCGCGCGCGCACAGGAAGGATCCGATGACGTTGGTCGCGAAGATGCGATTCAGGCGAGCCGCGTCCATGTCCTCAACCCGCATCTGCCGCTCCAGAATGCCGGCATTGTTCACCAGCGCAGTCACGGCGCCCAGCTCCTTGTCCACGGTTTCGAACAGGCGGATCACGTCGGACTCCACGGCGACATCGGCGGCCACCGCGAGTGCTCTTCCACCGGCGCGTTGGATGGCGCCGACGACCGCT
>JBGQHM010000211.1:0-11588 GCA_041497995.1 Binatia bacterium | reverse complement strand
GAACAGCAGGTAGGTAATCTGCTAAATGACTTCGAGCGGATTGGAGATGCCACCCGACCAGAAGGCATTCAAGATCTGATCAACTTGGTTGCGAACTTCGCCGGTCAGCATGCCGCCCCGTTAGCGCACGTCGCTGATGGGGACAAGAGCAGTGCGAACGAACGTCCCCGTTCCCACTTTACGTCTCGTCTCCAACGCTTTAGGCTGCCCCGCTATGGCAAGCGAAGTATCGTCCGTCGTCGTCGCCCGCGTCGGCGAGCTGCGGGCCGGGCGCACGAAGAAGTTCTTCCTCATCATCGACGGCCACGAGGAGGAGTGCTTCGTCATCAACCACGACGGGAACTTCTACGCCTACGTCAATCGCTGCTGCCACATCCCGATCAGCCTCGACTGGATCGAGAACCAATTGATGACCGAGGACGAGCGCTACATCCAGTGCGCCACCCACGGCGCGCAGTATCTGCCCGACACCGGCGAGTGCATCTGGGGCCCGCCGTGTGGAAAGTTCCTGACGGCGGTGCCGCTGACGATCCGGGGCGACGAAGTGATCGCTGCCCCGGATCAGGTGTCGTAGCGACGCGCCACTAGTCTGTCGGAGTTGCCAGCCCGGAGCGACCAACCCTGTCCTGAGCCCCGTCGAAGGAGGGAGCGGGCCATAGAAATGACGCTGGCCGCAGGCCCTATCGGGCGTGGACGGCGTGGCCTCGAGGCGCGCTGCCTCCCGATGAGTGACCCGGAGCGTGCATCGGTGCCGCCGCTGCGGGTGGTGCGGCAGCCTGCGGGGCGCCGGCCTGCGGTGCGTCTGCCACGCGCGGCGCGGGTGCGGAATGCGGGTGCACCATTTGACCACCGCCGCCGTACGATCGCGCCGATGGAGCCGGTGCGGACGCTACGGGTGGCGCAGGTGGCGCGCTGACAGGCGCCGGCTGGCGACGCTCTTCGACGCGCGGCGGATCGGGTTGTCGCGGGCGCACCGGTGGACTGAACGCTCCCTGCGGCTGTTCGCGCGCGGCCTCACGGACGGGTGGCGGAGCCGGCTGGCGCCGTGCAGCCGGCGCGCTGTTTGCGCCGTAACCAAAATCGTGGCCCGAAGGTACCCGCTGCTCGCTTCCCGATCGTGGCGGCGGCGGTGGCGGTTCGCGGCGCGCCGCTTGGTTGAAGGATGGTGCTTGCCCGGTCGCGTGCGGCACGTCCGTAAACGACGACACGCGCTGTTCACTGCTAGCCCCAGTCCGTGGCGGTGCGACGTGACGGTCCGCGAATGCCGTGCCCGTGTTCGGAGACTGTCCGACGCTCGGCGCACGCGCTGCATCGCGCCCAGTTCCTGCCGTCGTTGTAGCCCCTCGCGGCAGCGGCGGAGGCGCGGGGCGGCGCGTGAGAGATACCGGCCTCGGCAACTCGCCACCCAGCGGTCGCAAGGTAGGTGTATTCGGTGCAGCCGTCCGCAACCGATCGACGGGCCGGGTGCCAAAGCCGTCGCGTGGCACTGTGATGACCGCGCTGCGCACACGCGTGTTCGCGAACGCGTTGGGCTGGTGCACGTTGACGATCGTGGTGTTGGTCACAAAGACGTTGTTGACGACGCGTGGTCCACCCCAGCCGTGCCAGCACGGCACACCGACAAAGCCCGGACCACCCCACCACGGCAGCAGCGGCTCGCCCCAGCCGAGCGCCACCCAGCTCACAAAAGGCACGCCGACGCCGACGCGAAAGCCGGGACCACCGAAGAACGCAACCAGTGCAGGGGAGTACACGGGTCGGAAGACGACCGGACCCGGAGCCCAGCCCCAACAGTTCCTCAGATACACCCAGCGGCCGTAGTGAAAGGGTGCCCAACCCCACGGCGCCGCATCGACCCACGTCCAGCCATAGTACCCATCCCACGCCCACTGGCCCGCGCTGTACGGTGCCCAACCCGGCGACACATCACGCGGCACCCAGACGCGCCCATACGTGGGCTCGACGGTCCACGTGCCATACTCGTCCAGCGTCTCCGCGCCGTACACGTCACGCGGCAGATAGCGTGAGCTCGCGGAAGCGAGCAGCCCATCCGTGCGGTCGTAGTTCCAGCGATCCCAGTCGTCGACCGCCGGGGCGTTGTACACCGCGAGCTGCGGCTCGTCGCCGCCCTCGATGACGAGCCGATCGTTCGGACCAACGTCGCTCGTCTGCCCGCCATTGAGCCGCACGCGCGCGCGACCGCCGCGGCGGGTTATGACCGTTGTGGTGTCTGCGCTGACATCGAACCGATAGTAGCCTGGTTCTTCCACGGTCACCGCCGCGTTTGCCATATCAACTTCGACGCTGTGCCCGCGCTCCAGCTCACGCAGGTCAAGTGCCGCGAGTCCGCTGGTGAGCTTGAGCTGGACGAAGTCCGGCTCCTGATTCGCCATCGTGAGCTGCGTATTGTCGCCCAATCGCACAAACGCTCGCCCGCCGATTTGCACCTCGGCGCGTGCGCCGGTACCGGCGTACAGCGCGTCGCCCGGCGCGAGGGCCATGTTGAGCTGCGCCGCCACCCAGTCGTCGGTGCCCTGCCGCCAGAATGAGACGTCGCCGACGATCAAGCTCAGCCGCGGTGGCGTGCGGCCGACCGCCGACGCGGGTGTCTCTACCGCGGCGCGGCTCGGTCCGGCCACGAGAATTGAAAGGAGAACGATACTGAGTCGGCCAAGCTGTCTGTACCGCCGGCTGCTTGGAACCTCTGAAATCCCCTGTTCGGAGGACATCCTTGCTTCCTTGCCTCGGCTCTCGACCCGAGGCTGTCATGGGAACTCTGCCTTCTGGTGAGCAAACGCCGGGCCCCTTTCAAAGTTGCGGCAAGGTGCAAATGGTGAAAAAGGCGATGGTCCTAGGAGAGGGGCCGTGGTTTTGGTAGGTCGCCGAAAGAACCGGTGCGCCGCTTCACGGGGCTTCTTCGCGTACCGGCTCCTGCAGCAGATCGGGCGCCGGCTTCGGGGGCTGCGCCTTCTCGATCTCGCGCTCCAGGCGCTCGATATCTTCCGGCGACAGGTTGAAGTACTTGGCGCCCGGGTGGTGCAGGACCAGCGCGCTCACGGATCCTTCGGGCTCCATCATGTAGCCTTCGGTGAGGTGCACGCCGATGTGCTTGCTCACGTCAAGTAGACGGAAGAGCTGCTCCTGATCTTCGAGGCGCGGGCAGGCCGGGTAGCCGAAGGAGACGCGGATGCTGCGGTACTTCGCTTTGAAGAGATCCATCATGGTTGTACCGGCCGGGTCGGCGAAGCCCCACATCTCGCGGATCTTCTGATGCAGCACCTCCGCAAAGGCCTCCGCCCCTTCGAGCGCCAGCACCTGCAAGATGTGTGACTTGAGATACTCACCTTGGTCCTTCCACTGCTCGGCGAGCTTGCGCACCCCAGGTCCGACCGTCGTTGTGAACAAGCACACGTAGTCCGGACGACCCGCATCAACCGGCAGTACAAAGTCGGCCAGGCAGAGGTGTGGCTCCGCCGCTTGGCGGCCGAAGTGGAAGCTGTCGAGCACGGTGCGGCCGTCGCCCGTGGAGATGAGCAACCGGTCACCGTCGGCGTGTGCCGGAAGGAAGCGGTACACCGCCTTCGCCGTGATGTCTTCGCGCGCCAACATGATCGCTTCGACCGCCGCGACCTGCTCGCGCAGCTCCTTCGCCTTGGTGTTGCCCGCCGCCACCGCTTCCTCGAACTTGCCTTTGAAGCCAAGGTGACGCGTGTAGAGCATCGCAGGGTTGATGTAACGGAAGATGGTATCGAGGTCGTAGTCGCGGATGACGTGCGACCGCAAATCTGGTGGCGTCGGCACCACGTCGACTGGCGCAATGTTCGACCGGCGCGCAGGCACCACTGCGGCGCCGTCGGCTTGATACTTCTTGGGTCCCGCAGCCTGCAGCTGTTTGGTTTCATCCACCAGCTTCAGCCCCATGACATGCCGCTTGTGCGCGTCCATCAGCTGGTTGGCGAGATCCAAGCCGGTCATCGCGTCCTTGGCGTACGCCACCACGCCTTCGTACTCCGGCGCGATCTTCAGGCGCGTGAAGCGATTCGAGAGCGCCGCGCCGCCCACCAGGATCGGACAGCTGACGCCCGCGGCCTTGAGGTCCTGCGCCGTCACCACCATCATCTGCGCCGACTTCACCAGTAGGCCGGACAGCCCGATCGCGTCCGGGTTGTGCTGTCGATACGCCTTGATCAACTCCTCCGGCGGCACCTTGATACCGAGATTCACGATCTTGAAACCATTGTTGCCGAGGATGATGTCCACCAAGTTCTTGCCGATGTCGTGCACGTCGCCCTTCACGGTGGCGAGCACGATCGTGCCTTTGCTCGAGCTATCGGCCTTCTCCATGTGCGGCTCGAGGTGGGCCACCGCCGCCTTCATCGCTTCGGCGGACTGCAACACCTCGGCGACGATCATCTCGTTGGCGCCAAAGAGCCGGCCCACCTCATCCATGCCGGCCATGAGCGGGCCATTGACGATCTCGAGCGGCTTGCGGCCGCGCAGGGCTTCATCGAGATCGCCGAACAAACCATCCTTCGAGCCTTCGAGAATGTACAGGGCCAGGCGTTCATCCAGCGGCAGATCGCGCCGCTGCTCGACCGTCTTCTTCGGCGCCTTGGAGCGAAAGTGGTTGCTGAAAGCGGCGATCGGATCATCGCCGCGCCACCAGATCAGATCTTCAGCAAGGCGCCGCTCCTCCTCCGGAATCGACGGATAGCGCTCGAGCTTCTCCGAGTTGACGATCGCCAGGTCGAGGCCGGCTTGGACGCAGTGGTAGAGGAAGACCGAGTTGAGCACTTCACGCCCGGCGGGCGGCAGACCGAAGGAGACGTTCGAGATGCCGAGGATCGTCTTGCATTGCGGCAACGCTTGTTTGATGAGCCGGATGCCCTCGACCGTCTCGACGCCCGAACCAATGTAGTTCTTGTCGCCGGTGCCCACCGGGAAGACGAGCGCGTCGAAGATGATGTCCTCGGCCGGCACACCGTATTTCGTGGTGAGCAGATCGTGGGAGCGTTGCGCGATCTGCAGCTTGCGTTCGCGGGTGACCGCCTGCGCTTGCTGTCTGTCCTCGTCGATGCAGCCGACTACCAGCGCGGCGCCGAAGCAGCGCGCCATCGGCACGACTTTGTGGAAGCGTTCCTCGCCGTCCTCGAGATTGATCGAGTTGATGATCGACTTCCCCTGCGTGCGCTTCAGTGACTGCTCGATCACCGCGGCGTCGGTGGAGTCGATCATGACCGGCACTTTGATCTTCTTCACCAGCGTTTCGAGGAAGGCGGTGACGTCGGCCATCTCGTTGCGATCGGGATCCTGCAGGCAGACGTCGAGCACATGTGCGCCCTTGCGCACCTGGGCGCGGCCGACTTCGGCGGCCTGATCGATCTCGCCCGCGGCGATCAGCTGCTTGAACTTGCGACTGCCGAGGACGTTGGTGCGCTCACCGACGATGACCGGACGCGTGTCGTCGTCGATGACCAACGTTTCGACCCCCGAAACGATGGAGCGGTGCATGGTCACCGGGCGACGCGGCCGGTGACGTGCCGCGACCGCGGCGAGCATGCGAATGTGCTCCGCCGTCGTGCCGCAGCACCCGCCGATGATGTTCACCCAGCCCTCGGCGCAGAAGCGCTCCACCTTCTTCGCCAGCATCGCCGGCAGCTCGTTGTAGTGCCCCTCTTCATCCGGCAGGCCGGCATTCGGAAAGATCGAGATCGGAAAACGTGAGATCTCGGCGAGCGTGCGCAAGTGATCAGTCATGAAGTCGGGACCGGTGGCGCAGTTCATGCCGATGGCGAACAGGTCGCGGTGCTCCATCGAGACGTACAGCGCCTCGATCGACTGCCCGGCGAGCATCGTGCCCATGGTTTCGATCGACACGGAGAGCACCACCGGCACGCTCCGCCCGAGATGGGCGAAGGCGTCGTCGATCCCGAGCAGCGACGCTTTCACGTTGAGCGTGTCTTGCTGGGTCTCCAAGTACAGGATGTCGGTACCACCCTCGATGAGGGCGATCGTCTGATCCGTGTATGCTGACCGTACTTCGTCGAAGGTCACGCCGCCGGTCACCGAGATCGTCTTGGTCCCCGGCCCCATTGAGCCGGCGACGAAACGTGGCCGCCCCGGCGTCGACATGGCGTCGGCGGCTTTGCGCGCGAGCTGTGCGGCGACGAAGTTGATCTCGTGCACCTTGTCCTGCAGAGCGTACTCGGCGAGCACGATACGGGTGCCGCCGAAGGTGTCGGTCTCGACGATGTCCGCACCGGCGGCCAGGTAATCGCGATGGATCTTCTCGATCACATCCGGCCGGGTCAGCACCAGATGTTCATTGCAGCCCTCGAGGCTTGGCCCACCGAAGTCGCCGGCGGTCAGGTCGCACGCCTGGATCGCCGTTCCCATCGCGCCGTCGAGGACGAGGATGCGTTCCTCGATCGCGGCGCGGAGCGCCTGGGTGCGGTCGGCGGGTGACATATGGACTTCTGTGTCTAGCGTACCCAGAGCGGTATTTCCAAGGCTGATCTACAATCGTGGCGCGAACGCGGGCAGCGTCTGCCCGCCAGCCGTCGTCTTCGAGAGTCTTCTAGCCCCATTCGAAGAAAGAGACGAAACCGCCGATGGACGCAGATGAACGCCGATGCGGGATTCGATGCGACTCATTCGGTGATGAGGTTGATCACCAAACCGACTTTGATGAGGTTTGCGGAGCGCTCCCGTTCTTCGCAGAAGCCCTGATCGGCGTATATCGGCGGTTCCGATCTTGTTTTCGGTTTGGGGCTTGATGTGCATCGGCTCTGCGCCTCTGCGTGAGCTTCAGCCTTTTTCGAGGGGCGTGTTTATCCGCCGGGCGCCGCAGCAGAGCAAACCGAGAACCGGCCTGAGGCTGTACTCACAGGCTGTTGATCTCTGGACGATTGGTGCAGTATGAAGATCCCGATTGCGACGGGGCGCTATGCCGCAGAAACTCGCGGGGGTTGCGGAGTTCGTTCGGGAGTCGAGTTGTAGTTCGGCTTCTGCGGCGATCTGAACTAAACTCTCAGACGGAGATTCGGAGATGATTCAGACGATCGAGGCAGTCATCGATGAGCAGGGCAACGTTCGTCTACTCGAGCCGGTCCGGCTGGGAGAAACGCGGCGAGCGCTGGTTACGATTCTCGAGGAGCAGCCGACAGCGGGTGTCTCCGAGACGGCTCTTCTCAGCGAGCAGGCACTTGGTGAGGATTGGAACAGACCGGAGGAGGACGAGGCGTGGTCGCACCTGCAGCCGGTGCGGTAGTGCTCGTCCGATTTCCGTTCTCGGACCTGTCGCAAACGAAGGTGCGTCCCGCTGTCGTCCTCGCCGATGCTGGTCGTGGCGACAGCATCCTCTGTCAGATCACGAGCAAGCCGTACGGCGACGCCAGTGCGATCGAGCTCACCAATGCCGCCTTTGCCACCGGTTCCCTGCGCGTCATCAGCTTCGCTCGCCCCGCGAAACTCTTCACCGCGAATCAGAACCTGATCACCTCGCAGGTTGGCAAACTGAAGCCTGATGCGCTGCGGAGTATCGTTCAGGCGGTGGCCAGCATCCTCAATGCCGGGAAGGTTCCGTGAGTGGCGTGGGCCGAACAGCCGCTCCAGGCGACGGCGGAAAACGCGCCGCGCCTGAGCGGCACGGCGTTAGGGGGGCAGGGGGATTCCAGTGACTGATCCAAGCCTGGAAGAGACCGCTGTTGAGTTCCTCCGACAGCGAGGTTTCGCAGCGGACGTGATCTGGGTCTACCCGGCCTTCTCGGTATCCAGTCGGCCTCGGACCTGTTCGATTCCGCCCGTCAGTTCGTCCACACGACATCGGCAATCCGGTATCCCGTCTTCGTGAAAGGCCAGAACTATACCGGCCACATTCCCGGGATCTTGCGAAGTGCGTTCTTGCGCGAGTGCGTCGATGCGATGCTTGGGCCAGAGCTTGTGGCCGTACCAGGCGCGATCGTTGTGCCGCTCGGTAACGCGGTGGCTGAGGCCCTCGGGTACCTCGCGGATCGTGGGCAGCTATCGGCAGAGCGCTGTCTCTTGGGATTTCCGCGCCCATCCGGCGCTAACGGTCGCCGCGTCCGAGAGTTCGTCGCGCACCGGCAGCGACTGGCGGAGAAGCTAGAATCGCTCCTGCCGCGTGAGCCAGCTCTCGGCTGTAGTGTTGAAGGCGATCGACAATCGCACGGCCATCTCGGGACTGATTCCCGTGCGGCCGTTCAAGATCCCTGACAACATCTCCAGGTTGCCCCTCACCTTGACCGCCCACGTCCCTCTGCGATCTCCTTTCAGCATTCATCACCGACCAGCCCAGAGCGCCGGCGACGTGCAGTTCGCCAGATCTTTGTGGTAAGGTCCGGTGTAATGCAGTCGACTCGGCTGTCTCCCGAAGACGCACTGCGCACGGCCCAACACGCTGCGGAGTTTCTTGCGCGTGATCCGCGCGTGCGGCTGGTGTACTTGTTCGGCTCGGCGGCGGACCGCCGGCGAACCGCCGTCCGAGACGTCGACTTGGCGATCATGACGATACAGCCGTTGACGGTGGATGAGCTGCTCGGGCTCCGCGCAGACCTCGTCCTTCAAGTGGGAGGAGAGATCGATTTGGTGTCTCTCAACGATGCCCCGATCGTCCTCGCGTGGGAGGTGGCAGATAGCGGCCGCTGCCTGTACGCGAGCGATCCGGACGTCGAGGTGGAGTTCGTCACCCGAGCCCGCGCCCGGTACTGGGACTTCAAGCCGTTCTTGGATGAGCAGTGGCGGCTCGCCGGGCAGCGGTTGGAGGAGCGCCTACGTGGTACTCCGTCCTGAGGCATTGCGCGAGCGCCTGCTGAAGATCGAGGAGATCATCTCCCGCCTGCGGGACGCAGCACAGACCGACCGCTCGGCGCTGCGCGAGAACTTCCGCGACGCGTGGGCAGCCGAACGCGGACTCCAACTTGGTGCGGAGGTGGTTTTCGATATCGGCAACCACGTGCTCAGCGCACACTTCGGCGTGAGTCCGAAAGACTATGAAGACATCATCGCGCAACTTGCCCAGCACGGTGTGATCGACGAAGCACTGCGGACCCGTCTGAAAGGGTTGGGCGGCTTCCGCAACATTCTTGTCCACGGCTACCTGCGCGTCGACCCAGATCGAGTCGCCGACTACCTCGCGAAAGCTCCCGGCGACTTCTCCGAGTTCGCCCGCCAGATCCGCGACTGGCTGGACCGCGCTTCGGACGGCAGGACAAGCTGAGGAACTGAGGCTCTCAGAGCGCGATCCCGACCAGCCGACCGACGAGCGCAGACAGCGCCATTGCCAACCCACCGCCGGCGACTACACGCAGCGCCGCGCGCCCGCGGGGCGCACCGCCCGCCTCTGCCGCGACGGCTCCAGACGCGGCCAACGCGACAAGCGCCAGGATGACGGCAAGCGGGATGCGGAGCCACGCCGCGCCGACAATCATTCCGCCGAGCGGTACCAGGCTGCCGAGCGCGAAGGACGCCGCTGACGCGAGCGCCGCCTGCAGCGGTCGCGCCCGCGTCTCTTCCGTAATCCCGAGAATGTCGCGAGCATTTGCACCCACCGGGTCAGCCACCGAGAGTTGCTCCGCGACCCGCCGGGCCAAGCCGGGATCGATGCCGCGCAGTTGCAGCACGATCGCCAACTCCGTGAGGGCGACCTCGGGGTACACCGCGATCTTGGAGCGCTCGCGGCCCAACATCGCCTCCTCGAGGTCACGCTGCGAGCTGACGGAGACGTACTCGCCGGCAGCCATCGACGCCGCGCCGGCGACCAGGCCGGCGATCCCCGCCGTCAGCACTGCCGTCGTCGAGGCGTTCGCTGCTGCCACTCCGACAATCAGTGACGCCGTGGAGACGATGCCATCGTCTGCACCAAGAACCGCCGCGCGCAACCACCCGGCGCGTTTGACCTGCTCCGCGCGCGGCACCGCAGCGGCCTCGCGGGCGGCGGTCGGTCGCGTCGCCTTGGTCTCCTGCATTGCCGCCGACCCCCTGGTCCGAACCCCGCGCGGCGATCGTTACGCCCGAACTTGCGCCGCAGATAGAATGATGTCGACCGCTTGCTCGCCTGTCAGCACGTCGGTGTTGATGACCACGTCGTAGTGCGTAGGCAGCTCTTCCTTGATCTTGTAGAACATCTGCAAGTAGTCGCGGCGCTCGCGGTCGGACGAGGCGATGGCGGCGGTGGCATCGGCTGCGCTACTCCCCTGTGCCGTCGCCAGACGTTCGGCGCGTGTTTCGGGTGATGCGGTCACGAGGACACGCAGCACACCTTCGGTACCGCCCAGCGCCATCGACGCGGCGTGCGCGACGATCACCGCTTGTCCGGCCTGCGCAACTTCATGGATCGCGGCGCGGATGAGCACGCGTAGATCATCCGGCGTCGCGCGGTACCCCACGGTCGACGGCACGAAGACGTCGAGCGGCACGCCGGTCGCCAGGGTCACCGTCCCGGCGAGGTCGGCGCCCAGCGCCATCTTGTCGAGCAAGCGCTGCAGCAACGGTTGCCGGTGCTCCGCAGCCGCCACCAGCGCCGGATCTACTTGCGCCTGCCGTGCGGCCTTCTCGATGATCTGCTCATCGACGTAGCGAAAGCCTAGCCGCTGCGCGACCGCCTGGCCGATGCCCTCTCCTCCTGCTGCAATTGTCCGCGAAATGCACACTACCCGAAAGCTCATTGTGGTCTCCTCACTCGCTCATAGTCCTCAGACCCGACCTTAGACCGAGAATGGTCGCGGCGTAAACCCGCGGCGGGTACTGCCGCGCACCGGAGTTTGCCGCTCGCGCCGTGCTGGGCATATAAGCATCGCACGCACCGACACAGGTGCCGCAACCGCATCGGAGAGATTCCAATGACCGAACCGAACATGTCTGCACGCAAGCGCCAGGCGCTCGACCGCTGCCGCCAATACTGGATGCCCGGTCGCGTCGACACCTTCCTGCAGTGGGGGATTCCCGTGGTCATCGGCCGGCGCGAAGGATACCGGATGTGGGATATCGACGGCCACGAGCTGATCGACGTGCACCTCAACGGCGGCACCTTCAACCTCGGACATCGCCATCCGGACGTCGTGCGCGCGTTGGTCGAGGCGGCAGCCGAGGTCGACATCGGCAATCACCACTTCCCGAGCGAAGCGCGCGGCGAGTTGGCGGAGAAGCTGGCGCAGCTGACCCCGGGTGATCTGTGCTACTCGGTGTTCGGCGCCACCGGCAGTGAGGCCATCGATGTCGCGCTCCGCACCGCGCGCAAAGCCACCGGCCGGCGCAAGATCCTGGCAATCGACATGGGCTACCACGGCCGCGTCGGTCTGGCCGGCCAAGCGGGCGACGACTCGACGGCACGGTACTTCCTGAGCGACGCGCCGGACGAGTTCATCAAGGTGCCGTTCGGAGACTTGGCCGCCGCCGACACGGCGCTCTCGCGCGGCGACATCGCCGCCGCGATCATCGAGACGCTCCCGGCGACGTACGGGTTCCCGGTGCCGCCGAAGGGCTACCTGCCCGGCGTGAAGGAGGCATGCGCCCGACACGGTGCGCTCTACATTGCCGACGAGGTGCAAACGGGACTCGGCCGGACGGGG
>JBGQHM010000210.1:0-11667 GCA_041497995.1 Binatia bacterium | reverse complement strand
GCCAGATGGAAGCGGTCATGCCATGAAGAACCACTCGATTCTCTTCCTGTTCCGCCAACTGATCGAGGAGACCCCACATCGCATCAGGTGCATGTTCACTGATGCGCCACAGCTCGCAGGCCAGCAGAAACCTCACGGACGGAACCGGGTCGGTGGCTAGTTTTCGAATTGCAGTAAGCACCTCTTCGTCGAAGCCAAAATGCGCTAGCCACGGCAGTGCCCGAGCAGCTTCGTTACGCGGTGCGGGAGACCAGGCGGCCCTCTTCCATCGCGAGTCGCGCTCTGGGTCTGGCTCCGGCTCGGGGCGCGTGGCCGCCTGCAACAGTAGTTCCCTCAAAACTCGGAAGCGCTCTGTGCCGGACGTCTTCGTGCGGCCCGCGGCCTCCGAAGCGAAGTCGGCAAGATGCCTCCAAGCCGCGCTCACTACCGCAGGCTCGGCGTTACACTCGGCAGCGAGCATGTCGCGGAGGCGACATGCCGGCTTCAGGAGAGAATCGATTTGAGATTCATCCTTACCCCTTTCGGTCCACTCTTTGAGGGGTGCGTAGGCGGTTCGCACGGCGCGATTCTCTGGTGAGTCCAGTCTGGCGCCTTGTTCGCGAAGGAAGTCGTCTTCGGTGTACGGTTCCGAACTAGTGTGGAAGGACACCAAGGGCGTGTTGGACGGAAGCCTCGACTGCCGTTCCCAGTTCTCGCGGAGATCCCTTGCTTCCTGCGTCTCGAGGTATTCTGGTGGGATGCGCGCGATGAGGCGGAGCCGAAGACGTTCCGTTGTCTCGCGGTGCTCTTCGGAGACAGTGCTCGGTAGATGCATGATCGCAGCCTCTAGCTTGTGCCGCTGTTCGTGTGTGAAATGGCGAGCCCCGTTCTCCAAGAAGCAACCAAGTTGATAGAGAGTATCGGAACCCTCAAGAATCGGCTGAGCAACCGTGAGCTCCCAAAGTCTTGGCGCAAGTGTGTCGGGTTGACGAGCACCCACTGCCAATAACCGGGCCCACAAGAAGGCCAGTTGTGCGTGGTGGGGGAACAGGTCGAGGAAAGCGTCCACATCTAAGCCTCGCCCCTCATGTGCAGCATCGGCAAGCCACTGAAAGATCGCGTCGGCAATCGTGAGCTCTTGGTCGAGGGGCGATGGCGCATCCCACAGGGCTGAACCATCGGGAAGAAAATGTGCTTCATGGCCACGGAACTCGAACGCATAGGTGAACTCATCCAACGTTGCACCTGCGCGTAGATACGGCAGCACATGGCGGCTCAAGGCGAAGCCCTGAAGGGCTCGGAGCCCTGCAGCCGTGGCAACCAGCGGAGCACCCGCCAGGAACGCCGGGAAGTCCTGGAGCAGGCTAAATTGGCAGCCATCGAAGTCTTGCCGGCGATTGCCAATCAGAGGCAGCACCGGGCCACCCATATTGGTCTTCTCTTCACTGCGTTCTTCGTGGCCAAACACGCGTTCATAGATAAGCCCCACAAGCTCGGGATCGTGCGCGATCAGAGGCTTGATGTCGTTCGTTAGCCTAAAGATGCAATCGATCGGAAATCCTGGCTCGTCGATGACCTCCAGAACGCGCTTCAGCAGCGTGCGCGACTCGTCGGGCTGGCTAGCGTAAGTCTTGACGACTAGCGGAATGGCGATGACTCCCGCGAGTCGCTCAAACCAACTGGGCGCCGAATCAGATCGCGAAGCCCACGCCCAAGCCAAGAGGCGGCGGCCGAATTCACCGCAAGCCGCTACGCTCTCGACTGGTAGCGCTTCGTTCGACTCGATGAAACGCAACGCGATGAGACCCGCGTCCCACGCGAAGCGTCGGTCGAGATACGGTATTGTCGAGCGGACGAAATCAGCCCACAGCGCCACGCGCTCCGATTCAAGTATTCGGAGACCCTGCAGCAGGAAGGCGACCGCTTCCGACCCTTGTGGGTCCGCCCTCGCCAAACGCTCCAACATCGGACTAAGATCAGTGACGGAGCGCGCTTCGCTCACAATCACAGCCGGTAGGACAATGCGGATGATTTGCCGCAAGTGCATCTCCTCCCGTTGGATCACGCCCCAAAAGTTCCGCCAGAAACCATCGCGATCGAAGTGCCAGAGCCGGGTAAAGTGGTAGACCAAGCTGGGCCGAAGGAAGAGCGGTCGCCCGGGCTCTTCGGCGATGAACTCAGCCAGTTTCGAAGGCTCCGTTTCGAGCAAGAGCACGCTGACGGCGAAATCGAAGAGAATGTTGTGCGCGAAAGCAACGCGCGGCTCGCGCTCGTCAACCTCGCTAAGGAGTTCATTGCTAAGCAGCTCCTCCCAGGCCGCGCGGGCTTCGGGGCGATAGACACGGTCGCGGCGCACGGTGAGGGTGTGGCTACTGACCATTGCACGCGCCGCCGTCGAGAGAATGAATTCGCGGTCTTCAGCTCCCGGTGCCTGCCCGACGCGGTGTTTCCAGTACAGCTCCAACAGCTGCACTTCCGAAGTCACCCGCGAAAACGCAGCAGGATCGACACCTGCACGCAGAACACCCTCGATTAGCCACAAGTTGAACGGCACCGTCAGCAGCGCCCGAAATTCCTGTGAGCCGCCAGCGTGAAGCTGAGAGAGACCAGGGATCTGGTCGAACGCCTGTTCGAGTTCCGCTGCTCCGAATGGAGGAATCACGAAATGGCGGCAGGGAATACCAGCGCCGCCAGAACCCGCCGTGTCCGAAGGAAAAAGCTTGAGCAGTCGCTCCGACTTCTTAGCGTCAAAGGTACGGACGCTAACGAGGGTGTTCCAAATTCCATGCAGTTCGTTGACGGCCCGAAGAACGAGACGAAGGATGCCAGCACGCTCGTTCTCACCGCGCGCAGCGTCGAACCCATCGAAGATGAGGATGGCAGGGGGTCTGGTTTCGACAGCGGCGGAGCGCAGCAAGTCGATGAAGTCACCGTCCCTTCGCAGCACTGCTTGAATTTCGGTGTCGGTTCCCTGGCCCAAGCGCTCAACCGGCAGGATCAGGTGCGGAGTCCCATCCTGCTTCAGCCGCTGCCGGAGGTCACCCAGCGTGTAGCTCTTACCAACACCGGGCGGCCCGACGACCACCCCGTTGCGGTTGCGGGCAAACTCAAGCAACTCAGCAACCAGTTGAGTCCGCTCAATCCTCATGCGGCTTGAGAGCCCTTTCGGTGTCCCGGTTGACGTCTTCCAGCCAGTCGCGGCCGACGGGCTCACCGCATCGAGTAAGCGCCTCTGTGACGAGCTGATCAAGACCATCGTGGTTGCCGTCGAGATTGTCGTAATAGACGAGCTGGACGCCGTAGCGGTTGAGGAAGTGTGCCGCTCGTGCGCTCGCAGCTTCCAGGGAGGCTTGTTCAAGCGGAGTTACAGCGTAGTGGATAGGTTGCCCAAAGTTCCAGAGGTCATCTACGACCGCATCGAGTAGTGCGCTCACATACGGGTCGTTGAGGCTGGAGCCGATGAAAACAATGCGTCGGGTCGCAAGGAGCGACCAGGCGAGCTTGCGATGCAGCGTCCACTCACGGGTATGTCTCCGGCCCCGATCATCCTGAGCGAAGCCGTAAGCCTCGTAGTAGTCCGAAGCGCTGAGAATAATCTGCTCTGTATCGTTCTCGACGCCGTGAAGATGTGCCACTCTTCTGACATGGTTGGTATCGTCGAGTGAGAGCAGAAACTCTGAAACCTTGTGTGCATCCTTATTCTTACGCTTTACCACAACGGCACAGTCCGGGCGTGTCGTTCCCAACCGCTGAAACGCACGCTCTATTGTCAAGTCGTAGTTGGTTGTAACATAGCCTTTGAAGGGCAATCGAACGAGGCGTTGCTGCGTCTCACTGCATCCTTGTGGCTTTGATCCGAACTCCCGACCAAGAATCGCATAGTAGCGATTCGGGTTGCCTTCGTGCTTCTCGAAATGCCGCTGAATCGCTTCAGCGTAATTTAGCGCATCGTCTTCGGGAATGTCAGCAGGCGGTTGGAACGGAACTACATCGCCAGCCTTGCTCCGAAGGCTCTGAAGAAGCCTCTTCCAGGGGGGATAGCCAAGCGGCGCACTCAACCCAGCACCGGCGAATGCGATGGCTTCCCGGGAGGCAATGAGTTGAAGCATCGCCTCTCGGTGTTCTCGGCTGTCCGCCAAGATGTGATCAGCAATGCCTCTGATGTCCTGCATGAATGAGCTTGTCGATCATAGGCTGGTTCGGACCGCCTGCGGGAGACACCCAACGCCCGTCCCAACGCGTCCGGAAGCCGAGTGCGGCACCAATGTCGTTCGTTGCGGCGCGAACTCCTCTTCGCATACTCCGGTATTGGTCGTCTGAAAATGCAGGGCTGTCAAGCCCGTGGGGTCGCAGCGTGCTTCGACGTTGCTTGCCGGTCAGCATTCTGCCGCCGTGCAAGAGATTTCACGCGCACAGCAACCGCCAGACGCAGCGTTCGGACGAGCGGTTCGAAGTCCGAATGATTGGCGGTAACGATGGTGGCCCCATGCCGTCGCGCAGTCACTGCGATGAGGGCATCGTTCTGGAACTCGCGCCGCTTGGCCACTTCTCAACACGGCGGTCGCCGATGCGCTGAACCAGGCGCCCTGCTTCCCACCAGTCGTTGTCAGTGCGTGCCCAGCGCTCAGCCGCGGAAACTCGCACAGTCCTTATTGGCCTCTTGGGCTGATCGCTGACCGGCAAGCCCGTACTTGCTGCTGCAGCACCGTGCGATGCCAGGTCAACTCGCGCTACGGCTTGAGTTTGAGCGCGCGCCAGACGCGCCGCGGCAACACCGAGTATACGGTGCCGTCAATTCGGCGCGCTACTCATTCGGCGCTCCTCCGCGCTGCGAGCGACGGCGCTCACCTCGTTGAGGAAGACACGGATCTTCGGCCAGAAACGGTCCGGCCGCACGTGCAG
Organism: Binatia bacterium; assembly: GCA_041497995.1. Classification (GTDB taxonomy): domain Bacteria; phylum Desulfobacterota; class Binatia; order HRBIN30; family HRBIN30; genus DATKMS01. Next base: position 6,786 of record JBGQHM010000210.1, on the reverse strand, counting down.
CTCGCCGATCCAGCGCGTCTCCAGCAAGCGTGCGTTCGGCATCTCCTTCGCGAGCTCCGCCGCGTCACGGTGCGCGTGCAGGCGATCGCCGCGATGGCCAATCACGAGCGTGGGCATCGTGAGCTGCCTCCGACGCTGCGCGGGTGGCACGACAGGGCCTACCAGGATGCCGTGCAGGACGGCGGTAATGACCTCGGGCTCCGTGGAGGCGGCGTTCAGGAAGCTCGCGAGCAGATCGCTGTTCGGCCGCGGGATGCGGCGCACGAGGCGCGCGAGCGGGCGCCCGATAAACGAGCCGTAGTCCACGAGGGCGATCACGGGCACGAGTAGGAGCGCTGCGAACATCGTCGACCATTCCATCACGGGCATCTCGATGAACAGGCCGATGCAGCGTTCCGGGGCCTGCGCCGCGACCTGCAACGCCGTGATCGCGCCGAGTGAGACACCGCCGACGAGCGCCCTCTCGATACCGAGGTGATCGAGCAGCGCGAGCGTCTGCTCGGCAAAGAAGTCGACGCGCAGCTCGCGTGGATCGGTGGGCTTGTCGCTCTCCCCATGGCCGAGCAGGTCGAGAAGGATCACCCTGTAGCCCTGGGTCACGAAGCGCGCAGCGAGGTCTCGGTTGATGAGCGAATCGAGCAAGAGCCCATGCAGGAGCACGCAGGGGACGCCTGCATCTCCGTGAATCTCATATGCGAGCTCGTAGTGGCCAAACCGGAACCGGCCTTTCTCGAGAACCTTTGTCATGTAAGGGGCACCTCCTTTTGATGAGAACAGCTAAGACTCGCTCCGGTCCGCACAGACCTCAAAGCCGCCGGTCACGGTCATGAGCACGGTCACGACATTATGATGGCCGACCGCCGTTGCGCAGCCGCGCCCGCCACGTCTGCTCATCCACCTGGGCCGGCGTGGTCGACTGGATGAAGTCAACGAGCACCTCGACGAAGCGCCGCGGGTTGTTGCGGTAAGGGAAGTGGCCCGCATCCGGGAAGATCTCGAGTCGACTCCGCGGCATGCGCTCGTGCGCCGAGTAGGCGTGAGCGACCGGTATCAGCGGATCGTGCTCGCCCCACATGATCATCGTCGGCATCTCCGCGGCCAAATAGAGACGGTCGCCGGCGCTCGCACGTTGCCCCCGGATATCGATGACCGTGCGGACCGTGTGAATGAACGCTTGGCGGGCGTCGGGGTCCGACAGGGACACAAAGCTGCGCCAAATCTCGTCCAAGTCCGGACCCGCGCGGAGCCCAGCGCGTCCGAGGAAGCGTGCCACCCCGTCCACTGCGTCGCACAGTCCGCTGCTGCAGAGCAACGGCAGTACCCATTCGGCGCCAGGCAACGCCGCCGCCCGCAGGAGAAGATGGAGCTCATGGCCGAGGCCGCCGCTGGAGACGAGCACCATGCGCTCGCAGCGCTCCGGGAACTGATAGGCAAACTGCATCGCCACCCCGCCGCCGAGCGAATGCCCGAGGATCGTGCCGCGCTCGTAGCCGAGCACGCCGAGCAGATCGCGAATTGTGCTGGCGTACGCACCGAGCGAGTAGTCGGTTCTCGGCTTGGCGGAGAAACCATGCCCCAGGAGGTCCGGAGCAACGACCGTGTAGCGTTCGGCCAGCTGCGGCAGCACATCCTTCCAGGTCGCCGAGCTTCCGGCGATGCCGTGGATGAGTACCAGCAGCGGGCCGCTTCCGGCGGCTCGATAGCTGAGCCGGTGGCCGTGGAGGGTGATCTCACGCGGTTCCACCGGCCCTCGCGCCGACTTCTCAGAATTCACGCCGACCATAGTCGTCACCTTTCACGCTCGCCTGTACTCTCTGGCTGCGGCGCGGGCACGAAGGGCCAAGGGCCATCGGGCCGGCGGCCGAAACGGCTTCCACGCGCCCTCCGCTTGCGCCGGACGGTTGGCGATCGTCAGCAGCGCCGCCCATTCCAGCACGGCGCGACCCTCGAGTAGCAGCAGCCCCAAAGGCGGCCGCCGGATGGACTTGTGCCCCACTGCGCTGTCTCCCAACGTCGTCATCGCGACCTCCGGGCCTTGCTCACTCCTCCAGGGGTCGTCACGTCTTCCTTTGCGGGAGCTGGGATCGCGCCCTTCTCCATCGCAATGCGCAGCGCCCGTTCCATTTCTTGTGCGAATAGCAGCCGCACCGCCTCGGCACCGAGTGACCGCAGCCCGCTGAGTGCCGCGCCGACATCGTCAGCGGACCGACTACGGCCAAAGCCACGCCCGCCGCGCTTCGCGAAGTGCTTGACGAGCTTCAAAGCGGCGCGCCGCATGCTGTGGCGGACGAGCGCCGCGGCTTCCGCCCCGGTCTCGATGTCCAGACCGGCGTCGTGGAGCTTGAGCCCGATGTCGAGGAGGCCGGGGCTGCGGACCAGGTAGGCCGCAGCGAGCTGATCACCTTGACGGCGCAGCAGGCCCGCCCGCACCAGTGCGGCAACAAACCCCGCCGGCCGATTTCCCAGGCGCGCGCGGAGCTCTGCCTCGCTCAGCACGAGCGGCGTCTCCGCGGACCACGGCTGACGCAGGTGTTCTCCGATGCCCAACCATTCCTCGAGCGACAGCCGACGATGCGCCGCCTGATGCACGGCGTCGCGGATAGCGCGCAGGTGCAAGCCGCGGTCCTGGAGCTGGGCAATGAGTTGCAACCGCTGGAGGTGCTCCTCCCGGTAGAGCGCGATGCGGCCCTTGCGCGCCGGTGGTGGAAGGGCGCCCACCCATTGGTAGTGTCGCACGGTCCGGCTGGGCACGCCCGTTGCCGCGGCCAACTCGTCGATCGTATACAGCGGCGCGTCCGCGGAATCGTTCTCGGGTCCAGCCCCACGGTGACGGTAACGGCGATGCCTGCGTTCGGCTCTCATAACGTCACTAGTAACCGTTACAGTTGGAACTGTCAAGATTGAGCTCAGCCCACTCACGTTCCCGCGCTGATCCCGAAGAGTACTGACCCCGAGGAATCGTGGGACTCGGGTCGCCCCGACCGAGGGGCGGGAACATTCGCGGGTGCGCGAAAACAGCGGAGGATTCGTTCGTGCCGATGCAACGGCAAGGGCCGGCCGTCGCGTCGTTCGCAAAAGATTGCAGGGGTATGGTCCTTGCGTGGCTGCCCGCCAGGAGGACGAATCATGACCAGTGGCAAGAAGACGCTGACAAGGCTAGTCCAGGACGCGATCGACGAGGGTGCGACGACGGTCGAAGAGATCCACAAGGCGATCGCCGACCTGCCGCTCAAGATGCTCGAAGAGAGCGATCTGCTGAAGGGGCCGGCCAAAGAGGTGAAGCGCGTGCAGGACCACAGCATCGGCGCGATCTACGACCTGATCCGGGAGATCAACCAGAAGGTCGGGAGCTTCGCATCGGACCTGCTGGCAGACGCGGCCAAGCGCAGATCTGCGCGAGAGGGAGCCGCTGCCAAGCCACACTCTGCTCATAAGGCGGCCACACGCTAGGGGCTCGTCGCGAGCCCTGGTGATACGGGACTTCCTGCAGGGGTGCGTGATCGTCGGCGTCGTCACTGAGAAACGAAGGCCATCTTCCACGCCTTCGAGCCGGCTGATAGCTCCACCACCAACCGGTACCGCGGCTCAGGGCTGCCCACTATCGCAGGGCCGACTCCGAGCCCGATTCCGCCCCCGCATCCTCGTACCCTCCAAGAAAGGTGGTACTGTCCTAATTTTGGATAGCGATCAGCTGTCAGCCGTCAGCTGTCAGCCTGAGCACACCGGAAAGACTGGAAGGGCAGGTGTTTCGAATTGTCCGGCTGACAGCTGACCGCTGATAGCTGACGGCTACCGCGGAATCAGGACAGCACCAGAAAGGCGACGCGGCTTGATTTGTCGCGTCCGGCATGAACTCTGGCGCAGTCGGCAAAGCAGCAACTGCGCCAACCGTGGCATCTGTCGAGGCGCCTTGAAAGACGGCTCAACGTATTGCGCAAGAAGGGAGGGGGGATGATGCAAGGGCAGACCCGGCTCCACGGGGCAATCGACACGGCAACCGCCGCTCTTGATGGCGGCCTTGCGACGATCAAAGGGGTTCACACCGCAGTTGCCGGCAAAGCCTTTGCGCCGCTGCGGGTCGCGCCGGTAGTCGCTCAGGTATCAGACGTAGTGCGGGTGCTCCACGACGGTATCACGAGCTTCGTCTACGCTGGCATGCGGAGCGCAATCGCCGCTGCCGGTGCCGCGGGGAAGCTCGCCGCGGGTTTTGCGGCGTCGGGCGAGGAGGATCTTCGGCCCGGAACGCCGGCTGACATGGCGATCGCGGCCCTGAACGGCTTCGCCGGCGAACGCCTTGAGCGCGACGGCAATGCTCTGGCGACGAAGATGGGGCTGCGCCACCGGGGTCAGACCCTCCCGCTCGATCGCGCTACTCTGGCAGCGGCGTTTCCCGATGCGTCGCCGCGCCTCGCCCTCTTCGTCCACGGTCTCGCCTGCACCGAGACGTTGTGGCAGCTGCACGCGGAGCGCCACTACGGCAACCGCCACACGACCTACGGTTCACGCCTGCAGGCGGATCTCGGCTACACGCCGCTCTACCTGCGCTATAACACCGGCCTCCACGTCTCGGACAACGGCCGGCAACTCGCGCACCTCGTGGACCGGGTGGTGGCCGAGTGGCCGGTTCCCGTCGATGAGCTGATCGTGGTCGGCCACAGCATGGGGGGACTCGTCGCGCGCAGCGCTTGCCACTACGGTCAACAGGATGGCCTTGACTGGGTTCGGCGCGTGCGGCACGTCATTTTTCTCGGCGCACCACACCTCGGGGCACCGTTGGAGAAGGCGGCGAACGTTACTGCCTGGTTGCTCGGGCTTACCGACATTACGCGGCCGTTCGCCGACGCGCTGAACGCGCGCAGCGCCGGAATCAAGGATCTGCGATTCGGCGCGCTACGCGACGAGGACTGGCAGGGCGTCGATCTCGACGCCCTGCTCGTGAATCGGACGGGCGACGTCCCGCTCCTCGAAAGTGCGGACCACTACTTCGTCGCGGCCACCGTGACGCGCGATCCGCGCCATCCGTTGGGCGTCGCTGTCGGCGATCTGCTGGTGCGCGAGACGAGCGCATCGGGCCGCGGGCGGCTACGGCGGATACAGTTCCCGCTCGAGAACGGACGGCACCTCGGGCCGATGAACCACTTCGAGCTCTTGAACCATCCTGACTTGTACGACCAAATGCGGCGCTGGCTCGAAGGAGCCTGCAGGTGAGGGCCTGTCTGGTGGCTAAGTTGCGTTCGGCGGCACGAAAAGCGTAGGAGTTGTGGCGTATCTGTGTGACCGGTTTGCTGACTCAAGCAGTGGGAGGTAGCAATGACGCGTGAACGAGCGGTGGCGGCTCTCCTTGCGTTCCAGCTCTTGGCGATGCCGGCGCTGGCAACGAAGAACTGTGGCAACAACCTCGTCGATCCCGGTGAGCAGTGTGACGGCACGGCCGACAGCGGTTGCCCCGGCGCGTGCAACGCGAAGTGCGCCTGCCCGCCGATGAAGACCTTCAACATCGCTAGCAAGGCCAAGCCCGCCAACTCGCCCGGCAGTCCGAAGGTGAAGGTTACCAACACCAGGCTGATCACCCAGTTCGGGAAGTCGCCGAACCTCAACAAAGCTCGCTATACGCGCTTCCAACTCGATAGCTCATCGGGCAAGCCCGACGCGATTCTCATTCTCATCCCCGGCTTCGAGGGCGGTGGCAACGACTTCCGCATCCTCGCGCAGAATCTCCTCGAGCGCATCAATACCGATCACGGCAAACGCATCGAGGTGTGGGCCTTCGACCGGCGTACCAATCAGCTCGAAGACACCGCAGGGCTTGACCTCTCGGAGAAAGCCCTCGACCCGTCGCTCGGACTCAACTGGCTGTTCGGCGCCGAGCTCGGGTTGCCGCTCGACGCGCGGCTCAAACCGAAGCGCAACGCTGTATTCTACAATGCGCAAGACGACGTGCCGTTTCTTGCGAACTGGACCAATCTCGTGTTCTCCCAGGACATCGATGCAGTCGTCAATGCTGCCTTGAAGAAGGCGAACAACAAGAATGTGTTCCTGGGCGGACACTCCGCTGGGACGGGATTCACGGCACGCTACGCCTCGACGGACTTCAATGTCACTAAGACTTGCAGCGGCACCCCGCAGCCGGGATACGCGAAGCTCCGGGGACTGGTGCTACTCGAAGGCCGCGGCGACTCGACCGGCGCCACGCCACTCACCACCGATTCACTCGATCGCATCATCGCGAAATTTGATGGCGGCCTGTTCGGCGCCGTGCGCGACAACGCACCGCGCTGCGTGGACGGGACCACGCCGTGCACCATCGCGACGGAGGCCACGGACTGTGCCGGCAAGACGCCACCGAAATGCACGCTGCCCACGACGTCGTACGCGACTAGCGCTACCCTCAATCCGCGCATCCTCGCCTCCGCAGAGTATGGAGCGATTCAAGGTGCAACTGACCTGAACACCGGCCAGAACATTGGCCAGTCCTCCGGCGCGCAGGCGGCGGTGCCTGACCTGGCGAGCCTGGCCTTCATCCCGCCGTCCACCGTGGAAGGCGGCTTCGGCACCTTTCTCGACAAGGATGGCCTGATCGCGTCCACCGTCGCGCCGTTCGTGGCCATGTCCTTGGGTGAGGCGGGGCCGCAGGTGAACGGGCTACTTACCTGGAAGGACATCTTGCACGGACCGCTGACCCCGAAGCCGAACCTCGGTCCGCCGCCGACAGTGCTCTCGAGTCCGCTGCCGCATTGGGGTGCGCACACCGAAGACACGCGGCTCGACCGCGTGCTCTGGACCTTC
>JBGQHM010000209.1:0-11671 GCA_041497995.1 Binatia bacterium | reverse complement strand
GAGAACGGCTGAGAGCGCTAACACACCTGAAGCTACCAACGCCATCGTTCGAGCCATAAGTTCCTCCCTTTGTCAGAACAAGATTTGCGCAATGGTGGGCGGGACAGCACTCCCAGTCAAGCGAAATCGGAAGGCCCAGTTCATTTCCTACTCAACGGTGTCCGGTTGCCCGCGCATTTGCGGCCTGCTTACATCCCTGGCGATGAAGCTGCGCGCGGTATGCTTCGACTACGGTGGTACCCTCGACGGGCCGGGCAGTCACTGGCTGCCGCGCTTTGAGCAGCTGTACAGTGAGGCGGGCCTGGTGCTGCCCTTCGAGCGCTTCCGTGCGGCCTTCGATCATGCGACGCGCTGCGGGTATGCCGACCGGCGCGTCGCGACGATGGATCTGCAGGCCTTGATCGACTTCCACGTCGCCCGCCAGCTGGAGCATCTCGAGGTGGATGACCGGGCGCTAGCGGCGCGTATCATCGAGATGTTCGTCGCGCGTTCACGTGCCGCTCTGGCGGAGAGTCGCGCAGTGCTCGACCGTTTGCGCCATCGTGTCGCGCTCGGTGTGATCTCCAACTTCTACGGGAACGTCGACCGCATTCTCGACGACGCGGATATCGGTCCGTGGCTCAGTGTGGTGATCGATTCGAACCGAGTGGGTGTAAGCAAGCCCGACCCGGCGATCTTTGCGCTGGCGATCCGCGGCCTCGGATGCGCTCCGGCCGAGACGTTGTACGTCGGCGACTCGTTCGAGAAGGACGTGGTCGCGGCGCGCGCGGCTGGATTGCGGAGCGCATGGCTCGTCGGCGCGGTCGCGCCGCCGTGTCCCGCACCGGAGCTAGTCGACGTCCGCTTGCGTCAGCTAGCAGACGTCGAAGCGGTCATCGAATGAAGGCGGGGATCATTGCTGCCGGCCTCGGAGAGCGCCTCCGCGACGCCGGCTTCACGCAACCGAAACCATTGGTGCCGGTCGCGGGTAGGCCGCTGATCGACTACGCACTCGCGGCGATCCGCGACGCCGGCGTGAGCGAGGTGGCGTGTATCGTGAATGAGCAATCACGCGGCATCGAAGAGCACTGCCGGCGCGCGTGGCCGGGCGTACGGTTCGAGTTCATCCGACGCACCACCCCGAGCTCGATGGAGAGCCTCTTCACGCTCAGTCCCCTGCTCGGCGCGGAACCGTTCGTATTGCTGACGGTCGACGCCGTGTTCGCGCCGGCCGCGTTGCGGGAGTTTGTCGCCGCCGCTGTGCGGCGCGCCGCGGACGGCGTGCTGGCGGTCAACAGTTTCGTCGATGACGAGAAGCCGCTGTGTGTTGCGCTGGGAAGCGGCGGCGAGATCACAGCGATGGGACCACCTGCGTGCAACAGTGGATGGGTGACCGCCGGCTTTTACGTGTTCGACCCGCTCATCTTCCGCGAGATTCCCACGGCACGTGCGCAGCGCTTCACTGCGCTGCGCGAGTTCCTCGGCCACCTGCTCGCCAGCGGCTACCGACTGTACGGTGAGCCCGTGCCGAAGACGGTGGACGTTGATCGCCCGGGTGACCTCGCCGTAGCCGAAGCCTTCGTTCGCAGTGGGTTTGCCGCATGAGCACGTTTTTCGGCATCACGCGTGAGCCCGTCTTCTCACCTGGCAAGGTCGCGGACGATAGCGCGATCCTGCATCTCGTGGGGGATGAGTTGCGGCAGCGTGGGCATACCGTTGCGGTGATCGCCGGCGATGACGAACGCTGGCCGGAACCGGCGACGGACACTGTCGTGTTCGCGATGTGCCAAGGACCGCGCGCGCTCGAGCGCATGCAGCGTTGGGAGGCGCGTGGCGTGCGCATCATCAACCGCCCCGCCGGCATCCTGAACTGCCAACGTCACCGTACGGTGCCGGCCTTGGTGCAGGCTGGGACGCCCTTTCCGGAAAGCGTCCTGGTGGAGACCGCACCGGCGCCGCAGCTCCCGGCGTGGATTGCCGAGGGCGGTGCGTGGGTGAAGCGGGGCGACGTGCACGCGACGGAAAGCGACGACGTCGTCTTCGTCGACAGCGTTGCGGCAGCGTGTGCGGCGTTGCAGCGCTTCCACGCGCGGCGTGTCGAGCGCGCCGTGTTGCAGCGACACGTGCCGGGAACCGTGCTGAAGTTCTACGCGGTGCGCGGACGCTTCTTTCACGGAGTTCCTCCGCGGGACGGCAGTGCGCTCGTCCCCGAGACGCTACAGCGCATCGATGCGCTCGGTCAGGAGGCGGCGCGCGTGCTGAACGTAGAAGTCTACGGTGGCGATTGTGTCCTCGCCGTCAGCGGCGCGGTAACCCTAATTGACTTGAATGATTGGCCCAGCTACGCTCCCTGCCGCTCTGAGGCGGCCGGGGAAATTGCCGGTTACTTACTTGCGCAACAAACTGCGAGAGACAGGTGAAAGCTGCGTCCAAGAAAGCGCCGGCCCGCGCAACCATACCTGGGCCGAAGTCACGGGCTCTCGTCGAAGCTGAAAGCGGGTTGATCGCGCCCGGACTGCAACGCATCGCGCAGCTGTCGCAGCTGGCGATGGTTGAGGGCCGCGGGTGCACGCTCGTCGATGCCGATGGCAACGAGTACCTCGACTTCTTTGCCGGTGTGGCGGTCGCCAGCCTCGGACATTCGCACCCACGCTTCGTGCGCGGCCTTGTGAACCAGATCGAGCGGCTCGCGGTCGGCAGCTTCACGACCGAGCCCCGGCTGGCGCTGCTCAAACTGCTCGCCGAATTGGCGCCCGGTGCGCTGAAGCGGACCCAGTTGTACAGCGGTGGTGCCGAAGCCGTCGAGGCGGCAATCCGTCTCGCCAAGTCGTACACCAAGAAACACGAGGTCGTTGGATTCTGGGGCGGGTTCCACGGCAAAACCGGCGGCGTGATGGGCTTGATCGGCGACGAGTGGAAACAGAAGTGGGGTCCGCTGGCGCCCGGCACACACCTGGTGCCGTACGCCGACTGCTACCGCTGCCCGTTCAAGTTGAAGTATCCCGACTGCGGGATGTTCTGCCTCGACTTCATCCGGCAGTCGTTGAAGACGACGACGGCGGGCCTGATTGCCGCGATCATCATCGAGCCGATCCAAGGCACGGCCGGCAATGTCGTTCCACCCCCCGAGTTCTTGCCCGGCGTCGCCGAGATTGCGCGCGAGAACGAGGCCCTGCTCATCGCCGATGAGATGATCACCGGCTTCGGCCGCACCGGCACCATGTTCGGCTGCGACCATACCAACACCGAGCCCGACGTCATGACGATCGGTAAAGGCTTTGGCTGCGGCTTCCCGGTGACCGGCCTGATCTCGACGGATGAGATCACCGCATCATTGCCCTTCGCCAAGCCGAGCTCGTCGTCGTCGAGCTACGGTGGCAACCCGCTCGGTGCGGCGGCGGCGCTGACGACGCTCGAGACGATCATCGACGAAGAGCTGGTCGACAACGCCGAGCGCGTCGGCGCGGTGCTGCTGCACGAGCTGCGCCGTTTGCAAGACAAGTACGAGTTCATCGGCGACGTGCGCGGGGCGGGGCTGTTGATCGGGCTCGATCTGGTGAAGGACCGTTCCACCAAGGAGCCGCTCGCGTCCGCAGTCAGCGAGCAGATCTTTCTGGGCGCGCTCCGACGCGGGCTGTTGCTGATGGGTTACTTCTCGCGCATGCGGATCAATCCCCCGCTCATTCTGACGGAAACCGAGGCGCGTGACGGCGTGGCGATCCTCGATGAGGTCTTCGCCGAGGTGGCGCGCGCAGGCAGCTATCGTCAATGAGGGCGCTGCGCCACGGCGCCATCATCGGCTTCGGCAACGTCGCGGCCAACGGACACCTGCCAGGGTGGCGCGAACAGTCAGACTTCGAGATCGTCGCCGTGAGCGATCCCGACGCGCAGCGTCGAGCGCTCGCCGAGTCGCTGCAACCCGGCGTCCGCACCTACGCCAGTGCCGACGAGCTGCTGCGCTGCGAGCGGCTCGACTTCGTTGACATTGCGGCGCCGCCATCGCTGCATGCGCCGCTGATCGCGGCCGCGGCACAGGCCGGCGTGCACGTCCTCTGTGAGAAGCCCCTGACTGCGTCGCTGCAGGACTACCGCGCGATACAACCCGCGGTGCGCGGCGCGGGCATCGTGCTGCACACGGTGCACAACTGGAAGTACTCGGAAGCGTTTCGCGCCGTACAGCGAGTTGTCGCCGAAGGCGCGCTCGGCGTTCTCACCGCAATTTCCTTTGATACCGAACGGAACGGCTGCGCGGCAGCGACCGGCGACAACTGGCGCGTGCATGCCGCCGTCGCGGGTGGCGGCATCCTTGTGGACCATGGCTGGCACGCCTTCTATATGATGCTGGCGCTGGCCAACGAGCCGCCGCAGCGGATTCACGCCAGTCTGGAGCGCCGGCGCTACGTCGATGCGGAGGTCGAGGATACCGCCGCGTGCACCGTGGACTTTCCATCGCTGACCGGCGAGATCCGATTGACTTGGGCGGCGGCTGAGCGCCGCACGCGCTGGCGTGTCACGGGGAACGAGGGCGAGTTGCTCGTCGACGACGATCGACTCGTGATTCGCGGCAAACGCGCTGAGCATGTGCAACGATTGTCGACGGCGTTGTCGGCCGGCTCGCATCATCCCGAGTGGTTCGCCGGGGTGATTGATTCGTTCCGTCGCGAGCTCGACGAGCCCGCGGTGCGCGGTACGAATCAGACCGAGGCGGAGTGGTGCCTGCTGCTGCTCAGTTTGGCGTACGCGTCGGGCGCACAGGGGGGGACGCTGGATGTCCCTGCGCCTGGCGGATGGCGTGCGGAGGCGGGCGCTGGCGCATGAAGACGGCCCTGATTCTGCCGCCGACCGACGCAAGCTTTCGCGACGTGGCTGGCATACCGCTCATCAAGCGCACCGCGTTGTCGGCGCTGCGCGGCGGCTTTCGCGTCGTCGCGTTGGGCCGCGAGGATGCGGAGCGCTTGCGAGCGCTGTTTGATGCGGACGAACGCACACGAGCTGTTGAGGTGGTCAGCGACGCCACCTCCGTCTCGGGGGCGGAGATTACGCTCGTGCCAAGCGATTGCCTGCTAACGGTGGCCACGCTCGAGCGAGTCGGTGCGAGCACGCTCAACGGCCGGCCACTGCTGTTCACCGCCGCGGGGGCTGCGCAGATTGCGCTGTGTCGTCTCGGAATGCTGGACGGTCTCGACCTTGGTGGCTTGACCGCCGGTGGCGCAGAGAATCTGTGGGCCGCCCTGCGCGCACGCGGCGCGGAAGGTATTGCGCTCGACGGCGAGGTGTGCGCGCGCATCACCGACGCGCGTTCCGTGGCGCTCGCGGAGGCCGCGCTGTGCGAGCGGTTGCGCGCCGACAGTGCGGCGAGCGACGGGCCGCTGGCACACTACGTCGATCGGCGCGTGTCATTGTGGATCAGCCGGTGGCTGGTGGGCCATACGCAGCTGCGGCCGAATCACATCACCGTCATCGGCACATCCGTGGGGTTGCTGGCCGCTGCGCTGCTGAGCGTCGGGACGTACTGGAGCGGCGTCGGCGGTACCTTGTTGTTCCTGTGCGCCACGATCATCGACGGCTGTGACGGCGAGGTCGCACGGCTCAAGTTTCAGGAGTCGTCCTTCGGACAGAAGTTCGACGTGATCACGGACAATGTCGTGCACGTCGCGATCTTCGTCGGCTTGGCTGTAGGCCTCTATCACCAGAGCCCCGACGGGCACTATCTGCTCCTGATGGGCATCCTGCTCGGCGGCTTTACGTGCACGTCGGTGGTGACGTACTTCTTTCTCGTGCGACGCCCCGGCTTCGCGAGCAGCGGCGGCGCGCCGGTTTCCTGGCGCGGCAAGGTGCGGCAACGGCTCTTGCGCGGTTTCGAAGCACTCATGAATCGGGACTTCGCGTATCTGCTGGCGGCGCTGGCGGTGATCGACCGGCTGTACTGGTTCATGTGGGGCACGGCTTTCGGCACGTATGTGTTTGCCATTCTGCTGGTGTGGATCTACCGGTGGCGTGACGCTGCGTGAGAGTTCTGTTTTCAGTCCCGCGGGACGGCTCGGTACGAGTCGAAGGAGTGAGGCTTGGGGTGAAGCTCCTGCGAGGCGAGCTGTAATGCAAATGTTGACGGCGCGCACACTGCGCATTACCGAGAGGGTGTTCCTCGTCGGCGGGCTGGTGTTGCTGGCCTTCCTCGTGCGCGAAGTGGGCGCGGCGGCGGTGCTGGCGAACCTGCGGCTCGTCGGATGGGGGATTGTTCCGATCATCGGGCAGGAGGCGATTTCTTATCTAGCGAATACGCTCGGGTGGTGGGCGGCGTTTTCAGAACCGCGGCCGCGCATCCCGTTCACGCAGTTGCTGCAGGCGCGCATGGCGGGCGACGCGGTGAACTATGTCACGCCAACGGCGACCCTCGGTGGCGAGTTCGTGCGGACGCGGCTCTTGCGCGGCTTGGCGGCGAACACATCGATCGTCGCCTCGGTAGCCGTCGCCAAGCTGGCGCAGACGGTCGGGCAGATCGCCTTTGTCATCATCGGTCTGGCGATCGTGCTCGACGATACGCCCATGCCGTCGGGGACTCGTTATGGTCTGCTGGCCGGTCTCGGCGGCTTCTCCGCGCTCGTCGTCGGTCTGATTTTCGTGCAGCGCCGTGGGATGTTCGCGCCGTTGCTGCGGCTCTTCGAATGGTTCGGGCTGCCGGCGCGTGCGCCTGAGTTCACGCGGCGGTTGCAACGGCTCGACGAGGAGATTGCGCGCATCCACGCTAACGCCAACGGCGCGTTTCTGCTGTCGTCAGCGAGCTTCTTCGTCGGCTGGTGCATGGGAGTGGTGGAGATCTACTTGATCCTGTTGTTCCTGGGCGTGCCGGTGAGCGTGCACCGTGCGCTGACCGTCGAAGTCCTGTCCGTTGCCATCGACGGCATGCTCTTCTTTGTGCCGGCCAAGGCGGGTACGCAGGAAGGTGGCAAGGTGCTCATCTTCACTCTGCTCGGTTTGGATCCCGCCAAGGGGCTAGCGTTGGGGATCGTGCGGCGGATCCGCGAGCTGACGTGGGCATCGATTGGGCTATTGATCCTCTCGCGGCATCAGCTGGGCACGCGTCCAGCCCTGGAGCCGCTGGCGCGCTAATGTAGGCGCGGTGACGCGGTGCGCTCCCCTGACGATGCGGCACACGCTTCCGAGCGAGCGGCGGTTGATTGTCTCCGCCGATGACTTCGGCCTTTCGCCTGGAGTGAACGCAGGAATTCTCACCGCGCATCGCGACGGCATTCTCAGCGATGCCAGCTTGATGGTGAGCGGTGCGGCGTTTGCCGAGGCGGTGGAGCTGGCGCGGGCCACCCCGCGGTTGTCCGTGGGTCTGCACCTCGTGCTCGTGCAGGGGCGCGCCGCCGCGCCACCGCAGGCGGTACCGGGGCTGGTTGACCGCGACGGTATGTTCCGCAACCAACCCGTGCTCAACGGGTTCCGTTACTTCTTCACGCCCGGAATGCGGGCGCAGCTCGCATGCGAGATCCGCGCTCAACTCGACAGGTATCTCCGCACGGGTCTGCCGCTCTCACACGTCGACGGGCACCTCAATATCCACATGCATCCCACGGTGCTCGCCATTCTCCTGGAGCTGGCGCCGCAGTACGGCATTCGCGCCCTACGCTTGCCGCGCGAACCGCTCGGCATCTCGCTGCGGCTTGATGGGAGGCAGCGGGTGCGCAAAGTGATGGAGGCGGTGACCTTCCGCTGCCTCGTGCGTTGGGCATTGCCCCGGCTCGCGACGCACAGCATACGGTATCCCGACCAGATGTTCGGTCTACATCAGAGCGGGCACGTCACCGAGCCGTATCTGCTGGGCGTCGTCGCGGCACTGCCGCCGGGTGTCACCGAGATCTATTCCCATGCTTCGAACGTCGATGCCGAGGCGGCCCGCTGGCGTCCGGCGGATTATGAGAGCGAAGCGGAACTCGCCGCGCTTGTCAGCCCGCGTGTGCGCGATGCGCTGGTCGCGGCACAGGTCGGCTGCATCAGCTATCGCGCTCTCGTTGGTCTCGACTCAGTGTAGGATCGCTCGTGCCAGCGTGTCGGCGCCGTTTGCGTGCATGACGGTGCCGGTGCAGGTAGCGAGGCGCCACTCCTGGTTGTCCATCGCGCGCTGAAACGCGGTAAAGTGCGTGTGCTCCGCGTAGCCAAGCCAGTGAGCTTCCCAGAAGGTGTTGTAGCCGGCACCAGCTAGGATCACGTCTGCGCCCCGCAACCATTCGGCGACGGGGAACAGCGCGTCCTCGCGGAAGAGGTTGAAGACGTACGGTGTCCCCTGCTCAGCGAGTTGGAGCAAGCGCTCGCATTCGCCACCGACGCCGGCATGCACCACGGCAACGAGGCGTTCCTCGCGTGGCACGCACAGACGTTCGCGCAAGGCGCTGAGAGGCCGGCACTCATCGGGATTCGCGATGACGATGGGGTCGATGTGTTCCTGCACGACCGCGTGCACCGTCGGCTCGATAGCGATGATCCGGTCGAATTGCTCCGGAGCAAACGGCGTCCGTGGCGACCCGATGAACCACACTGGCGGACAGTGACGGACAATCAGCCAGCACTCGCACTCAGGGAGAGGCAGAATGTGACGCAGCGGTGCCCAGAACATGTCGACGATCAGGAGGTCGGGGCGATACCGGTGCAACGCCAGCGCTAAGTCGCTGATGCGGGCGCGCAGTGGATCGGTGAGCTGCGCCGGCAGTAGGGGCACTATCTGATGCGTGGGGCGATCCACGACTGGAAACGGCCGCTGCGGCCCAAACATGCGATACTCACCCGCAAAGCCTGCGCGCGCTAGCGCGCGGTCGATCGCCAACCCGCGCACCAGGTGTCCGGCGCCGATCGTCCCGGCGGTGAAGTACGCAATCTTCAAGTCAGCGCCACCCGCCGCCACAGCTCACGTGGCCCGCAGACGTTATACTCGCCTGCGGGCCGCAGGTGAACCGAGACCAGGACTTTATGATCCCTCCAGGAAGAAGACCTCGTACTCCCCAATGTCGAAGCAGTCTGGGCTGGCGGCGCACGTCCGGTCCGGAGCGAACGGGTCGAGGTACAGCGCGACTGCTCCGCGATTGTTTGAGTTGCGTCGTCTGATCTGACAATCAGCCGGCAGGACGGCGCGCGGCAATGAGAATGGACTGGGGTCGGAGTTCGTCGGCGTAACCGGGATGTCGACGCAGAAGGACCCATCTGCAGCCGTTGTGCCTTGTGCGACCAGAGCGCCCCAATATCCCGGGTCGTCCGTCGGCGCTGGTGGGTTACCGCACGTGACCTCCGGCCTATCGGAGTAGACCGATACCGTGGTGCCGCCGGCAGCGCCTTGCGGCGTCACCACGCGACCTTTGACGCAGGCGTGCGTCGCCGCGCGTGCCAACTGCAAGAGCCCGAGGTCGCTGCATTGCCCCCCGGGTCCGCAAGTCGGCTCGCTTGCCGCGGTGCCGCACCCCGATGACTGGGCGCGGAGCGGTCCTCCGCTGTCCATCGCGAAGGCGAAAACCTCGATGCAGTTGTTACTCGGGGCATCGACGCAGAAGCTGCCGTCGCTACCAGTCTGCGCCGTATAGCCAGCTTGGTTTCCACTAGCGTCGTTGAAACTTGCGTACACCTGTGCCCCCGCCATCGGTTGGCCGCTCGGGTCGACCACCGTTCCGCGGAAACACGCCCTGCCGTCGAGTCGCAGGGCGATTTGCTGACAGCCGGTAGGTAGATCGGAACAAGTGGTGGCGGCACTTGCATCGCCCTGGATGATG
Source organism: Binatia bacterium (assembly GCA_041497995.1). Lineage (GTDB taxonomy): Bacteria > Desulfobacterota > Binatia > HRBIN30 > HRBIN30 > DATKMS01. The sequence goes on along the minus strand of JBGQHM010000209.1, from coordinate 1,934 downwards.
AACGGGTCATTGAGGTGGACCGGGAACGATGGGTGCTCCACCGTGATCATGACTTGCGCGCCCCGTTCCAACTCGAGGCATGCGGTTCCATCCGCACCCGTCTCACTTGTTGTGGTTCCGCTGTAGCTCAACCCGGTGGCGCGTACAATCGCTCCGGCGATCGGCGTGGCGCCGTCGGCCTGCGTGACCGTCACGCGCACGCAGTTGGTGTCCGACCAGGGCCGGTCGGCACTCCACCAACTCAGCTGCGCCACAATTGCCACCCACTCGATGTTTGAACCGGTGACTTGAATGGTTCCCGCTCCCTCTTCGCGCCAGAGTCCGGCGGGCGCGTCGTAGAACCACGCCGGCACTTGGTCACCCACGCTGACGCTGCTTGCCAAATTGGACGGCACCCGGAACGCGAGCTCCGCAGTCGCCGCCGGAGCAAGTTGGAGGGGGTTGCCATTGCCATCTTGTAAGCTGATGTCGGCCATGAAGAGACTTTCGAAGGTAACGAGCCCTCCGCCTGCGGCCGGCTGTCCCGTGAACGGCCCGGGGGCGAAATCAACTTTGGATGTGCTTGGATCAAGCGGGACGATCATGAGTTGGACGTTGCCGGCCACCGGTTGGCCGTTTGCGTCAACAACCGCGTTCGGCGGGATGGACACCCGCACGCCGTCGTTCGCCCCTACTACGCCAATGCCTGCGTCAAACGTTATACCGAGACCCTGTGAGAGAAGCCGGTCGGTTCCCTCTACCGTCATGTTTGCGACCAAGCCGGCAACAAGCGTCGAGGGCGCAAACCCCGCGGCCTGTACCGTAGCCACGGTGCGCCCTGGTGGAACGTCCGCAAAGAGTACGTTGCCAGCCGAGTCGGTGAGCTGGGTGGCGCCTCCAACGGTGACCTGCGCGCCGGCGATTGGGAGTCCCTGAGCATCAATGACGCTGATACCGAACGCGGCACCTCCGCAACCCGCAACCTGGTCGTGTCGACAGCCCCCGGTCGTCGGGTCGCAGCTGTCAGTGGTGCAGACATCGCCGTCGTCGCAGTTCGGTGAACCCGCGCCCATGCAGATACCGCTGTGACACGCGTCGCTTGTGCATCCGTTCCCGTCACTGCAAGTGGTTCCGTCCGGGGCTGCTGGACTGGAGCAAGTCCCGGTGGAGGAATCACAGGTGCCAGCAACGTGGCATTGGTCGGTCGCGGTGCAGACAACTGGATTGCTTCCCACGCACGCTCCTGTGCGGCAACTATCGGTACGTGTGCATGCGTTGCCGTCGCTACAGGTCGTTCCATCCGGTGCTGGCGGGGTCGAGCAGGTTCCGTTGGCGGGATCACATGCCCCAGCGATGTGACACGCGTCCGTGGCCGCGCAGACAACCGGGCTGCTGCCAACGCATGCACCCGCCTGGCACGTATCGAGTCGGGTGCAGGCGTTGCCGTCCGAGCACACCGTGCCATCGGGTGCAAGAGGATTCGAGCACACCCCCGTTGCTGGATCACAACGGCCTGCGACATGGCACTGATCTGTTGGCGCACACGTGATCGAGTTGTTGCCCACGCAGACACCAGACTGACAGGTGTCGATCTGCGTGCACGCATTGCCGTCGGCACAAGCGGCGCCGTTGAGCGCGGCGGGGTTCGAGCAGGCGCCCGTAGCAGGATCGCACGTGCCGGCGATGTGACACTGATCGGCGGCGGCACACACGACTGGGCTGTGGACGCATCCGCGGAGGTCGGCCGCGCTACTGCTCGCATCACACACATCCGTTGTACATTGATTGGTGTCGCTGCAATCGGCGTTCGACCGGCAGCGGTCCTGGTTCAGGAGTGATGGGACGCACAACTCGTCACGGTCGATGGGGACAAACGTGCCCGGCCCAAATTCATTGTTCGTGAACACACGGCCGACCCGAGTGAAGTCCGCTTTGATGCGATAGCACATGAGGTG
>JBGQHM010000208.1:0-11717 GCA_041497995.1 Binatia bacterium | reverse complement strand
TCTCAACGACTTCGTGGCGGCAGTATGGACGCCACGCGCCCGCGCTGCCTATGCGCTGACGTTCGGCGCTTCGTTCGCCGCAGCCTTCGTTAACATCTTCCTCGGCGTCTTGGTGGCGTGGGTCCTCGTGCGCTACGAGTTCCCGTTCAAGCGGCTCTTCGACGCGCTCGTCGACTTGCCGTTCGCGCTCCCCACCGCAGTCGCCGGCCTGGTTTATTCGAGCCTGTACGTCAAGGCCGGCTGGCTTGGGCGGTTCCTCGTCCCGCTCGGCATTGAAGGATCCTACTCCCGCCTGGCGATCGTGCTGGTGCTCACCTTCATCGGGCTGCCGTTCGTCGTGCGCACCGTACAACCAATTCTCGACAACCTGGACGCAGAGATCGAGGAAGCCGCGGCGTGCCTCGGCGCTACGCGCGGGCAGACGTTTCGGCGTGTCATCGCACCATCGCTGCTGCCGGCGATCGTCACCGGATTCGCACTTGCCTTCGCGCGCGGCCTCGGCGAGTACGGCTCGGTGGTGTTCGTGTCGGGCAACATGCCTATGAAGACCGAGATCGCCCCGGTACTCATCGTGGCGGCGCTCGAAGAGTTCCGCTACCGCGAGGCGGCCGCGATCGCGGTCGTGCTGCTGGTCGCCTCGCTGACCATGTTGGTGCTCATCAACCTGTTGGAACGCTGGAGTAAGGGCAATGGCAATTGACGTCACCTCCGCCGCCACGCTGACGCGGCGGCGCGCACAAGAAGAGTCGGCAGTCATCCGCTGGACGTTGATCGGGCTGGCGACCGTCGTGCTCGGCCTCCTCATCGTCATCCCGATGGTCAACGTCTTTTACGAAGCCTTTGCACGCGGACCACGGGTCTACTGGAACGCCCTGTTCAACGACCCGGACACGTTGAGCGCCATCCTGCTCACGTTGCGTGTGGCGCCGGTCGCCGTGTTGCTCAACCTGGTCTTCGGCGTGGCGGCGGCGTGGGCCATCGCTCGCTTCCGGTTCCCGGGACGTACATTGCTGACGGCGATGATCGACCTCCCGTTCGCCGTCTCGCCGGTGGTCGCCGGGCTCATCTTCGTGCTGATCTTCGGCTTGCAAGGCTACCTCGGCCCGTGGCTGCGCGAGCACGACATCAAGATCATCTTCGCGACGCCGGGCCTCATCCTGGCAACCTCGTTCGTCACCTTCCCGTTCGTCGCGCGCGAGCTCATCCCGCTGATGGAGGCCATCGGCGCCGACGAAGAGACCGCGGCGGTGAGCCTGGGTGCGCGCGCCTGGCATCTGCTGCGTCGCGTCACCCTGCCGAACATCAAGTGGGGTCTGCTCTACGGCATCATCCTGTGCAACGCGCGCGCCATGGGCGAGTTCGGCGCGGTGTACGTGGTCTCCGGCCACATCGCCGGACGTACAGACACCATGCCGCTGCGCGTCGAGAAACTTTTCCAGGAGTACAACACGGCGGGTTCGTTCGCTTTGGCCTCGCTGCTGTCGTCGCTCGCCCTGGTGACGCTGATTGTGAAGACGGCTCTGGAATGGAAGACCCGCAACGAGCTAAGAAGCCGGATGCGGGAGAGTCTGCTCGACGACATGGCGGATACCGAGACCGCTGTGGCAGCGCCGGCGCCGCAGCTGCGCTTGGTGACCTCTCTTGATCGTCGTACCGAGCACGACACAGACCGCGGGGAGGAAAACAGCGGCTTGGGCATCTCGGTCAAGAACGTCACCAAACGTTTCGGCAACTTCGTGGCGCTGAATGACGTGAGCATCGAGGTCCCAAACGGTGAGCTGCTGGCGCTGCTCGGGCCGTCGGGCTCCGGCAAAACCACGCTGCTGCGCATCATCGCCGGCCTTGATATCCCCGATGGCGGCTCGATCCTGTATCAGGACGAGGATGCGACGCAGCGCTCGGCGCGCGACCGCAACGTCGGCTTCGTTTTCCAGCACTACGCGCTGTTCCGCCACATGAGCGTCTTCGAAAACGTCGCGTTCGGTCTACGCGTACGCAAGTGGAAGGATCCGCAGGTCCGGGAGCGCGTCCACGAGTTGCTGAAGTTGGTACAGCTGGACGGGCTCGCCAGACAAGCACCGTCGCAACTCTCGGGTGGGCAGCGCCAGCGGGTCGCACTGGCGCGCGCGTTGGCGGCGGAGCCGAAGGTCCTCTTGCTTGACGAGCCGTTCGGCGCGCTCGACGCCAAGGTGCGCCAAGAGCTGCGCTCGTGGCTGCGCAAGCTGCACGACGAGATCCACGTCACCAGCGTCTTCGTCACGCACGATCAGGAAGAAGCCTTCGAGGTCTCCGACCGCGTCGTCGTGATGAACCGGGGCCGCATCGAGCAGCAAGGTTCGCCGGAAGAAGTGTTCGAGCATCCCGCCAACGCCTTCGTCATGGACTTCCTCGGCAACGTCAACGTGTTCCACGGGCGCGTCGAAGGTGGGCGGGCGCTGCTCGGCAGCTTCGATGTGGCCTACCCAGACTACCCGCACGACGAGTCGCGCGCGGTGACGGCGTACGTGCGGCCGCACGAGCTCGAGATCGATCGGATTCCGCGCGGTACCTCCAGCCTGAAGGCGGAAGTGCTGCGCATCAACGCCGCCAGCTCGGCCGTGAAGGTCGAGCTGTTCGCCAAAGAGTTCGGCGTCCCGCTCAACGTGGAGCTGACGCAGGAGCGCTACAGCAGACTGGAACTCAAGGCTGGTGACACCGTCTTCGTCTTCCCCAAGCGGGTGCGGGTGTTCGTCGAAGATTTCCAAATCTGAATGTTCCGCCGTCGGATTCCAGGCAGGAAGAAGGAGGCATCACCATGTTGCGAGCGCTAGCCGAGAAGAGTGAGGCATTCGAGTCGCAGCGCGCAGATCAACCCGCCGCGGATGCGCTCGACCGTATCCAGAATGCCCTGCGTGGACTGCGCTTCGGCGAGGTGACGGTGATCGTCCAGGACGGTGTCGTCGTACAGATCGAGCGTACGGAAAAGTTGCGAATGGCAAGACGATAGGAACTGAAGGAGGTGGCACACGCCACGCTGACCCGTCTACGGGAGGCGAGACAACAACCCCGGCGGCCGACTGGATACACCAGAGGCACGCAATGACGCGTAAAGGAGCATCACATGCGTACCTCATCTGTTCCGAGCCAGCGGCTCAGGAAACTTCGGTTCCCGACCCATTGGGTCCCGACCCGCTGGGTCCTCGCAGTTGCCGCCCTGACGGCCGTCGCCGTGGCCGAGCCTCGTGTGTCTCGGGCGGCGGACCCGGCGCCCGCGCCGGCGATCAGTGACCACGACCGCATCAAGCAACTCGAAGAGACCGTCGAGCGCCTGAAGAAGGACGAGCGACAGGTCGAAGTGAACGTCGAAAATCAGAACGCCAAGCCGCTTGCTGGCTGGTCGCTGAAAGACGGCTTCACGCTGGCGTCGCCGGATGGCTGGTACAAACTGCGCATCGGCGGCTACACACAGGTCGACGGTCGCTTCTTCGTCAACGATAAGAACAACGCGGCAACCAACCAGTTCCTCTTCCGTCGCGCCCGTCTCGACGTCTCCGGCACGGTCTTCAAGTACTTCGACTTCCGCATCCTGCCCGATTTCGCCCAGCCCAACTCTTCGAGCTCGGTGATCCTCTTCGACTGCTACGTGGATGCGAACTACATCCCGGAGGCCAAGCTGCGCTTCGGAAAGTTCAAGCCAGCGGTCGGCCTGGAGCGGTTGCAGGGCGCACCGTACATCGAGTTCATCGAACGGGCTCAACCCACGAACCTCGTGCCGAATCGTGACTTCGGCGTGCAGCTCTTCGGCGACTTACTGGATGGTGCGTTGGGTTATCAGGTTGCGGTCATCAACGGTTCCGCAGACAACTCAAACCCCACTTTCGGTGACATCAATGATGACAAGGACTTCGCCGGCCGCGTCTTTGCGCTACCCCTCAAGAATCTGGACATTGACCCGCTGAAGGGTTTGGGCATCGGTTTCGCCGGCACCTTCGGCCGCGAATCGGCCAATGCGGGCTCGCCGGACCTGCCGACGTACAAGACCTTCGGACAGGCGACATACTTCCAGTACAGCGGCGCGGTCGCGTCGACCAGCACGACCGCCGCCCGGGGCCCGACGATCGCGAACGGCCACCGCGATCGCTGGACGCCGCAGGTCTACTACTACTGGTCTTCGTTCGGTCTCTTGGGTGAGTACGTCAATTCCACGCAAGGCGTGATACGCGACAACAAGACGGGGCGCATCTCAAACAGCGCGTGGCAAGTCGCCGGGTCGTACGTCCTAACCGGCGAGCAAGCGTCGTACAGCGGTGTCAATCCGGCACAGCCGTTCGACCCGTTCACGGGCAAGTGGGGCGCGTGGGAACTCGTCGCACGCTTCAGTCAGTTGAATATCGATTCCGACGCTTTCTCAGGAGGCTTCGCAAATGCGGCGACCTCGGCCAACCGCGACAACGAGGCGGCCTTCGGTTTCAACTGGTACCTGAACCGGAACATCAAGGTCTCGCTCGACTATGCCCAGAGCCAGTTCCACGGGGGCGGCGCCAACGCGAACCGGCCGAACGAGTACGCCATCGTCGGCCAAGTGCAGCTGCTCTTGTAGGAGAGAAATTTTCAAAGACATTCCACGCGGCCCGCGCCAAAATCTTGGAACCGGTGTCAACCGGTCTCTACACCGAAGCGTTAGAGTGTCGTTGGCAGCGTTCAGTCCGTCGTGCAGGAGACACATCATGGCAGAGTATGAGGTAACCGTGACGCTGAAAGTCCCCAGCAATGACCTCGAAGACCTCGTGGCACGCACTTTTGCCGATCCACACTGCGTGGACGTGCGGGTGCAGACTGCACCGTGGTTGGCGTGCCGGGGCGGCGAGGTGGGCGACCCGCAGGTAGATGACCAATTGTCCCAACGGAGGAAAGCATGAACAGAACGACTTCGATCGCGAAAAGAGGTGTTGACGATGCACCGCTTCCCGCAGCGTCGCCGGAGCGCCGACCCGCCACGCATCAGGGCCGCCGCAGCACCGAGGTAGTGCAAAGCTTCCGGCGCGTAGTCCGCCTGTCGCGCCGGCAGCTCCAGGTAGCGTATCCGTACGTCGCGTTCTTGCTGCAGGCACTCGCCGCTGCGCAGCAACGGAGATCCGCCAGGCGGCGTGGTCGTCCGCTTGGATCGCCACGCGCCGCGCGCGCATAAGTCCCCCCGCCTCGACGGGGGCAAGGCCCCCTCCAACGCCCTCGTCGAGGCTCCCCCGCTTTGCGCGACTGCGTCGTTGTCTAAAGCGGGCGCTGTACCAATCCGAGGAACTCCTCCGGAGGCATTGCTCCCGGCGGAGTCCCATCGCGGGCCATTTGGTTTGCAAGACGTTGCAGGAGCTCGTTCACCGGCGTCGCCACAGCGTGCAGTCGTCCGAGGCGAACCACTTCTCCATTGAGATAGTCAGCCTCGATGCTGTGGGCCTGCCGCTGCAAGCTCTGCCAGGACGATCCGCCTTGTCGCTTCTGACCCGCAATCGAGCCGAGGTGCAGGATATCGCCGCGGCGAGCCGTGTCTTCGGCCTCCGCGACATAGTCGATCCCGGCGGCATCGAGGCACGCGGCGCCCTCGCGCCGCGCCAGCGTCCCGATCGGGCCGGAGCGCGCCGCCGGCCCACAGATCGCCTCAACCGCGTTGCCGAGGTTCATCAAGAGCTTGCCGTACTTCCAGCGCATGATGTCGTGGCGGACCTCGGAGCAGAACGTCGAGGCGCGGAACGCCGACGCGATCGCCTCGGCCACATCGTCGACGCCGGCCGGGTAACGGCCGATGTCGAGGATACCCGTCGTCGGCGACGACCACGCCTGCACCACGCCCGGTGTGAGATACGTCGTCGGGCACATGACGCACACGCCGTAGACCCGTGCGAACCACCGCAGCGCGAGGCGTTCGCTCTCCACGCCGTTCTGCATGCAGACGACCGGCACGCCCGCCGGCGCCACCGCCGCGAGGTCGCCTAGCGCCGCCAACGTATCCTGCGTCTTCACCGCGAGGAGGACCACATCGTCCGTGGTCCAATCGATCTGCCGTGGATGATCGACCACTGACACGTCGATGGTGGCGACCGCGTCGGGCGACTCGAGCCGCAGACCGCGTTCTCGAATCGCCGCACTGTGCGCCCCGCGCGCGATGAGGACGACCGCGTGACCGTGCTCAGCGAGGCGGCCACCGACGACGCCCCCAATCGCCCCTGCCCCGAAGATCACGAAGCGCATGCCGCGATTCTCACACGAACGCGGTTGCACAGCTAGCATGCCCCACTCGAGGCACGCTGACCTCGTGTAGCGGCGGGTTTCAAACCCGCTCTTCGTGCAGCGGTCATCCCGTCACTGCGCACACCTGCGCTTGCGACCTGGCGGCCACGAGGTATCCTTCGTCACAGAGCCACCCTTCATGTCCGCACGATCAGCAACAGCCGAAGACGGTAAGCGCGCAGCGTGGAGCCACACGTGGGGAACTACACCCGCAGAACGCCGGCGCGTCTTTCCGTGTGACCCCCTGATGACGCATCCCGACGGCACCTACTACCGCGGGGTAGCAATTGAGGCAGCCCCACACGTTATCTTTCGGTGGCTGTGCCAGCTGCGGGTCGCGCCGTACAGCTACGACTGGATCGACAATCGTGGGCGGCAAAGTCCGCAGCGATTGATTCCCGGCCTCGACCAACTGGAGGTCGGGCAAGATGTAATGACGATCTTCGAGTTGGTCGACTTCGAGCGCGATGGCCACTTCACCATCCGCATCAAGCGCGACGGTCCTGCGCTGCGCGTCTTCGGAGACATCGCGGGCAGCTACGTCATCGTGCCGAGCAGCCCGCACAGGTGCCGCTTGCTCGTGAAGCTCCTCGTCCACTATCCGCGCGGCGTGCGTGGCTGGGCCATGCGCACGCTTCTGCCGTGGGGGGACCTCGTGATGATGCGCCGCCAACTGCTCACGCTCAAATCGCTCGCGGAGCGGACGACGGCCGGGGCGTGAGAGCGGGTGTGGATCGGGACAGGCGTATCGACGCACGGATGGTTCTCTCGTTGCACAGCCCCGCCACGGCTCCACAGGACAAACATGTGTAGCCGTGATGACACCAATATGCGCAGGGCCAGCGAATGGATATCCACGACTCATTTGCTGGTTCCCAAGTCAAGGTGCTATGGAGCCTAACACGAAGGAGCGCGCCGGCGAGGAGTCGGTCGGTGTCCGCCGGAACGTCGTCTGAACAGACGAAGGAGGGCGTCGAGATGAAGAGCCGAGATGGGAACCCCGTCGGCGTGGCATGGCGCCGCGCAGTCCTCGTTGCGTTGTGTTTGGGTGGCTGTGCGCCGCACCTGCCAGCCTCCCACGAGGTCGGTGAGCCGGTCTGGCTGGATCAGAACTGGTCCCCGCAGCAAACGCAGTGGTACTCCTATGCCTCGCAAGGCACGGCGACGTTCAAACTCCCATACGCGTGGCTGATCGCACTAGAGCAGCCGCGCCTGTCTCTGTTCGGCGATGTGCCGCTCTTCGTCGCACCGGAGTACCTCAGCCGCTTCGGCTTCCTTTTCAGCCCGAAGAGCGATGACAATCCCGACGGTCTCCCGGTCGGCTTCGCTCGCGATCCGAGCTACGTCGATCCGATCAGTGGCGCGAAGATGGATGCCGTCGGACTCACCTGCGCCGGCTGCCACACGGGCCAGATCGAGTACAAGGGTACCGCCATTCGTATCGAAGGCGGCCCGGCGCTGACGGATCTCGGCAAGTTTCGCAAGGCGCTGGAGCTGGCGATCGTTTACACCCGGTATGTCCCGGGCCGCTTCGGCCGATTCGCCGGTCGGGTCTTGAAGGGACACGACTCGCCGGAAGCGCGGAGCGAGCTAAAGCGCCAGTTCGACGTCGCCATCCAGAAGGGCAAGAGAGACCACGAGCTCGAAGTGCAGAGCGAGCAGGTCGAAGAAGGTTTCGCGCGCCTGGATGCCATCAACCGGATCGGCAACTTTGTTTTTGCCAACGAGCTCGACGCGAAGAATCTCGCCAAGCTCACCGCACCGGTGAACTATCCGCACATCTGGGACTCTTCGTGGTTCGACTGGGTGCAGTACAATGGCTCCATCGAGCAGCCGATGGTGCGCAACGCCGGCGAGGCCTTAGGCGTGCTCGCAGCGGTCAATCTGCAAGGCCCGTCGGCCGACCTCTACAAGTCGACCGTGAACGTGAAGGCGCTCTACGAGATCGAGCAACTGCTTGCGGGGCGTGCCCCGTTTCAAGGCCTGCGCTCTCCACGCTGGCCAGCTCACATATTGGGGGAGATCGATGGCGCACAGGCGGCGCGCGGTGCGATCCTCTACGGGAAGATCTGTCAAGGCTGTCACCTGCCGCCGCTCGATTCGAAGGAGATGCAGGACCCGCAATCCCCGTTCTGGTCGCCACCGAATACTGCCGGCGAGCGCTATCTGGTACTCAACCTGATGCCGATCCAAGTCGTCGGCACCGATCCTGGCCAAGCCGCGGGCATGAAGGATCGTCAGGTGACCGCCACAAGCCTAGACATTTCCAACCCGGCGTTCGGGCCTGCGCTCGGCACAGTCGTCGAGCGCACGGTGAACCGCTGGTACGACGAGCAGGTGCCGCCAGTGTCTGCGGCAGATCGCGAGCGCATGAACGGCTACCGCAAGAACGGGATCCAAGCGGAGCTCAGCTACAAGGCCCGACCACTCGATGGCATCTGGGCGACTGCGCCGTATCTCCACAACGGGTCCGTCCCCAACCTGTATCTGCTGCTCGGACCGGCGTCAGAGCGACCGAAGACGTTCTATCTCGGCAGCCACGAGTTCGACCCAAAGCATGTGGGCTACGAGTACGCAGAGCTTGATGGGGGCTTCGAGCTGGACACCTCGATTCCGGGCAACTCGAACGCGGGTCACGAATTCAGGGACGCCCCACCGCATACCAAGGGCGTGGTGGGGCGCGCGTTGTCCGAAGACGAGCGTTGGGCGCTGGTCGAGTACCTGAAGACCCTTGGCCCGCCGTAACGCAACAAGCTCCGCTGGCAGAGAGCAAACGAACCTGACTACCGATAGGGATACACGGACTGGCAGGGATGGTCGCCATCTGCTTGGCGCAGAGTGAGGGCCTGCCGCGGCGCTGGACGCTAGTATCAATGGCACGGCCAGCTCTCGTACTCTGCCCGCCACCGTATCGCGTCGGTCACGTGCTTCTAGGTTGACACCGTTGGCTCGGCTCCGTTTTCGCGCGTTATGTACTTGCGGGGTTAGGCTCAGGTCGGGGATTCACGATGAGAATACTAGGGAGAATACCATGGCACATCGAAAGACGGCGATTGCGGTACCCGCGGAGATCTTGGAAGAGGTGGATCGCGCTGCGCGCGAACGAGGTGAATCGCGCAGCCGGTTCATCAGCCGCGTGCTGCGGCTAGCCGTGCGTGCACGGCGCGACGCGGAGGTCACGCGGCGCCTCGATGCCCTCTTTGCCGACGAGTCGGCGCGCGAAGACCAACGCCGCGAAGCACATGAACTCACTGAGCTTGGTATCAACTGGGACAGTGAGCGGTGGTGATGCATCAAGGCGAGATCTACTGGCTGCGATTCCAAGGAGAGGGATCTGAGCCTCGTGGCCGTCGTCCGGCGGTAATCGTGCAGCACGATCGATTCAATCGCAGCGCCATCGCGACGACGGTCGTGGCGGCCATCACATCGAATCTCCGGCTTGCGGCAATGCCGGGCAACGTCCGCTTGCGGAAGGGCGAGGCGAGCCTGCCCCGCGCCTGCGTCGTCAACGTGCCCCAGTTGCTCACCATCGATCGGGCACGCTTGGGCCGGCCGTTGGGCACGCTCAGCCACGCACGTTTGCGAGAGGTTCTGCAAGGGCTCGTCCTGTTGTTCGGCACCGATCCAGCAGCGGCGTGAACCCCTCCGCACGTAGCATCCAGGATGCTCCACTCACGCAGATGCTCAACGCCAGCCTCATACAGCGTCCCGCCCGGCGCCGTCCAATTGAATACTGAAGACCATCGCCAGCGCGATGTAGGTAACCGTTTCGGAGCCGGCGATCCCGTGGCGCTAAGTCCAACGTTCAAATGCGACCCCACTTCGCTGTTCCAGATCGCGCCGCCACGAGCCCCAAACACGTAACGGCCGACAACCTGCCGTCGCGTCGATCGCGGGCACAAGTCCAAAGTCGAGACCTGACACTGAGGGGAGCGACGAGATGTGAGCTACTTCGACTGCTTCCGGGCGAGATCCTGCATTAGGCCGCCCACCAAGTGCATGATCCCGTCGCCGTCGATGTCGGTCTCAATCGGACCATCTCCCATTCGCAGGCGGACAGCTTCCATGAGGCGGTTGACGGCTTCGTTGATATGCTCCTCTGTGATCAGAGTGCCCTCGGGCAGGGCGCGAAAGACTGCGACGCCCGCATTGACGGCCTGCTCGATCCACGCTTTCTGCTGAGTGTCGCTTGTCAGCGTGAGAAGCTCCGCGAGCGCCTGCTTGATCTCCTCATCCGGAGGCGGAGTGGCGAGCAGTCTGGCGGTTAAGGGAAGTGCGGCGTCAAGACGCGCGTGTTGGTGCGTGCTCTTTACGGGGTCAACACGGTGACACAGTGTACCTTCAAGTCGGCAGTCTGCATCCAGCCGGACCCACAGGGGCAGCACACCGAAATATACGAAGACTGCGACCAAACCCGCGTAGGAGTCCGAGACCGCGAGAGCGTGTTGTCCTATGCTTGTGCCGAGGAGAGCTTGCAGTTGCTGCCGCGTATCAGGCCGTAACGCATGGGGAAGCGTCAATGCGGTCTCGTCGCGAACGAAATCGGCGGCCATATCGAATCTTGAACTGGCAATGCATTCTCGTGCGTCGACCAGCGCGGCAAGCGCCGATTTGGTGATCGATCTGGCCGTCTTGCGCAGATCGAGGTTCAGGCTGAACGGTACCCAACCGGTTGTCGATCTGATGGTGCGAAACTGGGTCTGCTTCATATCAGCCGGAGTGACTCCGAACCGCCTCAGTTGGTGTGCAAGGAGATACGCGGCGTGCTCAACATCTCGCGCGGCGATTTGCACATGCAATTGATCGGCTCTGGTTTCGACGACAACAGGGCGCTTCGGCCTGAGAGTCGGTTGTCCGCCCTGGTGTAGATCGATTCCCTCACCGTCGGTCGTGAACAAATTCCGTAGAGGTGCGACGGGATGACCATCGCCCCGCTTGCAACCGAGAAGAATGCTGAAGGAACGAAATGCCTCCTCCACTTGCGCATCGATCTCTTTTCCCAGCCTGTTGTTGCAAGATCCACAGAGCAAGCCCCGCACTTGCCGACGGCCGCCAAGGGCGTTGAGTACTATGTGCTCCGGCGAAGTGGCCGGATGCTTCGCGCAGAGCCGGCAGGGCAGGAACGAAGTCATAGTCGGCAGCATGGGCCAATCGAGATGCGACAACAAGCGCACGGCGCTAGACGTGCTGTACCGCGAGCCTTACTGGCGGGAAGCGACTAACTCGTCCAGAAGGTCTTCCGGAAAGGGCTGCTTGGAAGACTGATTCATAACGAATCCTTCGCGGACTTCCCAAACGTCCGGGCCGTGAACGTTCTGTCTGATCCACACAAGACTCGGATGGTCATATTGCGCCTCGCCAAAGGCACCAGCTACCAGATCCAGCCAATCTTCAATCAGGGCTGTCGATCCCCCGATAGCCACGACGACACAGCTCGGCCCCTGCGGGGAGAGCTG
>JBGQHM010000207.1:0-11723 GCA_041497995.1 Binatia bacterium | reverse complement strand
AGCAGTACTTGGATGTGTTCCCCCGCTCCCACGTACTGCTGCAGGGTCGAGGAAGCACCGGGAAGGCGGGGTTCGGCCTAAAGCTCCTAATGTCGCCGATCCTTCCCAGGAACGACGAGCCCCCGCGGTCCCGAGCCAAAATTCACCGGGCTCAACCCTTTCACGTCGGCCGAGTCCTGGTCGTCACCTTTCTCCACCCTGACGACTACTATCTCACTCTTTGGCATAGACTCAGTGTCGTCCTTCGTGCCGAGTACGAGCCGGGTGAGATGCGGGCGGATTTTCCTCATCGACAGCTGGAAGTTCTACAATTCGAACCCGGCTTTTTGAATCCTGAGGATTTGTTGGCAAAGATCACTCGGCGGATGGATGGCGCGGAATTAGAGGGAGAGCCATTCGCAGGAGTGCTCCTCGACGGGCTGCACAATGTCTTCCTGCAATTTCCAAGGTTGCAAGAGCGTCCACTCGTTTGGCCGATGCTGTACCGTATTTTGCGTACGAGGGAGGTGACAGTAGTGAGCACTCATACAACCTTCACGCTACCCGGGGGTGGTCAGCAACAGGAGTGGGAATTGACCCAGGCGCTGCCGCTACTGAACGCGCTCGTAGGAGCGAGCGATTTCCACTTTGAACTGGCGGAGCTTCGGGGAAGCGCAGCGCGGGCGGAAGCAGATCAGGACCGCGTCGAGTATAGGATCGTTGTAAAGAGCGCAATCGGCCAAGCACGACCGTCGAAGACGTTGTTGTGGCATCGCGAGAAGTTGGTTGTCGTCTCTGCGCGTCAACCTGAATTGCCCTTTGACCCTCGATAGGCCACCCTCGCTCAATCGCGTCGGGTTCGTCAGATGCACGAAGCTCGTCGTCGCGCCGTCAGCGCTCGCTTCTCAAGGAGGGACACTACCCTTGCCGCGCAATGCTCGGGATCTCGCTTGATCTGGTGTTGCCAGATTCGCACGACCCTCCACCCGGCTCGGCGGAGAGACGCAAAGTTGCGGCGGTCTCGTGCACGGTTGAGCGCGATCTTGCTCTTCCAGAAATTCGAAACCTTCTGCTCCCAAGCTGGAAAACGGAATCCATGCCAAAAGTCACCATCGATGAACACCGCCACCTGGTGCTTTGGAAAGACGATGTCGGGCCGGCCCGCGAGACCCTTGACGTGTTTTCGGAACCGGACTCCTTGTTTCTGAAGAAGCGAACGCAAAGTCCTCTCCAGATCGGTATCCCGGTTCCTGACGCGGGACATGCAGTAGCTACGCTGTTCTTGCGTGAGATTGTCGGGCATTTCGAAGTGCGGCTCAGGTGAAAGGTCGCGTACGGAGTTGCTCTACTATCGGGCCAGCAAGTCGCCGGATGAACGTTGCGGGGAGGGCGTTCCCAATAAGTTCGGCCGCCCGGTACTTACCCTCCGTCAGACAGATTTCGTAGCGCCTCGGGAAGGTCTGTAGCAAGGCACCTTCGCGGAGTGTGATGGCCCGGTTACAACTTGGGTGAAGAAATCTTCCCTTTGAGGGGTTCACGAACCCACCCGTAATTGTAGGCGCGACCCCGGCCCATGCCATACGGCCATAGACGTCGCTAAATCCATCGCAGCGTTTGTGACATCTGAGCTGTTGGCGCCGCCCCAAATCCGACCTGCTGCCTCCGTTCCTCGGGATACGGCGAATGAGTTCGCGCACTTTGCGACTCCGGGTTTCCGGAAGGTCGTGAAGTGGGTCGCCGCTAGATCCGGCTCGGGGAAGACTTCCTATGGCTTGGCGCACGGTGGCGTGCTTGGCAGAGGGAGGTGCGAACGGCGGCAAGCCCGATCTTCCCCCTAGTAGAATTAACCGGTGCCGCCGTTGGGGGACTCCGTAGTGCGCCGCGTCGAGGATGCGCCATTCGCACTCGTACCCGAGTTGCCGCATCTCTCTCAACAGTCGCCGCATTCGGCGATCCTTCGCCAAGCCTGGCACGTTCTCCAACATGACGAACTTTGGGCGCAACACTCGCACGAACCGAACGAACTCGAAGACGAGATTCTTCTGCCGCGGATTCCGTATTCGGCGCCCCCCGTTTAGGCGTGGTAATGCGGAGAATCCTTGACACGGCGGACAACCGGCAAGGAGATCAAGTCGTCCACGCTTCAGCCGCAGCCGTCGCATGATCTTACGAACCGCGACGTTGCGGATGTCATGTTGCCATATGATCGTCTCAGGATGGTTGAGCCGATAGCTCTCGGCCGACAGATCGTCACTTTCGACTGCGCCGACTACATCGAATCCTGCTAGCTTGAGCCCGAGCGTCAAGCCCCCGCAGCCGGAAAATAAGTCGATGGCGCGAAGCCTTTGCGTGGTTTTGTGCCGTTGATCTTTCCTGGGGCGGGTCATGCTTGAGCTTCACCGAGAAAAACTGAACGCGAGCACGTAATTGCCATCCGGAAAACGAATCTGCGGCCACCAGACCTCAACCTCTGAGCCGTTTGCATCCTGGCGATACATGAAGAGAGTAGGAATGGCTCTGCCCACGTGTCGATCCTCGCCACTGTCGTGAATGCCTTGCGTCTCACGCCGCGGTTGTCGGAGGCGCCTTCCCCTTTGAAGAATCAGCCAGGCGTCGGAGTGGGCTAGAATGCCTCTTAGTTTCTCAAGTGCGGTGATCAGGGTCTTCGGCTCCCACAATTCGATGCCCCGCTGTGGGTCGGGGACGCACTCCCGCAACAGATCGATCACCAAGTCGACCGATATCGAATAGCCCTGCAAACTGTCGGCGAAGGACGCCAGTTTGCCATCGATGGACGTGGTGTGCCTGGTGATGTCTGGCGTCCGCAAGGGATAGGCAGGGTTATACATCCGGCCGGCCACGTAGTACCCAATCGCGTTCGGGTCCAAAACGTTGCGTCTCGTGGCCTGAAGCGGGCTCGATATATACAGCCCTTCGAACTTTCCTTGCGGATGCCTCTCGACGAGGTCCCTCAGAGCGCTCTCCATCTGATGGATGAGCCGGAAATGCTCGGCGAGTTTGTCGGGCAGGAAGAGGCGAGTGAGCCCTAGATCCTTTTGGCGATAACCATACATGCGCGCATGTTGCAGGACGGTATCGGCGTTCGGCTTCTTGGGATTTCGCCCATAGTAGCTCACGAGCAAGTTCTTTATGGTTACGCCTCGCCCGAGCTTGTTGCCACCGACAAAGATGTTGTACACGGAATCCAGTTCCACCTCCTCATTGCTGGTTGCATTCACCAGGCGGATCGTTGCACCGGGCAGGTAGAACTGGATCTTCTCGACGATCTCATCGAACGGCGGCATGTGCTGCTCAGTGCCACCCAAGTCAGCGTATGCCTCCCTGAGGCAGTCGACAAACTGTCGGTGCTTCGGCAACGTTGGCGTTTGAAGAACGCTGACAGCATTCTCCCTGAATCGATCGATCAGGTCCACGATGTGTTCATGGTCACGCTTGTTGACACTGACGTGGCACAAAAAGGCGTATCCCTCCTGATCAGGGTGGCGTATCAGTTTGGTTGTCGCGGCGACGAGGAACGCACATAGGGCACGCCTGAGACCTTGCGGCACTGTGCCCGTCGGAGACGGTTGGTGTGTGGATCGCAGCAAGTCGACCTCGTCTAGGTCGACGCTCCGAAGCAGCGTTTCGCTTGGGTCGAAGAACGCCTCTCCGCCCACATAGCCAGGTCCCGGCTCGCTCAGGACTGTGAAAGACGGTCGATAGCGGTGGTCGGGTCGCTGTAGAAATAGCGCCTGAGGAGTAGCGGTGACCTGGAGGTAGGTGTTAACCGGGAAGAAATCCCGAAACTCGGTGATGACCTCGTTAATCTTGCTGACTTGGGGGCTACCCTTGCTCGTAAAGGTGTTCAGGCTTGCCTGATCGGCCTCGTCATCAACTATCAATGTGGGCAAGCCCCCTGCGCGGGCTGCCTTGAACGCCTCTAGGAGACCCTTTAGTTTGCTTCCATTCTTTGAACAGACAACGACAAACGCGCTCGCGCGCAATTGCCGCTCAAATCGCTGCGCGTCCTTCCAATCCTTCTTTCCGAGGACGGTCAAACCTCGGAGCGCCCTTCGCACGCGCTCCAAGGTCTGGTCGTACAGAAGATCAATGTCGGAGGTGAGGATGAGAATACAGCGGAACCCGTTGTCCGCCGCCATGGCCGCAGCCACCGTGATGATACTGGTTTTCCCACTTTGAATCAGGCCATAGAGGAGACCATCGCTTGGGTGTTCCGGGGGTTGGCCAATGGGATTCACCGATTGATCGAGGATACGCGCCGCCTTGTCACGAATGGATTCGAGCGATTGTGGGTTCGGGATCTCTCGCCGCAAGACGTTCATCACTTCTGTGGAGTGTTGTCCGTCTCGAATGATCATGATCAAGGCCTCCCTCAGCCGCCTATATCCGGCGCTCACGATTCGAACAGAAGAGCCGGCCAATCTCGAAGCGGCACTTTGCCAGGAAGTTCGCCCGCTGACCCCGTGACTGCATAGCGCTCATGAAAATTCCGCCGAACCGAGATCCAGCCTGGCTCCTTTCCGAGAATTTCCGCAGCCTGCTTCCAGGTGATTGCGCACACTCCGTCCCCGCCGCATACGAGTCCGATCACCAGTGATTCGTAACGACTGGACGCCTCGACGAGTCTCTTGATTTCATCCGCGCCGAAACTGAAGCGCCAAGGAGTACGCGACTTGGTTGAATACTTCAGGACTATGAACCGTGTTGCATTGACGACATAGCCGTTCTCGCGTTTGGCGACGCCTACGCATCGTGGATCCTCCAAGAGGTGTACAATTGCAGCGCCCCAATAGAACTCCTGCTTTTCCAGCATGCTGTAAACGTAGTGCGCACCAGCCATGCCTTGAGAATCCCCCTCAGCATTCGGCTGATTACTCACGTACCCGCTTTGCTACGCGAAACAGCGAAGCCTTGCAATCGCCGCGGCCCACCGGGCATCTCCACAACCCAGACACGATGCGCGCTGGCGGAGACGGTGGCAAGGAGGGCGGGCAAGCCGATGTCGGCTACTCGTTCGCAATGGCGTCGTCAGTCGCACGGGTCACGGACAACCTTGGGGACGTGGTTCGGTTGTTAGGAAACGGTCCTCAGTCATGAGCTGCACGTCGAATCCGAGCGCTGCCACTTTGCATCCAGGCGACCGCGGTGGAACCTGAGGAGCATTGCCACGATCCACGCGCAGATTCTGGAGAGCTACGGGGGCAGGTCTGGAATGTGGACTTTTGATGACATACCAGCCGGTGACGCCTTCCGCGATGCGTCCGTGCGCAGCACCTCCGGGCGGCCGAGGCGGAAGATGAGTAGCATCTCCGCGGTCCACCGGGCCGAGTGCCGCAGCGATGCGCCGGACTGTGTCAAAGCTTTTGGGGTGTTGCCGCCCACCTCGAGGGTGAAGGTGATCGCGAAGACTCTGCGGATGCTGTAGTCGTCCGCCGGCAGCGGGAGGCCTGAACACGCGCCACGCGCGAACGCGTATGCGGCGGCGGCGTTCAGAGCACAGACGCGGACGTCATCACCCCGCCGGCTTCGGGCTCGCCACGAATTGTCCGCCAGGCGGATGCCGGCCGCGCAAGGTCTCTTCTCGTCGAATGGCAAGGATCAAGAAGCGGTTCATGCGAAGCGCCGCAACGGTGGCCCGCCCCGTGGGCGTCAACCCGGCGACTCGGACACCCTCCCAGCGGAAATGGTCCGCCCAGCGTTGGCGGCGCGGATGAAATAGTGGGGCGGTTCGGCCGGTAGCCGGATCGATGGCCGACCGTCGGGCTTCCTTCCGCAGGGAACAGGACACACAGGCCAGCGCAAGATTGCCGGCCCGCGTTGGGCCGTCGGTCCGCCTCGGAACGATGTGGTCGAGGTGAAACGTGGCTTCCTGTCCCACCTGCGACAGCCCGCAGTACTCGCACCGGCTTCCCGCACGCTCTCGCACCAAGCGGCGCAGTTGGGCGGGAATCTGGCTCACAACTTCTTTGCCTGTCTCCCAACCCGTCCGGCCCGCAGCTGCAGGAGCGACAGCAACTCGGCAAGATTCACGAGACCCTCGGCTTCCTTGCGCTCCGCAGCGGTCAGTCGCTCACCGTTATCCTGACGGTCGAGCAATTTGCGGAGACGCTTGTTCACAGCGAGCGGCAAGCGAAAGCGGGCCAAGTCGTCCGGCATCTCCAACTCAATAGCGACCACGTGCGACATGTTGGCTCCTCTCGATGATTGCCTTGGCTCTTACCATAGAGCGCTCGCGATTGCAGGGGCTGGATGCCGCAGTCGTCGACGGGCAGCACACCCGGACGGCCGAGGCGCAGGATGAGGAACATCTCCACGGTTCACCGACCGATGACGGCGTGGATGAGCTCGATGGCCCGTCAGGCCGCGACTCGGCGCGTGCGCGGCTCGACCACCAGTTCCAAGCCGAGCGCTGCAGCGATGCGCCGGAGCGTGTCGAAGCTTGGGGTGTTGCCGCCCGCCTCAAGGCGAGCGATGGCGGGATGCGTACTGCGAATTCGGGTGGCCAGCTCTGCCTGGGTGATACCGAGACCCTCTCGTGCCTCGCGCACTCGGCACGCACATCTACGCTACCACGCGGCCGAGGAACGTCGGAACGAGATCGTCATCTACGAACCGGACAATCGTCTCTCTGCGGATGGCGTCGATAGCTTGGCCGAGCTGTGCAGCGGCGAGCCCGTCTTGCTTGCCCGCCGTCTTGCTGACATCAGGGCAAAGACGCGGTACTGGCCGGTGATGAAATTCGCTGCGTCGGCGTCTGGCCCTCCGCATAGCTACGTTGCTTACCGGATGTCGTACCGAGGCGAGGGAGGATGGTTGCACCTATCGACTGGGCCGCTCTCGGTACTCGTGCGCAGCTACGTGCGCCACATCGGCACAGACAAATTCTTCGAGCTGCTATGAGCGAGGAGCGAACCATGCCTCGGAGGTTCACCCCGAAACAGGGGCAGTACCTTTCCTTCATTCACCATTACACGCTGATCCACGGGCAAGCTCCCGCCGAAGCCGATATGCAGGGTTACTTTCGCACCACGGCGCCCACCATTCACCGGATGGTGGTGGGGCTCGCGAAGAACGGGTTAATCGCCCGAACGCCTGGCCAAGCACGCTCGATCGTGCTGCGCGTTGCAGCGGACGAGCTGCCGCCGCTCGGCTTGGCTGCAGCATCGCCGCCAGGAGAGTCTGCGGCCCATGCGATCAGTCCGACCCCCAGCTGGGTCGAAGCGATCACACGTACTGCGTGTACGGTCATCGCGAAGCTGTTCGAGCAGTGCGACGCCTATCCGCTCGACGACTCGGAGTTCCTACCGCTGCTTGGCTGCGTGGTCGCAGCGGTCGAGCAGGAGCTGCTCGGTCGGGGCCTCGCAGCGTCCGATGTAGCCGCGGGCACCCGGCGTGTGGAGGAATGTGCGGTGGGAATCTACGTCGCGTTGTGTGCGCGTAACAATCCCGAGGGTGCGGATGCACAAAAGGCCGCTGACACCTGCCGCCGCCTGATGGCGCGTGGACGAGGGGTGCGACGCTGATGTTGAAATCATTCGTGGCGCCTAGCAGCCTGCCGGACTTGGCAGTCCGCAGCGGCCCATCACGTCCGCCGGAAGCCTCTGGAGTGCGGGCGGGGAGCGGCCCATAGAAATGACGCCGGCCGCAGGCCCTAGCGGGGACGCAGGAGCGTGACGCGGGAACGCCCGCGGCCCGATTCGTTCGCGGCCTTGTCTTGCCCTGCACGGACCTCTTCAGCTTGCCGCTTGAGTGCGGCCGCCTTCTCATAGAAGGTGCGCATTCCCAACTGCTCGTAGGCAGTGAGAGCGGGATCGAGGTGCTGCAGCGCAACGCTCGCGTCGTTCGGGCGGCCGCGCTGCAGCAGCATCTCGGCATACTCGTGTTGCGTGTGGGCGACGATGCTCCGGCCACCCACGTGCCGGTCCATCTGCAGCGCGCCTGCAAAGTGTTGCTCGGCAGTGTCCCACTCGCCCACGACCGCCGCTAATCGGCCGAGGTAGCGGGCAGCCGAGCCGAAACAGAGCACACCGATGTCCGTGATGTTGCACCGGGCATACGGTGCGAGCAGTGCGTAGAGAACGGCGGCACGGCGCGCATCGCCGAGGAAGACGCACGCGTCGCAGATCGTCGCCATCGCCGCCAACCAGAAGCTGTCGCGCGCCACGGCGGCAAAGTCGTTTGCGGCCAGCACCTCGAAGTGGGTGCGAGCGTCCGCCTCGCGGCCCAACTCGGCAAGCAAGAACGTCAAGCCGGCGCGCCACGACGGCAGCGCGGGGTAACGCGCGACGAAGTTCTGGAATGCCGGCTCCAACTCGGCCAACCGGCCCTGCTCGCGGCGCACGCCGAAGATCTGCAGGCCGTAGATCTGGGCGACGTTCAGGCTCTGCGCGCGCTGCCCGACTGTGAGGGCTTCCTGTGCCAGCCGCTCGCTCTCGTCGAAGCGGCCATCGAGAAAGGCGCGCAGGGCGCGGAAGGTCGTGACGTACCAGAGATAGTACGGTTGCCGCAGCTCTGTCGCCAAGCGCGCGCAGGTCTCCACCTCGACGTTGGCCGCCGCCACGTCGCCGAGGTCCATGAGGTCGATGAACCGGAAGCGATGCGCGTGCAGCGCCGCGTCGCGGTCTCCCAGCCGGTCGGCGACGCGGGCCATCTCCGTCACGGCCGCCAGCCGCTCGTCGAGGTTCTCGGGCCCCCAGATTGCCCACTGCCGACTGTACAGCGCCGCGAGTTGCGCGGGACCGTCACCGATGCGGGCGGCGACGGCGACCGCTTCGCCGGTCAATTCCTCGCGCCGCAGCAATGAATCGGGCACGTGATAGAGCGCCACCGCCAACCGCGCCAACAAGCGCGCGCGCCACCCGCTATCGGCGGAGCCGACTTGCTGGAGCGCTTCCTCGAGCAACTCGATCAGCGTGGGCTCGACCACGCCGAGATCGAATCCGCGGAACTCGCCGCCGTAGCCGAGTGCGGCGCGGGCAAGTAGCTCGGCGGAGTGCAACCCGCGCGCCGCCAACGCCGCTTGCTGGAAGGTGGCGCGGGCGCGGTCAATGTCTCCCGCACGCCATTGGTTCTCGCCGAGCCCCAGCAGCAGCTCGCAGGGCTGGCGCTCATCAATTGGTGCGCTCAACTCACACAACTGCAGCGCGCGCTCGTAGTGCAGCACCGCTTCCTCGTATGCAAACAGTGCGGCCGCGCGTTGCGCGGCGCGCGCCGCGTATTCCATCGCCTTGTCGACCTCGCCGGCCGCGGCGGCCGCGAAGTAGTGGTGCGCGATCTCTGCGACGTGTGCGTCGATAGCGACGTGATGGATGTCTTCCAGGGCTTCGCCCACGACGCGGTGCAGCCGTGTGCGCTCGACCGCTGACAGCGCCTCGTACAGTGTTTCCCGGACGAGCGCATGCAAGAACCGGTAGCGGCCAAGCCGCGTGCGTTCGACAGCGAACGCTGTCGAGGTCCACGCGACGTGCTCGATCAGGCGCGCGTTCCGCGCTTCGTCCAACGCGTCAAGCACTGGCGTTGCCGACGCGGACGGCGCCAGGCGGGTCGGCCGCGTCGCGCCTTCCCAGGCGCGCTTCAACGTCGGGAGTGTAAATTCGCGGCCGATCACCGCAGCCACCTGCAGGGTACGATTGCACGCGTCGGACACGCCGCTGAGCCGGCGGCCGATCGCCTCCCGCACAGTCTGCGGAATCGCCCAGGCGCGCTCGCTGCCGCGTGGCGCCTGCTCCAAACCACCTTCATCAGCCAAAAGACGCACCACCTCGGTGACGAAGAAAGGGTTGCCGTCGGTCTCGCGGTGCACCGCCGCCACCAGCGCCGCGGCCGCTTCCCCGCCGCCGGCGCGTTCGATGAAGCAACCGACTTCACGTTCCGCCAAGCCGCGCAGGATGAGCCGTTGGCACACCTCGGTGCGCGCCAGCTCACCCAGCGTCTGTGTCAGTGCATGCGAACCACCGAGGTCCACGTCACGGTAGGTCCCGATCACTAGTAGGCCGCTGTCGCGCAGCTCGCGCGCCAGAAACTCCAACAACAAGAGCGAGCCGCGATCCGCCCAGTGCAGATCGTCGAGGATCACGACGGTAGGTTGCTGGTCCGCGATCCGCTTGAGGAACGTGACCACGCTATCGAAGAAGCGGAAGCGTGCCTGCTCACTCCCCAGGGCAGGCGGTGTAGCTACTGCCGGCAGCCGCTCCCGCACTTCCGGTACGACCTGGGCAATGTCTGCGGCACCGGCTCCCATGACCTCGGCGAGCGCGGCAGGGTCGCGCTCGCGGATCGCACCACGCACGACTTGCACCCACGGCCAGAACGCCGGTGCGCCGTCGCCTTCGTAGCACCGTCCGACGAGGACGACGGCGTCGCGCCGTCGCCCGATCACAGCCAGCTCGTCCGCCGTCCGCGTCTTGCCGATACCCGCCTCGCCTACGAGGAGGATGAGTCGTCCTCGCCCGGCGAACGCGTCATCAAGGGCAGCGCGGAGTTGGTGTAGCTCCTGCTCGCGGCCGACGAAGTCGGTTCGCGGCTCGTGATTCGTGACTCGTGACGCGTCCGCGCGCAGCTCCGCCACGAAGCGATAGCCGCGCGCGCGTATGGTTTTGATGACCTTCTGGCTGGTGCCGGCGTCGCCGACGGCATTGCGCAGGGCCTTGATACAGGAAGTCAGCGCTGAGTCGCTGACGACCTGACCGGGCCACAGACGCTCGAAGAGCTCCCCTTTCGGAACGACGCGGCCTCTGTGCTGGAGCAAATACAGCAGAACACTAAAGACCTTTGGTTCCGTGGGCACCGGCTGGCCATTGCGGCGCAGCTCCAAAAGGCCGTCGTCGAGATCGAACTGTCCGAACTGATAAATCATCGACGCCAGCCTTGCCCCCAACCGCGGTGCTTACCACAGAACCCCCGATTTCCCCACAAATATTCGGGAGTCTCGATGCATACCTCCCGGCACTAGCAGCCTGCTATGGCACTCAACAGCGACCAACGGGAGCGGACCATAGAAATGACGCTGACCGCAGGTCCTAGCGCCGCGGCAGCGCCGTGACCCGCGTGCGAGGGCGTGAGCGGAGCACTTCGGCGCGCTGGCGAAGTGCGGCTGCCATGTCGCGGTGGCGCGTCATGCGCAACGCCTCGTACGTCTCACGCGCGGCGCCGAGCAGATTCACGGCGCGTCGCGCGTCGCCGGGGTGTCCACGCTGCAGGAGTGCGTCGGCGTACTGGGTCTGCGTGTGCGCCACGAAATGACGGGCGCCGAGGCTGGTGTTGAGCTGCAACGCCGCTTCGAAGTGGCGGACGGCGTCGTGCCAGCGCTGCAACGTGGCCGCCAAGCGGCCGAGGGGACGGGCGGCGGCGCCGCTGCAGGCGGTGCCCGGGGTCATCATCACGTTGCGCTCGGCATAGGGCTCGAGCAGTCGATACAGCACCGCTGCACGCGCCATATCTCCAAGGCTTGCACAGACGTCAGCGAGGCCGGCGATTGCAGCCAGCCAGAAGGTGTCGCGCGGCAGCGCCGCGAAGTCATCGGCCGCCAGCGCATCGAACACGCCGCGCGCCTCGGATTCCTTGTCCAGTTCCGTGCAGATCACGGCCAACGCCGCACGCCATGCCGGCAGCGTGGGGTACTGTGCAATGAACGCACGGGCAACGTCTTCGAGCTCGGCCATGCGCCCTTGCTCCCGCCGCAGCCCGAACATCTGCATGGCGAAGATGCGCGTGACGTTCTCGTT
>JBGQHM010000206.1:0-11761 GCA_041497995.1 Binatia bacterium | reverse complement strand
ATGGAATTGAGCGCCTCGTGGGTGCTTTGTTCGAGGTGCTCCAGGCGCTCCCGTACGACTATACGATCGTGCTCGTCAATGATGGGAGCACGGACGGAACCACTGAGGTGCTCGACGGTTTGCACGCGTCGCATCCCGAGCACGTCACGGTGCTGCACTTGTCCCGCAACTTCGGGCACCAGGCAGCGCTGACAGCGGGTATGGATCACGCGGACGGTGACGCCGTCATTTGCCTGGACGCTGACATGCAGCATCCACCGAGCCTGATTCCGACGATGGTGGAGCGCTGGCAGCAGGGGTTCGATGTCGTGCAAGCAGTCCGGCGACCGACCCACACGGTCGGCTGGTTCAAGGATCTGAGCGCCCGGGCGTTTTACGCCCTCGTCAACCGGCTATCCTCCACGCATATCGATCCCAATGGCGCCGACTTTCGTCTGCTGTCGCGCCGTGTGGTCGATGTGTTTCGTGAAGACATCCGGGAACGCGACCGCTTCCTCCGCGGCCTCGTTGCGTGGGTCGGATTTCGCTCCTGCTGCGTCGAGTTCGAGGCCGGGCCGCGGTTCACCGGTCGCAGCAAGTACTCGTTCTGGGAAATGGTGACCTTCGCACGCACGGGTCTGATATCCTTTTCCAAGGTTCCCCTGAAGCTTGCAGTGATGTTGGGGTTTGTGGTGAGCACGCTCAGCGGGCTGTATGGCATCTTTGCGGTCACCGCCTACCTCTTCTTCCGGCGGGCCGTCATACCCGGCTGGGCGTCGACGATCCTGGTCGGCACGTTTCTGGGCGGCTGCCAGCTGCTCTTCCTTGGCGTGATCGGCGAATATATCGCGACGATGTTCGACGAGATCAAAGGCCGTCCGCTGTACATTCTTGCGGGGGAGCGGCGCGCCACCGGCACCGCGAAGCCGGTTGTGGCGGCGGACTCGCGGCATCCACACGTCGGTGACTCCGACGCCGATGGATGAGCGTCGCTGTCTCGTCTGCGGGCAGGTCGGACGCGTGCCTCATTTCGACCTCCTGCTCCGCTGTACCGGCTGTGGCTTCGTGACCGCGCGGTTGGATCAGTGCCTGGACCCCCGGCGCGTCTACGAGGGCGACTACTTTACGGGCGGCGAGTATCTCTCCTATCTGTCTGACGAGACGTTCTTTAAGAAGACCTTTCGCGGTCGTCTGAGTGAGCTCCTGCGGCGTCGTGCCGGCGGGCGCCTCCTCGAGATCGGCACCGCATACGGATTCTTCCTCGATCTGGCCAAGGAGCATTTTCAGGTGGTCGGATACGAGATGAACCCGGCAGCGGCGCATTACGCCCGTAGCATATCTGGGTTGGACGTGAGAACGGACGATTTTCTCCTATCCACCCCGGCGAGCCTTGGAGGACCGGTTGACGTCACCGTGATGTGGGATGTGATCGAGCATTTGGAGCGGCCGGACCTGTACCTGGCACACATCGCGAACCTCTCGCGCCCCGGCGCGATCCTCTCCGTCACCACCGGGGACATCGGCAGCGTGGTCGCGCGCCTGCGCGGCCGCAGGTGGCGCATGATCCATCCGCCGACGCATGTGCATTACTTCTCACGCTCGACGCTGGCCCGGCTGCTGGCGAACTACGGGTTTCGCGTCCTCGAGATCCGTTCGGTCGGCGTGGCGCGGAGCCTGCGGCAGATTCTCTATTCCGTGTTGGTGCTCCGCTTGGGTCGGGCTGCAGCGTACAAAGCCCTCGAGAAGCTCGTGCCGCCTTCGTGGGGATTCACCCTCAATACCTTCGACATCATCCAGGTTGTAGGGGAGAAGAGTGAGGTGGAGCTGAATCCGTGACGCGACGACGGAACCTGACTATCAACCTGCTGATCGCGCTGCTTTCCGTTTTCTGCACGCTGCTAGCATTGGAGATCGTCGCGCGGATCACCTTGCCGCCCGCGCAGATCGTGAAGGTGGAGAACCTGCAGGCCGTCGAGCCGCGCACCGGCGACAAGACGGCTATGCAGGAAGACGGTGGCATCGCGTCAGTCATGGATTGGAGCGGCCACCACGGCGTCCGCCTGCGCAAGAATGTGCACGCCGAGATCGCCGCCCACCATATCAGCCGCCAGGACGTGATCCTCGAGACCAACTCGATCGGTCTGCGGTACGACGAGCTCGGGCCGAAGCAGGCCGACGAGTTTCGCGTCCTGGTGCTCGGCGATTCGATCACCTTCGGAGACTTTCTCAACGAGGACGCCACCTACACCCGGCAGATGGAGCGCGTGGTTGCTGGCCGCGCGAAGCGTATCCGCGTCATCAACGCCGGGTTGCCCGGCGTTGGCACGATGGAGGAGTTCTATCTGTTCATGGAGATCCGCGACGCGGTCCAGCCGGACCTCGTGCTGCTGGCAATGTATCTGAACGATTGCCAGAACTCCGGGGCCTTCCACGCGCGTTCGCTGCCGTATCCATACGCGCACAGTCGCCTCCTGCAGTGGGCCGCCGAGCGCTTCAGCATCGTCCACGCGGCGCTGTGGCAGGATGCCAACCCGGAGACGGCGGATCCGCTGTGGCGCGAGCAGTTCCGCGCCGGCCGCGAGTTGCGCGCCGGCGATATGCTGCACAACCGCGACGGGTTCGACTTCGAGATCTATCACGCCTACACGGACTTCGGCTTGGCGTGGAACCCGCAGTGCTGGCAGATCATCGACCAGGAGGTAACCGTGCTGCAACGCGCGGTCACCGAGAGCGGCGCCAACTTCGCCATCACCCTCTTTCCCATCGCTATGCAGGTGCTCGGAACGGTGAAGGACTATCGGCCGCAGGAGAGCTTCAGGGCCGTCTGCATGCGGCACGGAATCCACTGCTACGACTTGGTTCCGGCCCTGCGTGCGAAGGCGAGCCGGGACTTCTTCTACGATCACTGTCACCAGACGCCGAAGGGTTACGAGGTCGTCGCCACCGATCTCGCGGCGTGGCTCGACGACGAACACCTCATCCCCACGCGCTAGTGTCCTGAGTCAGAAGTTCGACGAACAAACCAAGTGCCCTCACCCTCCCCTCTCCCGCGCGGAACAGATGCGCGGGAGAGGACAGTTGGCCGTGCGTTCAGCTCACCAGGTGGGCTTGAGAGCCATTGGTGTCCTCTCCCGCGCATTTTTCTCAGCGTGGGAGGGGAGGGTGAGGGTGCAAGCTGTAGGCGCAGCGTCTTGTTGCTCCCCGGACTTACTCACCGAACTTCTGACTCAGGACACTAGCGGCCGAAGATCGAGATGGCCCGCAAATTGACTAGCGGCGAACGCCCTGGCACGCGCGTCCTACGCCAGCTGCGCTGCGGACCGTCTGACCAACTCCCCCCGCCGCATACACGGTACGCACGCGCGTCGAAGACGACGCGTGGATTGACGTCTACGCTTGCAGCACCTCACCCAGCACCGGCTGAAAACGCCCCATCTGCTCTTCGGTGCCGAGAGAGATGCGCAGATGTGTCGGCATTGACGGGAACAGGCGGCCGACGAGGAAGCCGCGTTGCTTGAGCGCATCGATCACAGGCGGTACTGGACGGCCGATTTCCACCATGACGAAGTTGGCGTCGGACGGGATGGCTTTGAATCCGCGCTGCTCCAGCCAGTTCAGGAACTCCGTCCGGATCTTCGCGTTGCGTACGCGTAACTGCGCGGCGCTCGCTTGATCGGCGAGGCTGGCGCGCGCCGCGGCGAGCCCGGCGGTGTTCAGCGAGTTCTGCAGCCGGTGTGGCGCCAGGCGTTGCGCGGTCGCCTTCGACGCCACCGCGTAGCCGACCCGTAAGCCGGCTAGGCCGTAGACCTTGGAGAACGTGCGCAGCACGATGACATTGCGGCCCTCCTTCACGTACTTCACGCAGCTTTCGTAGCGCGGGTTGTCGACCCACTCGTGATACGCCTCGTCGACCATCACGGGCACGTCGCCCGGCGCCCGATCGAGGAATGCGCGCATGGCGTCCCTGTCGACAATCGCCGCCGTCGGGTTGTTCGGGTTGCAGACATACACGAGGCCGGCGCCCTTGGCCGCGGCGAGCATGTGATCGAGGTCGATGCGATGATCGGCAGCGAGCGGCACCTTGATGGGCTGGACGTTGCTCAGCCCCGCATACATGACGACCGTTTCGAAGGTCGGCTCGGCCACCACCGGGCCATGGCCCGGCGTGGAGAACAGCTCGGTGACGATCTTGAGCGGCTCGATCGACCCAGCCCCCAGCACCACCATCTCGGCGTCGACGCCGAGCAACCGGGCGACGTCGTCGCGCAACCCATCGGCCGTCTGTTTCGGATAGCGGTTGCCGTTGGCCGCCGCTGCAATCACTGCCTCACGAGCACTGGAGCACATCCCGAACGGATTCTCGTTGAAGGCGAGGATGGTGAGCGACTCTGTGTCGGGTGCCGCCAGCGCGTACAGTGGGCGCGGGCCGGACGTAGCGGCAGCGACCGCCGCAGCCGTTCCCCCAACGACCTGCAAGAACTGCCGTCGAGATACCCCTTGCGGTTCAGCCATTGACGCCTCCATCAAAATCGCTCCGCAGGCTAGCACGGTGGCAACGGTGCGGGTAGCGACCCGATTCCCTTTCAATCCGCGCCTCATTGAGGCACAACGCGCATCGGACATTCTGGCCTGGAGGGCTACTCATGCACCAACTCGAACGTGTGGTCATGCCATGCATTGGCGTGGTGCTCGTATCGCTCGTGGTCGCCATTGAGGCGCGCACGAGTGCCGCGCAGAGCGCTCGGCTCGACGCGATTCAGGTCAGCCCTCTTTCGGGCACGGCGGCAGCACGCGCCACAATCGACAACGCTTCAGACGCCGCGGATACCCTAACCTCACAGCTCGCCGACCGGCTGCGCGCCCACCTCACGCGACGCGCGACATCCAAACGCGCGAGCGGTCCCCTGGTGGCAAGCACATCTCGGGACGCCGCCGAGCTGGAAGTGCGCGTGCGGTTGAGCTCGGGCACACCAATGCAGATTCGTGTGCCGCACAACAGCGCGGCGCGTGCGCTGCCGCACGCGCATGGCACCCCTGAGCAGACAGCCGGAACCTTCTTGCGCCGCTATCGCGACCTGCTCCGCCTGGACGACCCCGATAAGGAGCTCGAGCTGCGCCGCCACGAACGCGACCAGCTCGGCCGCCGGCACCTCCGCTACGCGCAGATGTACCGCGGCCTCCCGGTGTGGCCTGCCGAGCTCATCGTCCACTTGGATTCGGACGGCGACGTCGACCTCATGGACGGCGCCTTCGTCGCGACGCCGCGTACGTTACGCACACAGCCTGTCGTGGACGCCAACGCCGCAGTGGCGCGGGCGCGTGATGCCGTTCCGCATGGCGCGACTGCATCCGCCGGCACGCCGAGTCTCATCGTGTACGCCCGCGGCGACCGATCACCCCACCTCGCGTGGAAGCTCGAGCTATCCGTCTCCATGACCTCGCGCTGGTTAGCGGTGATTGACGCCATCGACGGAAACGTGCTCGCGGCATTCAATCAAGTCATGGAAGCAGCCGCGACCGGATCGGGCATTGACGTGCTGGGCAACAGCCAGACCCTCCACCTGTGGCAGGACGGCGCGACCTTCTTCATGGTCGACACCAGCAAGCTCATGTTCGATCCCACCTCGCCGGCGCCGACGCTCGATACCCGCGGCGCGATCATTGTCCTCGACGCGGAGCACGGCACGTCAGACGATGCCAACTTCCAACTCGTGCAAGTCACCTCGACGAATCGGAATTCTTGGAGTCCGGCCGACGCGGTGAGTGCCGCTACGAACCTTGGGTTGACCTACGACTACTACCTCGAGCGCCACAACCGGAACTCGATCGACGGCCAAGGCGGCACGATGCTCGGCGTGGTGCGCTACGACCAGGGCTTCGATAACGCCTTCTGGAACGGCACCCTGATGATCTTCGGCGACGGCCAGCGATATGCTGCTGCGCTCGATGTGGTCGGGCACGAGCTGACTCACGGCGTCACGCAGTACACCGCGAATCTGGAGTACCACGATCAGCCGGGCGCGATGAATGAAGCCATGTCCGATATCTTCGGCGAAGCGGTCGAGGCCCGTGCCACGGGCAGGGCTGACTGGCTGAATAGCGCGCTCTTGGCCGACCCACGCAACTTGGCGGACCCGGCCTCGGTCGACATCTGCTCCGGCTGTCCCGCGTACCCTTCCAAGATGAGTGAGTTCATCGGTCCCGACGATGCCTTCCTCGACAACTTCGTGGACCGCGACAACAATGGGGTACACCTCAACAGCACCATTATCAGTCACGCGTTCTATCTGCTGGCCGAGGGCCTCAACGACGCGGTGGGCATTCGCGACGCCGAGCGTATCTTCTACCGCGCTCTGACCACGCATCTGGTGGCGAACTCCAAGTTCATCGATGCGCGGCTCGCCGCGGTTGCTGCAGCCGAGGAGCTCTTCGGCAGCGGCTCGCACCAACAGCTGGCGACCGTGGAGGCGTTTGATGCGGTCGAGATCTTCAACGCCCGCGGCACGCCGCCGCCATCACCGTTTCCGCCGGTGGCCGGCCAGGACGCGTTGCTGTTCCTATTCTTCGACACCACCGAGCAAGCGTACTTCCTGGCGCGCCGAGAGCCCGGGATCGAAGACCCTACCGATGGCGTGCTGCTCGCCGAAAACAGCGTCGGTGCGGCGCGCCCGTCCGTCAGCGGCGACGGGTCCGCTGCGGTGTTCGTCAATAGCGACCACGACGTCTGCTTCATCAACACCGACGGGACGAAGATCGACCCGGATACCGACACACTCGAAGACTGCCTCGGCTTCCCGAACTTCATTTACTCGGTCGCGGTCTCGCCGGACGGGGAGCGCTTCGGCTTCGTTCTGCAGACGGATAGTGGAAACCCGGACAACAAGATCCGCGTCATCGACACCGGTGACAACGGCCAGACGCGCACGTTCACGTTGCGCGCACCGACGCTGGACGCCGGTACCACAGACACGATCCTGAACGCCGACGTCATGGACTTCACGGCGGACGGTCACTTCCTCATCTACGACGCGCTCAACGAGCTGCGCGTGCGCGGTGGTCAGCCCGAACAGGCCTGGAGCATCTTCGCACTCGATCTCGACACGGAGACGACGCAGACGATCGTGCCACCAACTCGTGGGATGGACATCGCCAACCCGGCGCTTAGCCAGACGAGTGACAACTTCGTCACCTTCGACATCTTCGATCAGGACACTCAGAACTCGACGGTGATCGCTGCGAATCTGACGACCGGTAAGCGTGCAGTCGTCGCGACGGTCATCAATGGTCTCGGCGTGCCGGGATATACCGGCGACGACAGCGCCATCGTGTACTCTCAATCAGACAGCTCGCCGACCGCGTTCGCCTTGATGCGCCAACCGTTGGCGGCCGACCACATCACACCGAGCGGTCCGCCTACACAATTGATCGGCAACGCCGACTTCGGCGTGATCTACCGGCGCGGCACCTTCGTCGGCCCGCAGCCGACCACCTGCGTCGGTGATTGCAATGGCGATGGAGCAGTCACCATCGACGAGCTCTTGTCCATGGTCAACATCGCGCTGGGCAGCGGGAGCGCCACGTGCGCAGCCGGCGATGCCAACGCGGACGGTCAGATCACGATCGACGAGATCCTGATGGCGGTGAACGCCGCACTGACCGCCTGCCCGACGTGAGCGGCGCGGTGCCGACCCACTCGCGCCACGCTTCGTCGCCTCTCACTTGCGCGTCACGGGGCGCGCGATCGAGAAAGACGCGCATGGCGTCCTTGTCGACAATGGCCACCGGCGGGTTGTTGGGATTGCAGTCATAGTCCTCGCTTTGGTGGCGCAGGCGTCCCTGCCTGCGCGGCCTGGGAGGCGGTGCGGCGGGCTTATCGGGTCTACTCACGTCGCGAGGACCCAGACTTTCCTTGGCGGCGGCGACTGGTCTTGCTTCTAGGTTTTCCGATCGAACTTGGTCGTCTGGGGGTTGCCGCTGCTGCGGAGCGCGATTGAGGAAGGCGGTCCGACAACTCCCACAGCGCCTCAAGGGCGCGCGTGCGTACCGGCTGCTCTTTGTCTTTTCGCAGGGTAACCAACAACGGGTCCACCGCTCGCTCGTCACCCAACGTGCCTAGTGCGCCCGCCGCGCTGGCGCGCACCGCCTTCTCCTTGTCGCGCCGTAGCGCCGCGAGCAAGGGCTCAACAGCGCGAGGGTCGCCCAACGTCCCCAGGGCCCCGGCCGCGCTGGCGCGCACTGTCCCTTCCTTGTCTTCCCGCAGGGCTGCTAGCAGGGGCTCCACAGCACGGAGGTCGCCTAGCGCTCCGAGGGCACCGCCGGCACTCGCACGTACCGCACCGTCCTTGTCTTCACAAAGGGCCGCCAGCAGCGGCTCAAACGCAATGGGGTCGGCCAACATTCCGAGAGCCTGGGCCGCGTTTGCACGCACGGTCGGCTCCTTGTCTTCCCGCAAGGCCGCTAGCAACAGTGTAAGAGCGCCGGAGTCGCCGATTTTGCCGAGGGCAGCCGCCGCACCTGCACGCATCAACACGTCCTTGGCCCCGCGTAGATAACTGCGCACCCTTTCGAAGTCTTCATCTCTGCGTAAGACGTTGGCCAGCGCACCGAGCACGCTCAGAGTCACCCACTCTTGATTGTGTTCCCTAGCCTCTCTTACCAGCAACGGGAGGTCATCCAGCTGCTTCCACAATGTCCCCAGCCCGAGGGCCGCCGCCCGGCCGACGGACAACTCCTTGTCTTCGCGCAAGGCGGCGCGTAACGGCTCTAGCGCACGCGCGTCGCGCAGAGAGGCCAGCGCGTCGGCCGCCCTGAGGCGAACGCTCACGTTGTTGTCTACACGCAAAGCGTCCGCAAGCGGCTCAAGAGCACGCACGTCCCCCAAGGTGCCCAGCGCACGCGCGGTGACGGCACGCGCTAACCACTCCTTGTCGCTGCGCAGAGTTGTCACCAGCAGTTCGAGAGCCCCGGCATCGCCTAGCGCGCCCAGGGCATCAGCGCTGACAAATCGAAGCAACTGGCTCTTGTCGTCGCGCAGAGTGTCTAGCAGCGGCTCCAGGGCCCTGGGCTCGCATAGCTCACCCAGTGCGAAAGCTGCATTCGCACGTACCATATCGTCCTTGTCATCACGCAAGGCCGAAAGCAGCCGATCCGCTAGCCCCACCGCGAAACGAGACCCCCGGATCCGGGCAAGCGCCCGGCGCCCCCTTTCAAGAGGCAGGCCGGTGGCCCTACAAGTGAGCGGGACAAACGCGTCGAGCACCTCTTGGGCAACGGACGGCTCAAGGTTAGGCGCGTCGGCGCAGCACTTGGCCGCGACGACAACCTGTTTCTGCAGCACATCCGTTACCCACGGAGCACCGGGAGCCTTCCATGTGAGCAAGCCGCTGATGAATCGGCCCGCTGCCGCGGTGCGCTTCTGCAGGATCGAGAGTGTGCCGACACCGAGGAGAATGATCTCTTCCCACCGAGGATCGATCCAGTGCGCCTGTGCTGCTGATTCGAATCGTTCCCTCGCATGCAGATACTGCGCCGCGAAGAACTCCTGGAACGTCAGGTGCAAGAACCCGTACTCGCCGGGACCACGCTCCGCAATGATCTGGAGATCCCGACTTGCGCGCTGCAGGAACTCGTCGGCCGCACGCGCTGCTTTGTCTGGAGCCGCACCCATCTCTTCGACGAGAGCCTGCGTGATCTGGAGCTTGACCTCAGCCTCGGGGGCAACGCCTGCGGTGTGCTCGTGCAGCCAGAGGGCGAGCCGACCGAGAACGGGGATCGCTTCGCTCTCATAGTCGATTCGTGCGGCCCCCGAGAAATCCGACATGGTGAGCTTGCGGGCTTGTTCCCACGTCTCGCATAGCGCGCGGGCGAACAGGTCGTAGAGTTGAACTCGATGGGTCGGGAGTTGCCCCTCGGCGCGATGAACCAGCGCAAGAGCGGACAACAGGAATGGGTTGCCCGACAGCGATCGTAAGCGGGGATCCCTCTTCAGGACCTCCAGGAGTCGGCGGCTTTCCGCATCCGCTATTGGCTGGTCACGCGCAGCATCTGCGGCCGATAGGTTGGCCTCCCACGCGCGATACGCGCGGTACCAGGTAATGACGTACTCACGCACCTGGCGATCGTTGAACGGACTGATGGTGACGGTCATTCCGCCCGGCAACTCGAGGCCAACAAACCCCACCTCGCGGCTGGTGACGACGACACGGTTGCCACGATACGCCGCAGCGAAGCTTTCGATCCAGCGCGCAACCTCTTGCCGGCGCGCCGTCGGAACCTCATCGAGCCCGTCAAGAAGCACCAGGCACTCGCCACCATCCAGTCGCTGGCGAAGGAACGCCGCACCCGCAGGAATGTCCTCGATGGCGTTGCGCTCATGGAAGTAGTGCGCCATGGCATCAACTACGCTGGGTGCAGGACCGCCTTTGCCGAGGGACTCGCGCAACTCCCAGAGACGGCCGACGGGAACGAGTAGGGGCAACAATCGATCGTCCACACCAAGGCGCTGGCGACACGCGACCCTCCCGGCCGCGGCGCTCAGGGCAAGCCACCTCAGTAGCGTAGACTTCCCGGCGCCGGGCGCCCCGAGCACGACGATGTGGCGCTGCGTGTCGAAAACACTTCTGAATGCTCGGGGTGTGCCCGCGCCCTCATAGTGGAACCACGGCGCATCGTGCATCTCGCCGTCCCGAGCCTTCTGTCTGCCACGCTCAAGGGTGACCGCATCGCGATCGAGACGCGACGGGCGACGCTCTTCGACGTCGAGCGGAGTGAACACGTCGAACAGTTCGAGGCTGGGTGGCTCGCGGCGATGCAGGCGGAGACCCACGTAGCGTAGCCGGCGGATGTCGGCGCTCTCGACGTAGCGGAGGAAACGGTGTCGTTCGGACTCGTGGTCATCGACGGGGGGAAGAAACTTCTCCGAATCGCGGCGAGAGACGGCCCCGGCCGGGTAGATGAACGCGACCGTACCATCTCGCCGCGTGATACCCAGGTAGGCGCACTTCTGACGCAGCTCAGGTGCCAAACTGAGATATACATCTTCGGACAGCGTAACGGCACCGTCCGGGCAATCGCGCTCGAGGTGTCCGGCGCGATCGATCTCGGGGCTGGCGAGTTTGCCGGGGTCTTCTGCCCACGCTACGCGGCCGCAGTGCACGCCGATCCGCACTCTGAATCCGCTCATCAGTAGGCGCTGATGCAACTCGATCCCAAGAAGGCCAGCTTGCCGGGCGGCATCTTCGTCTGCCGCACTCGTCGGGGCTGAGCCGACGAACAACATTGCTCCGTCGCCTTCCCACATCACCGGCTGCATCGCACCGAAACCGGCAGCTAGCGACTCGGTGAGCTGGTAGAACTCTCCCCGCCGGGCTCCGACCTGTTCTGGCGAAAGACCTTGCCAATCCTGTGTTGAGTCAACCCGATCGATACGCACGAGGCCCAGCTCGGCGGTTGAACCGGGCTTGCGGGTTTGCCACCAAGAACGAGACTCAGCAACCTGCTCAGCCACGCTCGTCAGCGCCTCGTTCGCAACGTAACAATGAGCGACGGACCGCGCTCTTCGATGTCCGGGCCTGGCAGTCCGTACTGGCGCATGAGGATGACCATGCGACGCACGCCAGTGCCTCGCTCGGTCATGAGGTGTCGCTTGGCCAGCACGGTCGCAATCAGGGGGTTGCGCTCGATGTGTACGGCACCCAGCTTCATCGCTTCGACGGTCACCGAGTTCAACAAGCGCCCTGGGCTGACGACCTCGAGCCGATCGTCGTACACGGTCACGTTGATT
>JBGQHM010000205.1:0-11772 GCA_041497995.1 Binatia bacterium | reverse complement strand
GCCTACTTCACCGAGTCGGAGCTGGCCCGTGCCGGGGTGCAGCAAACGCTGGCGGACGGACGCGTCATCGGCTACGAGCTGGTGCTCACGACCCGCCTCGGCCGGCGCATCACGGTGAGCTTCAACGCCGGCGTATTTACCGACGCCGGCGGCGCGCCGCTCGGCATCCTGGCCGCCGCGCGCGAGATCACCGCCCAGAAGCAGCTCGAGCTCCAACTGCGCGACCAGCAGTTCTATACTCGCTCCCTCATCGAGTCGAACATCGATGCCTTGATGACGACTGACCCGCTTGGGGTGATCACGGACGTGAATCGGCAGATGGAAGCCCTCACCGGGCGCACGCGCGAGGAGCTGATCGGCTCGCCGTTCAAGCAGTACTTCACCGATCCCGTGCGTGCCGAAGACGGCATCCGGCTCGTGCTGCGCGAGGGCAACGTCACCAACTACGAGCTGACGGCGCGCGGCAAAGACGGGCATGAGACCGTGGTCTCCTACAACGCCGCCATCTTCTACGACCGCGACGGCAAGCTGCAAGGCGTGTTCGCCGCCGCCCGCGACGTCACCGAGCGCAAGCGGTTCGAGCAGACGCTGCAGGAGAAGAACGTCGAGCTGGGAAACGCCAACCTCGCCAAGGACCGCTTTCTCGCCAGCATGTCGCACGAGCTGCGCACGCCGCTCAACGCCATCATCGGCTTCACCGGTACTTTGCTGATGAAGCTGCCCGGCCCACTCACCCGCGATCAGGACAAACAGCTGCGCACCGTTCAGGCCAGCGCCCGGCACCTGCTGTCGCTGATCAACGACTTGCTCGACCTCGCCAAGATCGAGTCCGGCAAGGTCGAGATCAACCTCGAACCGGTGGTCTGCCTGAGCGTGATCCAAGAGATCGCATCGACGCTCGGGCCGCTGGCGGAGAACAAGGGCCTGCGGTTCGAAGTCCACACGCCACCGCAGGATCTGGTCGTCCGCACCGATCGGCGGGCGTTGAGCCAGATTCTCATCAACCTCAGCAACAATGCGATCAAGTTTACGGAAGCGGGCAGCATCCGGCTCGACGTCGCGCAACGCCGCGACAACGGCGACGTGCTGACCGAGGTCAGCGTGGCCGACACCGGCATCGGCATCAAGCCCGAGGATCAGGCCAAGTTGTTCCAAGCCTTCACACAGCTCGATGCCGCCTCGACGCGCCGGTACGAAGGCACCGGCCTCGGGCTTCACCTCAGCCAGAAGCTCGCGGATTTGATCGGCGGCCACATCACGTTCACCAGCGAGTACGGAAAAGGGAGCACGTTCATCCTCGTGTTGGAAGAGAAAACGTGATGAGAGCCGTACAGTCAGCGAATCGCAAGACGGCAAAGGCGGCGCAGGACAAGGGGTCGGCGCTGTTCGAGCGCCTCTTTGAATCCACCCCGGATGCGACGGTCGTGATCGATAGCGACGGACGGATTCAGCGCGCGAACGCACAGGTCGAGGTCCTGTTCGGTTATCGCCGCGACGAGCTGATCGGCCGGGGCGTCGAGCTGCTGTTGCCAGAGCGCTTTCGCAAGCCGCACGTCGGCCATCGGACGAACTATTACGCCGCGCCGCGTACCCGGCCGATGGGGGCCGGCGTGGCACTCCTCGGCCGGCGCAAGGACGGCAGCGAGTTTCCGCTCGACATCATGCTGAGCCCGATCGCGGTCGACGACGGCGTGCTGGTGGTCGCCGTCGCGCGCGACATCACCGAGCGCAAGCGTATTGAGCACGAGCTGCGCGAGAAGAACGTCGAGCTGGAGAAAGCCAACCTGACGAAGGACCGCTTCCTCGCCAGCATGTCGCACGAGCTGCGCACGCCACTCAACGCCGTCATCGGTTTCACCGGCACGCTGCTGATGAAGCTCCCCGGCCCGCTCACCGACGATCAGGACAAGCAGCTGCGCACCATTCAGACCAGCGCCCGGCACCTGCTCTCCCTCATCAACGACCTGCTCGACCTGGCCAAGATCGAATCGGGCAAGGTCGACATCCACATCGAGCCGGTCGCCTGTCAGAGCGTGATTGCCGAGGTCGCGGCGGCGGTCGCTCCGTTGGCCGAACGCAAGGGACTACGGCTCGAAACCGAGATCCCGACAACTGAGCTGCTAGTGCGCACCGATCGCCGCGCGCTCGCGCAGATCCTGCTCAACCTGAGCAACAACGCCATCAAGTTCACGGAGAAGGGAACCGTCCGTATCGCCGCCACGCAACGGCAAGACAACGGGTGGTTGGTCACCGAGGTGAGCGTGGCCGACACCGGCATCGGCATCAAGCCCGAGGATCAGGCGAAATTGTTCGATGCCTTCGCCCAGTTCGACCCCCTGACCCGGCGACTCGGGGGCACCTGGCTCGGCCTCCACCTCAGCCAGAAGCTCGCCAACCTGATCGGCGGGCGGATTGCGTTCCACAGCGAGTACGGGAAGGGCAGCACGTTTACGCTCGCACTTGCACCGGGTGATAGGGTGCCACAGAACACCTGACACACGATGGCCAAGATATTGGTGATCGAAGACAACATCGAAAACCTCGAGCTGATGACGTACCTGCTCAAGGCGTTTGGGCACACGACCACGACCGCGAGCGACGGCGGCGAGGGCGTGGACCACGCGCACCGCGAGTCGCCGGACCTCATCATCTGTGACGTGCACTTGCCGACGATGGACGGGTACGAAGTTGCACGGCGGCTCAAGATGCATCCGGCGCTCCGGCCGATTCCACTGGTTGCGGTGACCGCGCTGGCGATGGTTGGTGACCGCGACAAGGTGCTGGCCGCGGGCTTTGACGGGTATCTTCCCAAGCCGATCGTTCCGGAGGTGTTCGTCCAACAAATCGAAGCGTTCTTGCAGCCTCATGCGCGCGGTGCCACTCCTCAGCCTGCCGCACCCTCCGCAACCGCCGCAGCGGGTCCGGGCCCCACCAAAAACGTGACGATTCTGGTTGTAGACGACTCGCTGGTGAACCGTGAGCTGATCCGCAGCACCCTCGAACCCTTCGGTTACACCGTGGTCTTGGCGGCTGGTGTCCAGGAGGGCTTGGCGCTGGCCCGACAGGTGCGCCCCGATGTGATCCTCTCCGACCTTCATATGCCGGACCACAACGGGTTCCATTTTCTCACCGCCGCGAAGGCAGACAACCTCTTGAGCAGCGTGCCGTTCCTCTTCATCAGCTCATCCGTCTTCGGCGATAGGGATAAGATCCACGCGCTCGAGCGCGGCGCCACCCGATTCATCCTGCGCCCGATCGAGCCCCAGGCGCTACTCGCGGAGATCGAAGCATGTCTCAACCCAGGATGAGTGTCAGGCGTCGGTAGGACCATGGCCACGATTCTGGTCGTCGACGATCACGCAATCAACCGCGAATTCCTGGTGACGTTACTCGGGTACGGCGGGCATGGTTTGCTCCAGGCCTCCGACGGCGCCGAAGCGCTGGCCCTGGCACGCGTCGAGCGACCCGACTTGGTGATCTCCGACATCCTAATGCCCACGATGGACGGGTACGAGTTTGTCCGCCAGTTGCGCGCCGATAAGACGATCGCGCAGACACCGGTGATCTTCTACACCGCCCACTACCTTGAACCGGAGGCGCAGGGGCTTGCCCAAGCGTGCGGTGTGCCCTTCATCATCACCAAGCCGTCCGAGCCGGAGGTGATCCTTCGCACCATCGACGCCGCCCTCGGTCGGAGGGAGGCCCCGCCGCACCCGCCGACGCAGGAGTTCGACCGCGAGCATCTGCGGGTGCTCACCGACAAGCTGTCAGAGAAGGCGGAGCAATTGCGCCGGGTGAATGAGCGTCTGACCGCGCTCATCGAGCTCGGCCAGGAACTGGCCTGCGAACGCGATCCAGTTCGAGGCCTCGAAGGTCTGTGCCGCGCGGCGCGCGAGCTTGTCGGCGCTCGATTCGCGGCCGTCGGCGTGCCCGACGACACCGGGCAGCAGCTGCGGTACTTCCTGACCAGTGGCATCGGTTCCGAGAGCGTGGCGCGTCTCGGGCCGCCGCTTGGTGGGCAGACCGTCCTCGCGACGCTCTCGATGGAACGCCGCGCCGTCCGACTCGCGAGCAGCGACGAGGTGGCGCGGGTGGGGTTGCCGGCGAATTTCCCGGCTGCCTCGTCGCTGCTGGCGGTCTCGATCGTGTCACTGAAGAAGCACTACGGCTGGCTCTGTCTCAGCGGCAAGCTTGGTGGCGGGGAGTTTAGCGAGGAGGATGAGCGGCTGGCGAGCATTCTCGCGGGGCAGGTGGGTCGCATCTACGAGAACGGCAGCTTGTACGCCGAGCTGCAGCGCGAAGCCGCCGACCTGGCGCAAGAAGTGACCGAACGCCAGCGCGCCGAGGACGAGGTGCGTCGTTTGAACGCCGAGCTTGAGCGGCGCGTGACGGAGCGTACCGCCCAGCTCGAAGCCACCAACCGAGAGCTGGAAGCATTCAGCTATTCCGTCTCGCATGACCTGCGCGCGCCCCTGCGGACGATTGACGGCTTCAGCGCCGCAGTCCTGGAGGAACACGCCGAGCAGCTCGACGCCGAGGGCAAGCAGCATCTGGGGCGGGTCCGCGCCGCGGCGGTACACATGCGGCAGCTCATCGACGATTTGCTCAGCCTGTCACGGGTCAGTCGCGCCGAGCTGACACGGCAGCGCGTCGATCTCAGCGCGTTGGCGGCTGCCGTGGGTGCCGAACTGCAGAGCGCAGATCCGCAGCGGCTGGTTACACTCATCGTGGCCCCGGGTATAGTGGTAGATGCCGACGCCCGCTTGCTGCGCATCGCGCTCGAGAACTTGCTCGGCAACGCCTGGAAGTATACGCGCCGTCAGCCACAACCCGTGATCGAGCTGGGGGTGCGTCAGCAGCAGAGCAAGGCCGTCTATGTCGTGCGCGACAACGGCGCCGGGTTCGACATGCGCTTCGCCGACAAGCTCTTCGGCGCGTTTCAACGGCTGCATGGAGCGCACGAATTCGAGGGAACCGGAATCGGCCTCGCCACCGTGCAGCGCATCGTCCATCGCCACGGTGGTCGCATTTGGGTAGACGCGGCGGTTGGGCAAGGGGCAACGTTCTTCTTCACCCTCGCGCCGCCGGGGTCGGCTCCGTGAAGACGCTGCGCATCCTCATCCTCGAAGATCACGAGCCCGATGCCGAGCTCGAAGTGATGCAGCTGCAACGGGCCGGCTACACGTGTCAGTGGGAGCGGGTCCAAGAACGCGACGAGTTCCTCGCTCGCCTGCGGGCGCCGGAATATGACCTGATCTTTTCAGACCACAACCTGCCCGCGTTCGACGGATTTGCAGCCCTCAAGCTCTACCGTAGTACCGGTCTCGACGTTCCGGTCATCGTCATCTCCGGCACCATCGGCGAAGAGACCGCGATCGAGAGCCTCAAGGCCGGGGCCACCGACTACGTGATGAAGGATCGCCTCGAACGGCTGCCGTTCGTCGTCGAGCGTGCCTTGCGCGAGCGCGACGAGCACCGGCAACGGCAGCACGCGGAAGCGGCGCTGCGCGAGAGCGAAGCGCGGTTCCGGCGTTTGCTTCAGGCCAACATCATCGGGATCATCATCGGCGATGCAGACGGTTCGATCGCCGAGGCGAACGATGTCCTTCTCGATATGCTCGGTTACACGGGTGCCGACCTGCCCCTGCGGTGGGATGCCATAACCCCGCCCGAGTGGCGTCCCGTTGACGAGCGGAGCCTCGGCGAGTTGGAACGCACGGGGGTGGCGACGCCGTGGGAGAAGGAATTCATCCGCAAAGATGGGACCCGCGTGCCCGTGCTCATCGGCGTCGCTTTGCTGGCGGCGTCCCGAGAGCAGGTGGTCGGTTTCGTTCTCGATCTCACCAAACCAAAGCGCGTTGAAGCGCAGAAGACCGCGCTGCTTGAAGCGGCCAAGGACATCGCCGGCACGCTCGACGTCGACCAGTTGATTGAGTGCGTGCAGCGGCGTACGGCCGAGCTGCTGCCCTGTGACGCCGTCTTGACGTTCGTTGTGGAACCGCAGACCGATCGTGTGCGGCTGCGCTCGGCGCATGGTCTCCCGCCGGAAATCATTGCGGAGGTCGGCGCGCTGCGCTTTCCCGGGGATCAGCCGTTCGCGGGGCGTGTACGGCACGGCGAAACTGTCGTAGTCAACGACATGCAGACGCAGTCCTGGCTGCCGGTTGAGTTGGGCACGCGGCTCGGCGTCACCGCGCTCCTCGCCGCCCCGTTGCGCCCGCGCGGGCACTACTCCGGCACGCTCGTGGCCTGCAAGCTCCATGGCGGGCCGCCGTTCGAGCCGCATCAGGTCGAGCTGTTCGAAGGCATCGCCCGACAGCTCACCGTCGCCAAGGAAGCGGCCGACCTTCATCAGGCGCAGCAAGAGGAAGCGGAGGTGTCGCGTGCGCTGGCGCGCATCGGTCAGGAGCTGATCTCGGTGCCGGGCACACCCGGGCTGCTCGACACGCTATGCCGTCTCATGACCGAAGTGCTGTGCTGCGATTGCAGCTATACGTTGCTGTGGCAACCGGACGCGTGCGTGTATGTGCCGGAGGCAGGGTACGGCGACTCGCCGGAGCAGTGGGAAGCGTTGCGTGTTCTGCGCTTGCCGCGCGACGCCCTCGAGGATCTACTCGGCGTCCTGGCGGAGCACGAGGTCGCGCAGGTTGATGCGACGTCCGCCCCGACGCCGTGGGGCGCCCTGCCGTTGTACTATGGGATTACGCGCGTGCTGTACGTACCGCTGCGCAGCCATGGTGAGACCATCGGCGTCCAAGTCGCCGGTGTGCGCGGGCCGCGCGCGCCCTTTACCGCCACGCAGGAGCGCATCGCGCGCGGTGCCGCACATTTGGCCTCCTTGGCATTGCAAACCGCCCGCCTCGTCGAAGATCTCGAACGCGCCAACCGACTGAAGTCCGACTTCGTCGCCACGATGTCGCACGAGCTGCGGACGCCACTCAATGTCATCATGGGCTACAACGAAGTCCTCCGCGACAGTGGATTCGGTCCGTTGACCGCCGAGCAGGCGGATGCCTTGAAGAGGATGGACCATAGCGCGGGGCAGTTGCTCGAGCTGATTACCGCAACCCTGGATATGAGCCGGCTCGAAGCCGGCCGTCTGCCGATCGAGCTCACGCACTTCGACGTGGCGGACCTGATGCACGAGGTGCGTGACGAGACGCGAGAGCTCCAAGCGCAGTCGGGCCTTGCCTTCGTCTGGACAGTGCCATGCGGAGTGG
This sequence comes from Binatia bacterium, assembly GCA_041497995.1. GTDB lineage: Bacteria > Desulfobacterota > Binatia > HRBIN30 > HRBIN30 > DATKMS01. The sequence goes on along the minus strand of JBGQHM010000205.1, from coordinate 4,552 downwards.
GGCGGCTACGCAGTGACCGGGTGAAGCTGAAGGTCATTGTCAAGAACTTGTTGAACAACGCCGTGAAGTTCACGCCCGAGGGGAGCGTGACGATCGCCGTGCGGCCACATGAGGCCGCCGTTGAAATCACCGTGGCGGACACGGGCATCGGCATTGCCCCGGAAACCGTGCCGATCATCTTCGATCCCTTCCGCCAAGGGGATAGCTCTTCGACACGTCGCTACGGCGGGGTCGGCTTGGGGTTGCACATCGTGCGCCGGCTCGTGGAACTCCTCGGCGGCACCGTCAGCGTGACCAGCAAAGTAGGCCAGGGCTCGACCTTTGGCCTGTGGGTGCCGCGCAGTATCAGCGTCGGCGCTGACTCGGACGCAACGCGCTGAAGGCGCGACACGGTCGGATCGGGGCAGCGCTCGACCAGTGCTGCACGCGTTGCGGAAGCGCTCGGCCTCGCGACAACTCCTGAGATTGCAGCAGCGCGGCGTGCCGAAATCGTCAACCCGCGGCGGGCTGACGTGACGAAGTCGAATGCCGACTCCACAGATCTGATCCCGAGCTCGCACTGCTGCCTAGTCACCAGCGCAATCTCGGGCAGGGGCTTGTCGCAGGCCCTGTTGCTCCAGCCACTCACGAAGGTCGACATAGTTCAATGGCTTGCGCAGGAGCGTGACATACTCGGTGGCGGCGAATCGCGCTTCCAGTTGCGGCGACGGGTAGGCGGCCATCACGACAATCGGCAGCGCGGGCTGCCGGGCATGCACCTGCGCCGCGAACGTCAGGCCATCTTCGCTCTTCATCCAATAGTCCGTGACGACCACATCGGCGCGTTCGAGTGACCAGGTGGATTCGAGCTCTGTCGGGTCCGCATGCTCCACCACGCGGAAACCGTCATCGCGGAGGTTCTCGGCCAGCGCGTGGCGGAAGTCGTTGTCGCGATCGATCAATACGACTGTCGGCTCAGGCTGGGGGGCCATGTCGAGGCAGTTCGACGTAGAAGACGGTGCCATGAGGGACACACCCAGCAAAGCTAATGCCGCCACCGTGTGCCATGACAATCTGCTTCGCCACGGGCAAGCCAAGCCCGGTGCCGTCGGCCTTGGTGGTCTCAAACAAGCGAAATACGTCGACCGTGTCGGGAATGCCCGGACCCGTGTCTTCCACCGAAATGCGAATTCTCTCAGCCGCGGGAATCGTCGCCCCGATACGGATACGTCCCGGACCGCGGTCGATTGCCTCGACCGCGTTCTTCACCAGGTTGTCGAATACTCGCCGGAGTTGTGTCTCGTCGGCACGAATCTCGTCCGCGGCGTTCGCATCAAGGCAGAGGTCGATCGCTCGCATGGCCGCTACCGGGTGCCACAGATCGACGATCCCTTGGAGGAACCGAGGCAACTGCACGCGCTTGAGGTCGAGACGCTGCTCGCGCGAGAAGGCAAGAAACTCTTTCACGAGTACGTCGAGGCGACCGACCGTCGACAAGATCCGCTCGGCCGGCGCGCGCAGCGTGGCGTTGCCGCTTCGTTCGATGCGGCGCAGGAGGAGCTGCGCCTGCATGGAGAGTCCCGCAAGCGGGTTCCCGAGATCATGAACGATGCGCGCCGTAATGGCACCGACGTCCGCCAAACGTTCGCGCTGCTGCGCCAGCTTCTGCGCTTCGCGGAGGTGCGCCTCGGCGTGCTCTCGGGCGATCACCTCTGCGACGACATTGGCGATCGCCTGCAAGAAATTGATGTCATCCGCGGTGAACCCGCGCTGCCGTTCGGTATGCGCTCCGAGTACGCCGAATGCCTGGTGTTGCTCGTGGATGATGACGCCGACGCCGCTGACGACCCTGTGGTCCTGGAGGAGCGGTGCGGTGAACCGCTGCTCGGTACGGAGATCGTCCACGATGACCGGCTCGCGTGACAGCAGGGTGTACCCGCCGTGCGAGGCGGTATCCACCCCCACGGTGGTGTGGCCTACGAGCCCCTCCTTCCACCCCCGTCCGGCCCGCAAGCGGAGCGCCTGCGCGTCCGGCAACAGTTCGAGGACTTCGCACAGCTCGACCGCGAGCGTCTGCGTCACCAAGCGTGCCGCTTCGTCCATGACCGCCTGCACATCGGTCTGGGCGAGCGCCCGTTGTCCCAGCTGCGCCACGGCCGCCTGTTGTTGGGCGCGGGCGCGCAGGCTGGTTTCGGCGCGGCGCCGCTCGGTCACATCGCGGATGATGGCGCTGTAGAGCACCTGCGCGCCGACGCGCGCTTCCGAGACCGAGAGCTCCATCGGAAAGATCTCCCCGCTCTTGCGGCGCGCTTCGACCTCGCGTACCAAGCCGATCGCCTTGGGAGCTCGCGTCTCCCGATAGTTGCTGAGGTATCGGTCATGCTCGTCCGAGTATGGAGGCGCCATCAGGACTTTCACGTTCTGCCCGATGACCTCGTCGGCCCGGTAGCCGAAGGTCTCTTCTGCGGCGCGATTGAAGAGCGTGATCTGGCCGCGGCCGTTGATGCTGATGATTGCATCGCGGGCCGTGTCGAGCACGGCCCGCCAGCGCACCTCGTTGAGTTGCAACGTGCGCAAAGCGCCTGCCGCGCTGTCTTCGCTGCGTCGGGCCATGCAGAAACCAGACACCACGGATAGCGCTAGTTCTGACCATCGGTCAAGCCTACATCCAGTCGGAATGGCTGCGCGCGGTGTGGCAGCGGTCTCGCCACATTGAACTGGCACAGTCGCCAAGAGTGAGCACGGGTGGGAGGCGATTCGCTCGGCGACGGGACGCGATTGCGAACCCCAAATTGACATGATACCTGCGCCGGCATGCGTACAAAGGTCACGGAGCGCGGACTGACGTCGATTCCCACCGCCGTGCGGCGCCGACTGCAGATCCGGGGCCGAACAACATAGTTGCGAGCCACGCTGGACTTCAATGCAGCGATGCTGGTTGAGCCGGCGCGACGGATGTAGAAGTCCAAGCGGCCATGATCGAGACTCCATCCGAGACGACTCCTGAGATCGCAGCGGCGCTGACGCACTTCGCGATCAGGCCGTGTCGGGTCGCACTCATCTCTCCGCTGCGCGATCGCAAAGGCAGCCGCTTCTCCTACGGCGTGGACGGCGAGGATGGGCGTATCTTCAAGGTGCGCCAACTCGACTCCAGTGAGTGCGCCCGCCGCCTGCTGGAGCTGCGCGCCGGCTTGGAAGCGGCGTTAGCGCTCCTGCGACGGTTTGCTGCCGGCGACGGCCCTGGCTGATCGTGCCGCCGTGACGAAGTCCGTAGTCGTCATTTGTATGCCCGGGGCGGGACACGTTCAGCGGCTCCTGCCCCTCATCCGCGGTCTATCGACCTGCGGCCGAACGGTCCATGTGCTAACGCACGCTCGCTTCCGGGCCTCAGTCGAGCGAGTCGGCGGGCAGTTCTTCGATCTCTTTGGGCGCTATCCGGTCGAGGCGGTCGACGCGACGTCGATCCCGATTCCAAGCCGGTTCGTGACCTACGCTGATGCCTACGCCGAGCGTCTGACCGAAGACGTAGCGGCGCTGACACCGGGGCTGATCATCTACGATACGTTCGCGGTGATCGCGCCGCTGATCGCGCAGCGTCTCGGACTTCCCTATGTCAACGTGTGCGCCGGCCACGCGGCCGTCCCCGCGCGGACGATTGCTGAGCTGCAGCAGGATCCCAGGGTTGCGATCTCGCCCGCATGTTGGGCGGCGGTCAAACGCCTCCGGGACGTGCACGGGATGCGCAGAGCCCACCCGTTTTCGTACGTCGAGATGCAGAGCCCGTTTCTGAACCTATACTGTGAGCCTTCAGAGTTTCTCCCTGAGGAGGACCGCGCTGCCTTCGAACCGATTGCCTTCTTCGGTTCGCTGGCACCGGAGCTGCGTGAGCAGGGCCCGGTCGAAATATTCCCGCGAACGCCGCGAAGCCTGCGGATCTATGTTGCGTTCGGGACACTCATCTGGCGCTACTTCGCGACGGCGGCGAGCGCCGCGCTGGAGGTCGTCTCCCGGATCTGCACCGAGAGCGACATGGACGTGGTGATCGGCCTCGGGGGCCACGAGCGCGCCCTTGTCGGGCGTGCGTCATTGCTCCGTCCGAACGTCCAGGTGTTCGACTACGCCGATCAATGGGCCGCGCTGCGCCAGGCCGACATCTACGTCACCCACCACGGGCTCAACTCGACGCACGAATCGATCTTCCACCAAGTGCCGATGATCTCCTACCCGTTCTTCGGCGATCAGCCGGCGCAGGCGCGCTGCTGTCAGGACCTCGGATTGGCGGTGCCGCTGGTGAGTACGCCGCGCACGCCCATCGAGCCGGACACGCTGCGCGGAGCGATCCAACAGATCACCGACAACCGACCCCGCTTCGCGGCACGGCTGGCCGCAGCGCGTGCGTGGGAGTTGCGCACCATCGCCGACCGCGGGACGGTCATCGACCGCGTCGTGGCGCTGGCGTCGTGACGCGGTTGGGTGCTGGAGGCATGCACCAGCGTCGGCACCACTCCGTTGGGATTCAGCTTGAGATACCACTCGGACAGATGTTCTTGCGTGCCAAAGCTGATCACGTGGC
>JBGQHM010000204.1:0-11806 GCA_041497995.1 Binatia bacterium | reverse complement strand
GCACGGTGCCCAGCCAGGTGTGCGCCTCTGCCAACGACGGGTCGAGCTGCAGCGCCTTCTCGGCCGCCTGGCGGGCGCGCGGTAGACACTCGCTCCCCGCGAACAGCCCGTCGGTCCCGGAAAAGTAGTAGTATGCCAGGCCGTCGTACGCCAACGCGTAGTTGGGGTCGCGCGCGATCGCCTGCTGCAGATACCGCATGGCATTGACTGGATCGGTGAAGGTCGCGGCCGCGTGGCGGCCTTTCAAATAGAGTTGATACGCCTCCAAGTCCTCCGTCGGCTTCTGCCCGAGCGTCTGGCTCTCGCCCGCCGCCAGAGTGACCTGCAGCGCCTTCGCCACGGTCTGCGCCACCTGGCTGCGGATGGCGAAGATGTCCTGCAACTCGCGATCATAGCTGTCCGACCAAAGATGATAGCCGTCCTCGACGTTGATGAGCTGCGCGGTGATCCGTACCTGATTGCCGGCCTTGGCGACGCTGCCTTCGAGGACGGCGCCGACGTGTAGTTGCGCGCCGATAGTGCGGACGTCGTCGTTCTTCCCTTTGAAGGCGAACGACGAGGTGCGCGCCGCGACGTGCAGGCCCGACACCTTTGACAGCGCCGTGATCAAGTCCTCGGTGATGCCGTCGCTGAAGTACTCGTTCTCCTTGTCGGAGCTCATGTTCACGAACGGCAGGACGGCGATGGACTTGCGCTCGTCGGCGTGCCCGAGCGCCTTTGGCATGTCGGGAACGGCGCTCTGTTGGTGGCGCCACGCGAAGACCCCGGCGGCGGCCAGCACCACCAACGCACCTGCCGCCACGGCCCAGCGCCGCGCGGGACGCCGGCGCGTCGGGCCCTGCGCGCCGCTCGGCACGATGAGGTAGGCGTGCACTGGATCGGAGATGTTCTTCAGCTTCTGCCGGCCGAGGTCGACGAAGCGCTCCTCGAGCGTGTTGCGCACCTGGCGGTAGACGCCCTCGGAGACACAGATCGTCCCCGGCCGCGCCAGCGCCTCCAGGCGCGCGGCGATGTTGATCGCATCGCCGAAGGCGCGGCCATCGCGCAGCAACACGTCACCGAGGTGCACGCCGATGCGGATCTGCAACTGCTGACCTTCGAAGGGCTCCTCGGCGATGCGCCGCTGCAGCGCCACCGCCGCCTGCACTGCGGCGACCACGCTGTCGAAGGTCGCGAACAACGCGTCCCCGGCCACCGGCTCGGCGCGGCCGTTGTGCTCGCCGACGATGCCCTGCGCGATCGACTGCAGATGATGCACCGCGTGCGCCGTGCGCTCGTCGTTCTCGCCCATAAGCTTGCTAAAGCCGGTAACATCGGCGAGCAGCACGGCGCACACGCGGCGGGTGAAAGTGCTGTCGGGTTCCATGCAGTCTCAGCCCCGCGCGATGCGAGTCTTCACTTGTCCAACCCCACCTTCTTCAACAACGCGGCGAAGCGAGGGTCGGCGCGCAGGGCATCCAGCATCGAGTCCCTCTTCAGCCCCGCAACGAAGAAGCTGCGATCGTCATACGCCCCGTGGAGGTGGGCGAAGGCCCGGTCGGTCTCGCCCAACGCTGCATAGATCACCGCGAAAAAATATGGGGACACGTAACTCGCGTTGGCCTGCTGGTGCAATTCCTCGATCACCCTCTGCGCCGCGTCGCGGTCGCCCGCCATCGCATACGCGTAGCCCAGTGCGCTCGTCATGTCCGGGTTGTGCGGATCGGCCTCCTTCGCCCGGCGCAGCTCGGCGATGCCGCGCTCCGGCTCTCCGTTCTGCACGTATGCTCGGCCCAACCAGTAGTGGGCGAACGAATAGTTGGGATCCATTTCGAGCGTCTCGCGGAACTGCGCGATCGCCTCGGCATGGCGGCGAGCAAAATAAAGACCCATACCAAGAAAGGTATTGGCCTCCGGAGAGAGAGGATCGATCTCCACGGCTCTCCTCGACTGGGCGATGCCCTCGGCCGCCGATCCAATCGTCGACAGGTACATACCGTAGTACGAGTGCGCGACGGCGCTGTTCGCGTCGAGCGCGAGCGCACGCTTGTACTCCTCATCGGCCACCGACCAGTTCCAGTCGTACATCCAGGCGACCGAGGCCAACCAGGTGTGCGCCTCGAACAGGGTGGGGTCGATCTGCAAGGCCTTCTCCGCCGCGGCGCGCATCTTCGGCATCGCGTCCTTCGGCGCCGCGAACCAGTCATTCGCGACCTCGTAGTAGTGGGCCAGGCCGACGTAAGCGAGCGCGTAGCCGGGGTCGAGCGCAATCGCCTGCTGCAGAAAGGCGAGTCCCCTTTTCATCCCGTCTTCGGTGTAGCGGTTCACGAAGTAGCGGCCCTTGAGATAGAGCTGATACGCCTCCAGGTCCTGCGTCGGCTTTTGCTCGAGCCTCTGTCGCTCGTCGGCCGCGAGCGTCACCTGCAGCGCCTTCGCCACTGTCTGCGCTACCTGGCTGCGGATGGCGAAGATGTCCTGCAGGTCGCGGTCGTAGCTGTCCGACCAGAGATGGTAGCCGTCCTGCACATTGATGAGCTGCGCCGTGATGCGCACTCGATTGCCGGCCTTGGCAACGCTGCCTTCGAGGACGGTGGCGACGTTGAGCTGCGTGCCGATGGTGCGGATGTCTTCGTTCTTGCCTTTGAACGCAAAGGACGAGGTGCGCGCCGCGACGTGCAAGCCCGACACCTTAGACAGCGCCATGATCAGGTCCTCAGTGATGCCGTCGCTGAAATACTCGTTCTCCTTGTCCGAGCTCATATTGACGAACGGCAACACGGCGATGGACTTGCGATCCACGTTGTGGGCAATCGGATTCGGCGCGGCCGGTGCAACCGACTGGTGACGCCATACGGCAACGCCGCCACCAACGACCACCATCACGAGTGCACTGGCCGCAATGGCCCAGCGCAGGACAGAGCGCCGGGTCGCCGGGCGCTGTGCCGCGCCCTTGGGCACGATCAAATACGCGTGCACTGGATCGGAGATGTTCTTCAGCTTCTGCCGGCCGAGATCGATGAATTGCTCGTCGAGCGTGTTGCGCACCTGGCGGTAGACGCCTTCGGAGATACAGATCGTCCCCGGCCGCGCCAGCGCTTCCAGGCGCGCGGCAATGTTGATCGCGTCACCGAAGGCGCGGCCGTCGCGCAGCAACACGTCGCCGAGGTGCACGCCGATGCGGATCTGCAATTGTTGGCCTTCGAACGGTTCCGCGGCGATGCGCCGCTGCAACGCCACCGCCGCCTGCACTGCGGCGACCACGCTGTCGAAGGTGGCGAACAACGCGTCGCCGGCCACCGGCTCGGCGCGGCCGTTGTGCTCGCTGACGATCCCCTGCGCGATCGACTGCAGATGGTGCACCGCGTGCGCCGTGCGCTCGTCGTTCTCGCCCATCAGCCTGCTGAACCCGGTCACATCCGCAAGCAGGACGGCGCAGACGCGGCGCGTGAAGGTGTTGTCGGGCTCTTGGGCGGTCACTTGTCCAACCCCACCTTCTTCACCAGTTCCGCGAAGCGCGGGTCTGACCGGAGGGGATCAAGCTGAGGATCCACCTTCAGCCACGTCATGTAGAAGGAACGATCGTCATAGGCCTTCTGCAGCCTCGCGAAGGCCTGATCGGTCTCGCCCAAAGCGGCGTGAATCACCGCGAAATCATAGGCTGCTACGTAGCCTTCTCGTGACCGTTGGCGAAGTTCCTCGATGGTCTTCTGCGCCGCGGTACGATCGCCGGCGACGGCATACGCCTGGCCCAGCGCGCCGAGGCTCTCGGGGTCGCGCGGATCGAGCTCGCGCGCGTGTCGCAGCATCGGCACGGCCCGCTCCAGGTCCCCCTTCTGCACATACGCGCGGCCCAAGAACGTGTTCGCCCACCAATAGGTGGGGTCCCTGTCGACGATCGTCCGTAACTCGACAATCGCGTCGTCGTAGCGGCGCAGGAAATACAGTCCTTGACCGAGAATCGTGTTGGCCTCGGGCGAGAGGGGATCGATTTCCGCGGCCCGCCTGAGCTCGGCCAAACCTTCCGATCCGCGTCCGGTCAGAACAAGGTACCCCCCAACCCCTTGGTGCGCGAAAACGCAGTCGGCATCAAGCGTGAGCGCTTGCTTGTATTCGTCCGCGGCAGCTGACCCGTCCCATTCATAGTTCGTGTGAAACGTCGCGAGGAAGGCGTGGGCTTCGGCAAGGGTCGCGTCGAGCTGGAGAGCTTTCTCCGCAGCGGCGCGCAATTGGGGCATGGCGTCTTTCGGGGCTACATAATAGTCGCTGACACCAACGTAGTAGTAGGCCAGCCCCAGGTACGCCAATGCGTAGCCCGGGTCGATGGCGATTGCCTGTTGCAGATAGTCGCGCCCTTTGTTCATTCCCTCCGCGGTGAAGCGGCTCGTGTAGTAGCGGCCCTGCAGGTACAACCGATGCGCTTCGGGGTTGTCGGTCGATTTTTTCTGCAGGTGTGCCTGCTCGCTGGCGAGCAAAGTGGCCTTCAACGCCCCCGCGACACGCTGCGCGACCGTGCTCTCGATGGCCAGGATGTCTGCGGTGTCTTCATCATAGTTCTCCGACCACAGGTGATAGCCGTCCTCGACGTTGATGAGCTGCGCCGTCACGCGCAGCTTCGTGCCGGCCTTGCGCACGCTGCCTTCGAGCACGGTGCCGACACGCAGCTGTTCACCAATCTTTTTAATGTCCTCGTTCTTGCCCTTGAAGAAGAACGACGAGGTGCGTGCGGCGACGCGCAGGCCGCTGACTTTCGACAGCGCGGTGATGATCTCTTCGCTCATGCCGTCGCTCAGATACTCGTCCGCATCGTTGCCGCTCATGTTCGCGAACGGCAGCACGGCGACGGACTTGCGACCCTCGGCGTGAGCCGGTCGCGCCGGCGCGGTCGATGGGCTCGCCACCTGTGGCGCGGGTGCGGCAGGTTGTCGATACCGCCACACCGTTACGCCGGCCGCGATGAGAAGAACCGCGATGAGTACGGCGAGTCCGGGACGGTGCCACGTCTTCGCGCCCGCCTTCCGCCGCGCACCTCCCGGCGCCCCCTCCGTCCACGGCAGCACGACGCGGTACACGTCGATGGGCGCCTGGATGTTCTTCATCTCGGGCCGGCGCACCAGCTCGAGAGGCTCGTCGATTTTGTTGCGCACCTGATCCGCCACCGCGCCGGTGATGCAGATGCCGCCGGCGTCGGCGAGCGGCTCGACGCGGGCGGCGATGTTTACGCCGTCACCGAAGACGTCGCCGTCGCGCGTCTCGATGTCACCGAGATGCAGGCCGATGCGCACTTGAATGCGCCGTTCCGGCGGCTCAGACGAATTGCGCTGCACCATCCCCTTTTGAATTTCAAGGGCACAGCGCACCGCCTGCAACGCGCTGGCGAACTCCACCAGAAACCCGTCGCCCGTGCTTTTGACTTCGCGTCCGCTGTACTGCGCAAAAATCGGTCGCAGCACCTGCTGTTGCGCGTGGAGCAGTGCCAGCGCCAACGCCTCGTTACGTTGCGTTAGCGCGCTGTAGCCGACCATGTCCGTGAACATGATGGCGGCGAGTTTGCGGTGCTCGGGCTCAACAGGCATCGGATGGTCGTGGTGTGCGTCTGTCACGCCGCCGCTGCGCGTGATCCTCGTCCGCGATGGGTGCGCCGAAATGCCACTGTTCTGGATCGAGCTGCTCCGCCAGCTCCATCGAACCTTTCACGTCGGCGAACAGCACGGTGACCTGCTTGCGCTCGCCTTCGTCATGGAGCGATCAGCCGCAGCTTGGGAAAGTAGGTCCGGTACCGCGAGGCGTCGCGCGTGAGGAGCGTCATGCCGGAGACGCTCGCGTGCGCACCGATGTAGAAGTCCGGCAACGGCGCCGAGCGGGTGCCGCCACGTTTGCGGTACGCCAGGAAGCATTTGCCCGCGAGGAAGGCCGCTTCCCATGGGAGTGCCAACCGGTGGAACGTCTGCGCCGGCAGGGCTGCGTCGAGCTCCTCGATCCGCACAAACCCGACTGACACCTCGGCATAGATAATCGGGTTGATCGTCAGCACGTCCCGCTCCGCCTGGTCGGCCAGCGCATCTGCGGACCACGCAGACCAGCGCGGATCTTCGGTTAGCACATCGAGGAGCACGTTACTGTCGACCAGAATCGGCATCAGGAGATGAACGAGGTCCCTATCAGCGAGCGCCTAGCCGCGCGTCAGCGCCATGATCTCGTCCGTCGTCATTCCATTGGTCGCTTTTCCCCTGAGGTGCGCGACGATGCTGCGCCCGCGGCCGCGTGTCCGCCGGCCGCGGGCCCTGCGGATGCGCACCGTGTTGCCCTCGACCTCGAAATCCACCTCACTGTTGGGCAGCAGCCCGAGCCGCTCACGAATCTCGACCGGAATCGTCACCTGTCCCTTCGATGTAATGCGCATGCTGGCCTCCTCCGCTGTAATACTTCGCGTATTCTTACTATCGCAAGACACGCTGGTGCCGGTCAAGCCGAGAGCCGCACCTCTGTCGAGAGCCGCACCTCGCAACTCGGCGCCAGCGCTCCGCCGCACGCGGGGCAGAACTTCGCGCGTTCGGGAGACGCGTGGCCGCAGGTCGCGCAGTTCACCACGACCTCACCCATCAGTCAGCGTGCAGCCGCCGATAGGATGCGTCGCCTACCTGTTCGGTCAAAGCCAAGCCGAGCTCGTGAGCGCCAAGCAAGCCATGGCTGATCACGTCAGCCTCGATCTTCATCGGCATGTTGCCAATGAACGGAAACGCCAAGACTTGATCCACTATCGTATTGAGCGCCGCGCCATCGTGGGCGTCGATGGACAGTTGCCCGACATGGACCGGCAGTCCTACCTCGGTGAAAAACCGGGCGACGCGCCGCGCCTCGTCCAGCCGCTGCTCCATGACCAGTTGTGCGAGGGTACCCATCGCCACCATTTCGCCGTGAAGATGATTCGCGTTCGCCTCCGGGACGGCGGTGAAGCTCTGGGCAAACCCGTGGGCGGCCGCCAGCCCACCGCTTTCGAAACCCAGACCGCTCAACAGCGTGTTGGCCTCGACGACGGCTTCGAGCGCGTCATTCACGGTACTGCTGGCCACTGCTTCAGCCGCCGCTGCGCCATGCTTGAACAGGGTGTTCGCGCAGACCTCGCCAATCGCGATGGATGCGAGCGTGGGACGCGCGCCAACGGTCGTCATTGCGGCGCTGTTGCGAAGGCATGCTGAGGCTTCATACCAGGTGGCCATCGCGTCGCCCATCCCCGAGACGAGGTATCGCTCCGAGGCTGCCGCGACGACACCGGTGTCTACAACCACCAACGCCGGACTGCAGGGATAGAACTCCACTCCCTCGGAAACACCGGCGGGTGAATAGAAAACCGAAAGCGCGGAACAGGGCGCATCGTTCGACGCAAGTGTGGGTGCGATGACGACAGGCACATCCAGCCTGAACGCCACCGCTTTGCCGGCATCCACACACTTGCCGCCGCCCACGGCCACAACGCAATCGACGCGCTGGCCTTTGAGAGCACGCGCATGTTTCTCGACCTCTTCCTTCGAGCATTCGCCGTCGAACCTGCAGACGATCGAATCGATCTTCGCTGTTCGCAATGAATCGGTCACTGCGCCGCCATGGCGTTTTTCTCCGCCAGCGGAAATCAGAATCGCGGCACGCCGCACGCGAACGAGCGCAAGATATCTGCCCATCTGCGCGAGCACGTCCTTGCCCTGGATGTATCGTTGCGGCGCAATGAAGACCCGCGGCGCACCGCGCGCGCCTGTTGGGGCGAAAATCTCGTGCGGGAGATAGGTCCCTGCGATTTCCATTTTCTTCCCTCCACCTGGATGGCGACATCGGCAGCCGATGTCGTGCCACCTTAGATCTCCATTGATCGGCACATCAATTGGGCCGAGTAACGAGCGGGCTCCAGAAGAAGGCACGTGATTTCACCCGACACCCGAGACCCGACACCCCCAGCGAAGCGCCGCAGCCATCGCAGAACGCCGCATCGCTCGGGATCTCGCGCCCGCAGTGCGGGCACGTGGGAACGAGTGTCGTCCCGCAACCAAGGCAGAACCTCGAGTCACCGCGATTGTCTCGGCCACAAGCAGAGCAGGGCATATCGTGTCTATCCGAGGCCCGCCCCTTAGAGCAGCTCGAGGAACTCCGAGCGCGTCAAGCCCGCCTGCTCGATAATCGCGCGCAACGTCCCTTGCGGCAGATCTCGTCGCTTCGGAACAATCACCAGCCACGCCTTGCCGCGTGCATCGGTTCGATACAACGCCGTGTGGCTGCCCTTGCCGCGCTTGGGAGCGTAGACGAATCCGATCTTCCGCAGCGCCTTGAGCACCTCATCGGACGACAGGCCCGGGAGCTTGCTCATCGCACAGAAGCGGCGAAGGAGGTAGTGAACTTGCCCGGAGCATCGAGGGTATCCTGTATCTCCCGGAGCATCCCCAGACGTTTTGCGTTCTCCAGGTACAGCTCGACGGCCTCCTTGAGGTTGCGCAGGGCCTCTTCCGGCGTGTCACCACAGCTTGCAACACCGGTCTCCGGACACTTCGAGACGTAGGCGTTCGTTTCCTTCCAGATCACTGCAGTCATGTTGTACGTGCGCATTCGCTGCTCCTTCGGCTCGGTCATTCAGACAACGGGAGGCATAGTAACATAGCTTGCCTTACGCCGACGAGGCGATAGGCGCCGTGTGAGCCCGTCAGGCGGCCGCTTTCAAGCAGCGACTGCACGACCTCTTCAATGAAGAACGGGTTGCCGCCGGTGCGCTGGTGCACGTACGCCGACAGGCCCTCCGCCGAAGGGTCTGATCCCAGCAGATCGGCGAGCATCTCCCGGGTCGCCTCCGGCCCGAGCGGCAGCAGCCGACGCGTGCTCCGGCAACCCCGGAACAGCGGAACGACCCTGCACGACGTCTACGACCGGGCCAGGATCTCGCCCGCGGCGCGCTCGCCGGAACGGACGGCTCCGTCGATCGCGCCATACGAGATCGTCGCGGTCTCGGTGCCCGCCCAGTGGACGCGTCCGAACGGCTGGCGCAGCAGCGACCCGTACTTCGTCAGGATTCCCGGCGACCAATGCGCCATCGAGCAGCCGCGCGTCCACTCCTCTTTCCACCAGGGCGTCTCGATGAGCTCGGACGGTGAGCCGGCCCGTGGACCGAAACGCTCGACCATCGCCTCGAGGACCAGACGGCGGCGTTCGCCGGCGTCGAGCGCGTCGACGCGCTCGGCGACCGGTCCGAAGGTGAAGGATGCGATGACGCCCGGCGTGCCAGCGGCGGGTGTGGCGTCGAGAGTGACCTCCGACGCAGACGTCGGACCGGCGGATTGCCCGCTGAAGCCGTTGGCACGCCAGAACGGCTCGTCGTAAACCAGCAGCGTCTTCGTCTCGGGACCCGCGGTCGAGTGACGGTACAACGTCAGGCGGTCCTGCGGCAGCACGGGGTCGAAGGCGATCTCCAGCACCAGCGCCGGCGGTATGGCGACGACGGCGTCGCGAGCTGCCACTGTGAGCTCGGCGCTCTCGACGACGACGTGATCGTCCCGCTGGGTGATGGTGCGGACTGGCGTGTTCAGTCGGACTGCCGCGCCGAGCTCGTCAGCCACGCGCCGCGCGATCGACCCGGCGCCGCCGACGACCAGGTTCTCCTGGTAGCCGCCGGTGATCGAGACCAATGAGTTGAAGCCCCCTGCGGACCGGATCAGGAACAGCATGTTGAGGAACGACACCTGGTTCAGGTCGCCGCAGAACAGCCCGCGCACGACCGAATCGAACAGGTCCCGCGCGATCGTCGTCCGGATCCCCGAGCGCTCGAGGAACCAGGCCACCGAGCGCGCGTCCCACTCCTCGGCGCGGCTTGCCGTCCATGGCGCCTCGATCGGCAGGCGCTTAGCCATGCGATCGAGCTTGGCCTGTGCGAGGACGATCGTGAGGATGGCCGCCGGGCTGATCTTGGGGATCAGGCCGCGGTATCGCCGTGTCCGTCCCTCGCCGACGAGGAGATGGTAGCCATCGACGTACGTCTTGTAGGTCGACGCGCCGACCTCGCTCGCTAGGGCGAGGATCCGCTCGTGGCGGTTCGCCACCCACCCACCGCCGCGATCGATGGGCGAGCCGTCGGGGAGGTGAAAGGTCCAGATGCGGCCCCCGATACGGTCGCGCGCTTCGAGAACGACGACCGACTTGCCGGCTTGCGTGAGGCGCCGCGCGGCCGTGAGGCCGGCGTACCCAGCCCCGACGATGCAGACATCCACATCCATGCGCTCAGCCATCGCCCGTCACCGTATCCCCCCTAACAGCTAGCAGCGTAACACCCTAACAACCTGTCTCCTTCGCCAGCCGCTCCACCTGCGCGGTCGCGCCCATCTCGGCGTAGAGCCGTCGGGCCTCTGCGAGCTCGCGCCGCGCGGCGAGCGCATCACCGCGCAGCCGCGCCAAGTGGGCGCGGCATTCGTGCACCTCGGGCTGGTAGGCCTGGGCGCTGGTTTCGTCGATCAGCTCCTGCGCACGGACCAGCGCCCGCTCGGTGCGCGCCACCGCCGCCGCATCGGCGCGGCGGAGCTGGGTGTGGGCCAGCGCGAGATGCGCACGTATCTCGTCGCACCTGGAGTGCTGCGCGCGCGCGACCGTGATCCCCGTTTGCGCCTCATGCTCCGCTCGATCCAGGTCGCCACGCCCGAGCAACGCCTTCGCCAGCTCGGCACGGACCCAGCCTTCCACCATGCGATTGGCGCCGCTGGTCGCCGCGCGCAGTGCCTCTTCCAGCACCGCGACGGATTCGTCCCACTGGGAATTGAGCCGATGCGCGATCCCGAGCAAGATGAGTCCCACCATGCGCGCTTGCGGCGTGGCGGATTTCTCCGCCGTCTCCAGCGCACGGCGGGCGTGGTCGCGGGCGGCGGCCGCGTCGGCGCAACTGACGTCCACTTCGATGCGTGGCAGTTGCACCCAGGTGAGCACCTCGCTATCCCCGTGCGCCCGCGCCAGATGCTCCGCGCGTTCGCACACCGCCGTGGCGTCGCTGAGGCGCCCGAGCCGGGCGAGGATCCACGCCTGCCCATGCAGGAGACCCAGGAACGGGCTGTAGCCGGTGAACTCCGCCCCGAGCGCGGGATCCGCCGGCAGGCGCTGGCAGGTCGTGACGCAGGACTCGATCCCCTCGACGAGGCGGCCAGCGAATGTGCAGGCAAACGCCAGATACGAACGTTCGGCGAGCTGCAGACCTTGGTCGTCGGTCTGGTCGGCCAGGCGCGCGGCCTCGCGGCTGTAGCGCAGGTACTCGTCCGAGTGGCCGCCCACGAGGCCGAGCACCGCCGCATAGGCACCATGCAAAGCCGCCAGCGCCCGTACGTCGCTGCTCTCCTCGGCCAGCCGGCGTCCTTCTTCGAAGATGCCCGCGGCGTCGGCGGTGGGCATTCCGAGCCGCCAGCCAAGGCTGAGGTTCCCCAAACACGCGGTGGCGCCGAGTTGCAAGCTCTCGCTGGTGTGCGGGAGCGGCCGCACCAAGCTGCGCACGCGTTCCCAATGCCGCACGCCCTCAGCGGCGTTGGTGACCCCGGCCCACTCGGCCGCGCGCTTGTGCCAGAGCGCAGCCGGCCAGGCCTCGCCGGCTTCTTCCCAGTGATGCGCTAGCAATGCGGCGCGTTCGTCGAGATGCGCCGCGGCTTGCTCTTCAATCGCGCGCGCCACGCTGGCGTGCACATGGCGACGGCGCTCCTGCAGCAGACTGCCCAGGGCCACCTCCTGCGTCAGCGGATGCTTGAAGGCGTACTCCGCCACCGGATAGAGCGATTGCTCGTGGAGGAACTCCGCACGCTGCAGAGTGGCGAGGGCTGCCTGCAAG
>JBGQHM010000203.1:0-11825 GCA_041497995.1 Binatia bacterium | reverse complement strand
GGGCACGTGCTCCCGGAGCCTCCCCGCGTCCGCGGCGCGGTTTCGGAGGCAGGACTCGCCCCCTTAGAGCGGAGTTATGGACGATTACTGGCCGATGACACGTTGGGGATTGCCTGGAAACACCACGTTGCCTGCCGCGCGTAGCGCCAGCGTGATGATCGTCAGCGTCGGATTGTAGCCCGACGAGCTAACGAACAGGCCGCCGTCCATGCAGTAGAGGTTGTCGACGTCGTGGAACTTCCCAAAGGCGTCGCACACCGACGATGATGGGTCGTTGCCCATGCGCAGGGTGCCCATGATGTGCGCGGATAGCGATGGGGAGTCCACCGGGGCAATGAACCCGAACTGCGCTCCGGCCGATTGCAGAATGGCGATCAGCTTTGGGTTGTAGAAGGTCCGTGCGTCCGTCTCGAACTTGCTGCTCGCATATGTGATTCTGGCTGCAGGCGACCCGAAGACGTCGACGAGCTTCGGATCGAGATCGACCCGGTTCGTCAGCTGTGGGGCATCCTCGGCCTGCATCGTCATCGCGCCGATACGCTCCAGGAACGGGCTGTTGACCAGGATGTCCTTGAGCGTGATCTTGACGCCGAGTGCCCGCGCGAAGGACAGGGCTCGCAGGTTGTTCTTGGCGGCAGTAATGGCCTCGGAATCGGTGCCGAATTCAATGATGCCGCCGAGCTTCTTCGCCGAGTCGATCGCTTCGCCGCCGGGCAGGACACCGCGGAAATCAGCGATGCCATGCGTCACCGAGCGCCCGCGCTCGCCGTGGAAGCGCTGCTTGAAGATGCCCACTCCGATCGTTTGGAAGTGGAACATCAGGTTGCGCCCGACCATGTCGCTGGAATTGCCCAATCCGTCGGAGAGTAAGCACAGGCGCGCGCTTTCGATGGCGCTGCCGGCGATGATGAACTGATCGGCGACGGCTTGTTGTCGGTTGCCCGCGGGGTCGACGTATTCGACACCGGTGACATGTGTGCCGCCGTCGTGGATCAGCCGGGTCACCATGCAGTTGTAGCGCAGCTGGCAGTTCCCGGTGAGCAACGCCTCGCGCAGCGTGGTCACGGCCGGGGAGCATTTCGAATTGTTCGGACATCCGTACCCGCTGCAGAAGCCGCAGTCGTTACACGGCGGGCGACCGCGGTACGGCCGGGAATTGACGGCGCTGGGATACGGAAACGGCGTATACCCTTGGGCACGTACGCCGTCGTTCAACACCTGCGCCACATACATGGGTACGCCTGGCGGCATCAGATAGTCGGCGCTGCGGTGCGAGGCGAACGGATCGGCGCCCTGCTGTCCCTGGACGCCGGTGAGTCGCTCCACCTCGGCATAGAATGGCTCGAGCTCGTCGTACGTGAGCGGCCAGTCGCTGAAGTTCGTACCGGAATAGCTGATGCCCTTGGATTGCAACTCGGACGCGATCCGGAAGTCTACGACGTTGAGTCGCGGATATTTCATGTCTGCGTGAACAGCGGCGCCACCCACGGTGCGTGGGAGCGTATTCACGTCTTCATTGAAGGTCGCATCGACAGCGGCGCTTGTCCGGAACGTGCGTGGCTCGAGCAGAGGATCCTGATCGATGAAGCCGCGCACCGCCAGCTTGACCTCGTCGTTGCCGAACAACGGCACGGGCATGTTCGGGGCCGGATCATCGAGACCCCTGAAGTAGTTCGGGCCCGATTCGAGGATGAGGGCCTTCTTGCCACCTACGACGGTCAGCGTCCGCGCCGCCATGGAGCCGCCCGCGCCGCTACCGATGATGATCACATCAAACTGGCTCAGGCCCGTGTTGCCCAGAACGCCGGGCACCGTGGAAGGCAATGTGCTCATCTGGACCTACTTTGGGAAGTACGGCGTGCCGGGCGAGGCGACCTTGACGAGGAGCGTGAGGAATTGGGTAGTGATCGCGTCGACGCCACTGAAATCCTCATCGGGGTTGGCGGTGGAGTTCGGTTTGTCGGGCCGCTCCTTGTAGGTCATCGTGGTCGCATCGAAGATCGAGTACCCCAACGGCTGGCTATCGCCGTCGTAGCCGATAAGTGTCCAGCCGACACGGTTGATGTTGCCGCCGTATTCGGGCGCGCAGAACATGCCTTCGAGGACATGGCCGGTGATCACGCCGACAAAGATTTGGTCAGCGGCCTTGAGGACGGCGTCCTGCTGTGTGGATGTCAACGCCACGAAGTCCGCGCTGAACATCTGCATGCTCTTGGCTTGGACGCCAGAGATGCCCGAGCGGTATTGAGCGCGCCAGCCGATCACTGGTGCGACCAACCCCGGGTTGAAATCACTTCCGGGGACCGCGGCGCTCCCCAGCACTTGCACGCGCCAGCTCATGAGCTGCAGACGGGTGAGCGGGATGAACTGTGCAAAGTGGTTGGTCGGGAAGTGCGTCGACGGCGTTCCTGATGCAGGGTCGGGGAACGGATTGCGGTCACTGAACGGTCCGCCGGCAAAGACGTAGGCCGGCTCGTTCTCATCCGGAACGGCGGAGAGCAGCCGATCGATATACTCCGGCGCGCCCGCCTCGATCGCCCCGGGCAGATTGTCGGTGGGTACTACGCGCCCCGCGATGGCGCGCACCACGCGCTGCTCCGCGGTGGTCAGGAAGCTGGGAATTGGCGTGGGCGTGACGGGCGGGAACGCGTCGTCATCGCCACAGCCAAGTAGACTGGTTGCCGGGAGTGCGACAGCGGCGCCACCGACCAATCCCCAGCGCAGAACCTGCCGGCGTGTGACGAACAGCGACACTGTAAATGCTCCGACTACCCTTTCTTGCGGGGACGGAAATCGAGGTCCGGTGGCGGCGTATCGGGCAGCTTCCAGATGATATACGGCTTTTCCTTTAACTCGTGGTAGGCATTGCCCGCGTCGACGGCCTTCTGAAACGCTTCCTCAAACGCCTTGAAGTCCTTCTTGGCGATCGCGTCCTGGAGGGGCTTCCAGTTTTCTTCCATGAACTGATTGAGGGCATCCTCGTGCTTCGGGCGTGTAAAGGCGCCGAGCTCCATGAGGCCCTTGATCTCCTTGGCCTCGAAAGTCGCCAGCGGCCAGTTCTCTGCTTTGGCCGCGTAGTACAGCTTCCACGTACGGTTGCCCACCTCGGGCATGATGCGTCCCAGGCCCGGCTGAATCGTGGCTACGTCTTCCAGTGACATCTCGCGGTGTCCGGTCCACACCGTGAGCGCTTTGAGTCGTTCCAACAGCTTGTCGTCATCCATGTGAGTCACTCCCGAACAAACGTTTGGCAGCGCTCCTAGCACGGGCGTTGAAGCTGTGTCCAGCCCGATTTCGGTTGCACGCTTGTTGCCGCCGCCACGCGAGTGGTAAGTTCACCGTTCGGTGCTGACCACCTTGCACAGCCGCAGTCGGGTGAATGGTCCGGCGGTCATCGCCGTTCTCCTCTTCCTGATAGACGCCGCATTGCTTGTCGGGTGTAGCTGGGCGCGCTCCTCGATCACGCTCCACGGCGCAGCCGACGCGCAACTGACGATTGAGCTCCGCGACCCGTCGCGCGTCAGTCGCAGCCACTGGCCTGTCTCGGTGGGTGTGCCCTTCGCTCCAGGCGCCGTGAAGGATCCCGATGGACTGAGCGTGCTTGATGGGACCACGCCTGCCCCGACGCAGGCGCGGGCGCTCAGTCGCTGGCCTGATGGTAGTGTGCGCTGGGTGCTGCTGGACTGGCAGGTGGACCTGCCGGTACAGCTCACGCGGCGTTGGGGTGTCGGTACGGGCCGCGCCGCTCCCGCGCGCGCCGTGCAGGTTACTGAAGCCGCTGACCGGATCGACGTCGATACCGGCCCGTTGCAGTTCAGCGTCGCGAAGGACCGCTTCGCGCCGCTCACCGGCGTGCGACTGAGCGGCGTCCCCGTGCTTGCCGGACAGGTGACGAGTTTCTTCAGCGTGGATGGCACACGCGTCGAACCGCAGGCACCGACGGCGGTGAAGGTCACCGAACCGGGGCCGTTGCGTGTGCGCATCGAAGTGCGCGGGCACGACGCGGCGGGTTTCGACTACATCGTGCGCGTCGATGCCTTTGCCAACCAGCCATACGTCCGCGTGCTGCACACGTTCGAGCAACACAGCCCGGAGCCGTACACGTTCGTGCGCCAGTTGGCGATCGCGCTGCCGCTGAAATCTGCGGGCACCGTGTCCTACAGCGCCGGCCGTGAGAAGGGGCAGCCGTTTGCGGGTGTCGTGCCGGCTCCGGGAGTCGTGCTCTTCCAGGAAGACAACGAAACGCTGCGTGTGGGAACGGAGCGCCACACCGAGCATGCTGCGGGCTGGATAGATGTGCATGATGCGTCACACGGCGTCGCGTTGGCGGCGCGCTTCTTCTGGCAGGAGTATCCGCAGAGCTTCGAGCTGCGTCCCACCGGGCTCACGTACAACCTGTGGGCCCCCGGCGCGTCGCCCGCCAAGGTAGGTATGGGCGCGGCCAAGACCCACGAGATGGTTCTCTACTTCCATGGCAAGACCGCGCCCGCACCCGAGTTGTTAGCCGCACTCAGCGAACCCGTCGTCGGCCACGTTGATGCGCGCTGGACGGTTTCCACCGGGGCACTGCGGAACAGCATTGCGCCGGACCCTGCAACTAGTACGTTCCTCCGTGACCTCGGCGCGGGCTACCGCGGATATCAGCAGCAGGCAGCGGCAGAGCGCTGGGACGACAGCGGAGAGGCACGCTGTACGGCACCGCGGCCCGCCGGGGTGCGGCCCGCGAGGGTGCCGGCCACTGACGCACCACGCGCGGAACGCCCACGCCACGGCTTCTTTGGCATGTTCAACTGGGGCGACTGGAACTTCCCCGGCTATCACGACACCACCAAGGGCTGCGATGCGTGGGGCAACCTCGAGTACGACATGACGCAGGTGTTGGCGCTCGGCTACGCGGCCACCGGCGAGCGGGCGTACTATGAAGGTATGGTGGCTGCGGCGCGGCATTTCATGGACGTCGACCGCATCTACTATCAGCGCGGCCACCCGAACTGGGTTGGGATGAATCATCCCAAGAACCCATTGCACTTCGCTTTCGAGATCGGGGGGGTCGACTTAGGCCATACCTGGACCGAGGGACTCTTGTCCTACTACTACCTCACCGGTGACGAACGCGGCCTCGATGCGGCGCGCGGCATTGCGGATTATCTGGTGCGCCGCTCACGCACGACCGCGCTGCGTGGCAACCCACGGCAGTGGGGCTGGCCGCAGATCGCGCTGGTGGCAGCGTACGAAGCCACCGGCGATACCGAGTACAAGAACGCCGCCCAGGTCTACGCGCGCGGTGGGATGGCGGCCTTTCCTCCCGACAAACTCGGCGGGTGGAAGATGGGTCTACTTGCCGACGGATTGGCGTACACCCACTCGCTGACTCAAGACCCGGCGCTTCGGGAATGGCTCACGCGCTACGCCGCAGCGGTCCGCGCGCGCGGCGATGATGTCGACCCGCGCTTCCTGCCGGCCGTGGGCTACATCGCCCGCGTCAGCGCCAACGACGCGCAGGAGCGCGCCGCGGCCACGGCGGTCCCCCGGTTGAAGTTCGGAAACTGGGGCAAGCCGTTCACCATTGCGGGTCGTATCGGGTTCCGGATCCTGTCGCTGAGGGCGGTCCCGGCGGCAACCAAGCCGCTGCCGAGCACCCCACCGGAGGAGTGAAGCGCCGGCCTACACAGCTCGGCCTTCGACGAACATCTGCAGCGTGCCCGGCGTAATGCTCTCCCACGTCTCGTTGCGTGTCAGCGGCGCGGTCGGGATGACGCTCAGGCGGCTCTGGATAGCGCGAACGCGAAGTAGTTGTTCGGCGGGGTGTACCAGTCGATGAGCCGAAAGCCCGCGGCGCGCAAGGTCGCGTCGATCTCGTCGCGAGTGAACTTGCGGCTGATCTCGGTGTGGATCGTCTCGCCGGCCGCGAACGATATGGTCAACGGCAGCTTGTGGATCGCCACCTGATGCGCAGCGCGGGCGCGCAAGTGCATCTCGATTTGCGACTGCTCACGATTGTAGAACGCGACGTGATCGAAGCCGTCGGGGACGAAGTCGGCATCGAGCTCGCGGTTGATGACCCGCAGCACGTTGCGGTTGAACTCCGCGGTCACGCCGGCCCGGTCATTGTAGGCGGCTTCGAGGACCTGGAGCGGCTTCACCAGGTCGATTCCCAACAGGAAGTGATCCCCAGAAGCGAGCTGGCGGCGCAGCGTGCACAGGAAATCCGCCGTCGCCGCCGGGGTTAGATTGCCAATCGTGCTGCCCAGAAACAGGACGAGGCGTTCGTGGCCGGGCGGCAGGTGGTGCAGGTCGCGCTCGTAGTCGCCGACGATGGCGTGGATCCGCAGGCTCGGGTACTCGCGCAGCAGTGCCAGTGCGGCACGGCGTAGCATGCCTTCACTGACGTCGATGGGGACGTAGCAGACGTCGCGGCCGGCGCGCTCCAGTGCGTCCAGTAGAATGCGGGTGTTCCGCGAGGTGCCGCTACCCAACTCGACGACCACGGACGGCCGCGCGGCACGACTGACCATCGCGGCAACGCGCTTGAGCAACGCCCGGCTGGTGCGCGTCAGGTAGTACTCCGGCAGGTCACAGATGGCGTCGAAGAGCTCGGAGCCGCGATCATCGTAAAAGTACTTGGGTGGCAGAGTCTTCTGCGGCGCGAGCAGCCCGCGGCGAACATCCTGAGCCAACTCAGCGCTACCGGCGCAGCGGCGGTGGATGTCGATCCGCAATCTCCCGGTGCCCTCCGCTAGACGATCACGTGCCAGCGGAGAGTCGCTGCCCGCGAATGGTTCGTGCGCCATGCGCGCCAGCATGCGGGAGTTGCAGTTCGTCCGCAAGAGAGGTGGGTCAGTGCGGCGCCAGAACGGCGGGGCGCCGGTCGGATACCCGGCGCGCGTGCAGTGGCGCGAAGCCGATGCCGCCATCACCATCGTACGGTCTGCTGTGATCGACCCGGCCGGCGAGGATGTCAGCGGGGATTCCGCGCGGAAACGCCACGCAAACGAGCTTCCCGGCCATCTTGAAGATGCAGCGGGCGCATTGGCTTGCCGTCAATCGATGGTCTTCCATGAAGTATCCCCCCCAACAGTGTCACTCAGCAATGTCCGCACCAGCGGCGCGGCGACCACATGGGGAGTGCGTCCACCCGCCCGCGGTGGCGGATGGTCAATCTACCTAACAGTTCTGTAAAGGATCTTGAACACTTCTTCTTTGTCGGACCCGTGTCAGGGTCGTGACTGGCGACTTGACCGGCCGACCGGTTTGGGCGCCTTGCGCAGCCCGTACTCTCGAATCTTTGTTTGCAGGGTGACCCGACTGATGCCGAGCAGGCGCGCGGCACGCGACGCGTTGTTCGCGTGCTGCCCGAGCACGTCGGCGATGTACTGGGACTCGAAGAGCTGCCGGGCGCGCCGCAACGTGGTGGGCTGGGCGCTGATCGAACCACGCGGCGTGTGCTTCGTCGTGAGCTTCTCCGAAAGGTGATCGCGCTGGAGCACGTCGCCGGCGCCGGTCAGCGCGACGGCGCGCTCGATCTCGTTCTCGAGCTCGCGGACGTTGCCGGGCCAGGCGTAGTGGATCAGGGCACTCAATGCCGACGGGCTGAGTCGCGGAACGGGCTTGCTGAACTTCTGTGCCGTGCGGCCGAGGATGTGCGCGGCGAGCAGCGGGATGTCGTCTCTGCGCGCCTGCAGCGGCGGCAGGGTGATCGGGAAGGTACTCAGACGGTAGAACAGGTCGCGGCGAAAGCGGCCGGCTTTGGTTTCCTGTTCGAGGTCGCGATTCGTGGCGGAGATGAGGCGGACGTCGACGAAGCGCGGCGTCGTTTCGCCGACTGGAACCACCTCGCCGCTCTGCAGTACACGCAGCAGCTTGACCTGCATCGCCGGCGAGGTCTCACCAATTTCATCCAAGAAGATGGTGCCGCCGTCGGCTACCTCGAAGAAGCCTTTGCGGTCGGCGGTCGCACCAGTGAAGGCGCCGCGCTTGTGGCCAAATAGCTCACTCTCCAGCAGCGTCTCTGGTAACGCGCCGCAGTTGACGGCGACGAACGGCCGGTCACGGCGGACACCGTTGCAGTGGATGGCGCGCGCCACGAGCTCCTTGCCCGTGCCGGTTTCGCCGGTGAGCAAGACGGTCACCGGCCAACTAATGGCGCTCTCCATCAGCCGGAACACGTGCTGCATGGCATCGCTTGCCCCGATAACCTCCACGAACCGGTTCCGGCTGACCATGTCACGTTGCAGGACCACGACTTCGTCGCGCAGCTTCGCCTCGGACTCCTTGAGGCGCTGGTACATGCGCGCGTTCTCGATGGCGACCGCGACGTTGCCGGCCAACGTATCGAGGAAGTTCAGATCGTCCTCGGTAAAGGTCCCGCCGACGTGGTTGCGTAGCTCGATGACACCCAACGTGCCGCGGTGTGTCCGCAGCGGAGCACACAGCAGCGAGTGCGTCACCATGCCAGATTGCTTGTCGACGTTTGCGTACCAGCGTTCATCCTGCGAGACGTCGGGAATGAGCTGGGACACGCCGTGCTGAAGGACCCAGCCGGCGATGCCGCGATCGGCCGGAAAGCGTACGGCCGCGAAGCGCTGCTCCACCTCCGGTGCGATATCCGCGCTGTACGGAAAGAACAACTCCTGGCGCTCCTCATCGAGCAACAGAATGGCACAGCTTTCGGCGCGCAGCAGGTCCTTGCTCTTGGTGATGACGCGACTGATAAGCTGCTGCGGCTCGACCAGCTCGCTGAACGAGCGGCTGACTTCATGGAGCAGGGAGAGCCGCGCCAGCTCGTGGTCGCGCTGCCGGCTGAGTACTTTGGGGACGAAAGCCATGGAACCGATGAGCTCCGTTCGTGTCTCCTCTTTAGTTCGTTTGTGCCCCGGGTTGCAATCGCTGCCGGGGTACTTCTTGGTGGGTTGTATGACGTGTGGGCGGCGACTAAGGAGTGACGGGCATCGTCGGTACAGCGGGGAGTGTCTCGGTTTGCATGATTGAGCTGCGCGACGTCCGCAAGGTGTATCCCGATGGGCACGTCGCGTTGCGTGGTCTCAGTCTGCGTGTCGCACCCGCCAGCACCGTCGCGTTACTCGGGGCATCGGGGTGTGGCAAGACCACCACGTTGAAGCTCATCAACCGACTGGTCGCTCCCACTTCGGGTAGCATCTGGGTGAACGGACACGATGTCGCGACGGTCGATGCAATCCAGCTGCGTCGCGGCATCGGCTACGTCGTGCAGGAAGCCGGTCTGTTTCCGCACCTCACCGCTGAGGAAAACGTCGAGGTGGTGCCTCGCCTGCTTGGATGGCCGCCGGCAGAGCGTCGCCAACGGTCGGTGGAGCTCTTCGCACTGGTGGGGCTCGACTACGCCTTACACGGTCGCCGCTATCCCGCGGAGCTCAGCGGCGGCGAGCGCCAACGCGTCGGTCTGGCGCGCGCCCTGGCCGCCGATCCGCCACTGGTGTTGATGGATGAGCCCTTCGGCGCACTCGACCCGATCACACGCCGGCGCTTGCAGCGCGAGTTCGTCGAGCTGAAAGCGCGGCTGCACAAGACCGTGGTGCTGGTGACGCATGACGTCGATGAGGCGTTCCTCCTTGCGGACAAAGTGGCCGTGCTCTCCGATGGCGCGCTCGTACAATTCGGCGCACCTGACGAGATCCGTGCGGCGCCGGCGAGCGCGTTCGTCGCCAACTTCCTCGGGGCGGGATGATGCGCGCGGACCTTCCCATCAGCCTCTGGCTCGCCGTGGCGCTGCTCGTCGGTGCGGAGCCAATCAGGGCAACGACGGACGCCACGCCACCGACCGTCGTCGTCGGCGCCAAGAACTTCACTGAAGGTGCAGTGCTTGCCGAGCTGATGGCTCAGGTCATAGAGCAGCATGCGGGGGCGCGCGTCGAACGCCGCTTCAATCTGGCCGGCACGCAGGTAGCGTTCGAGGCATTGCGCACCGGCGGCATCGACCTGTACGCCGAGTACACCGGCACGGGGTTGCGCGACATCCTGGGCGACGCCTCGCCTGTGGAGAGTGCCGCGCAGGCGTTGGCGCGTGTCAGTGCTGCGTTCGCGCAACGCTACAACCTGCTGTGGCTGGCCCCATTCGGGTTCAACAACACGTACGTCCTGATGATGCGCCACGACCGTGCGCAGGCGCTGGGAATCCGCGCGATCACCGACGCGGCAGCGCACCCCTTGCGCTACGGGATGTCGCACGAGTTCCTCGAACGGCGCGACGGCATGCCTGACCTGCGCCGCGTCTATGACCTGAACGTCGCCTCGCTGGTCGGCATGGAGCACGACCTCGCGTACAGTGCCCTCGCCGAGGGCGCCATCGACGTGTCGGACGGCTACTCGACGGATGCAAAGATCGTCACGCAACACTTGGGGGTGCTCGTCGACGACAAGCACTTTTTCCCGCCGTACGAAGCGGCGCCGTTGCTGCGGCGCGACCTGGTGACGCGGCTGCCAAGCGTGGTGGATGCGCTCGCCCTGCTCGCCGGTCGGATCGACGACGAGACGATGCGCCGGCTCAACCACGCCGTTGAAGGTGAGAATCGTACTCCAGCGGAAGTCGCGGCCACATTTCTGAACCAGCTTGGATTGAGCCACACGGCCGTGGAGACGCAGACGCGTGCGCGGTCGTTGTTGGGCGTCCTGTGGCAACGGCGGCGCGTGACGCTCGATCTGGCGTCCTGGCACTTGGTGCTCACCGGCAGTGCCGAGCTCTTGGCGTGTCTGGTGGCGATTCCACTCGGTATCGGTGCGAGCCGGCGGCCGCGCCTGGCGGCGTTCGCACTGGGTGGAGCCGGGGTGCTGCAGACGATTCCATCGATCGCCTTGCTGGCGTTCATGCTGCCGCTGTTCGGCATCGGCGCAAAGCCGGCCATCGCGGCGCTGTTCCTCTACGGGTTGTTGCCGATCCTGCGCAACACGGTGACCGGCTTGCGCGGCATCGACCACCGCATCATCGAAGTAGCGCTCGGGCTGGGTATGACGCCGAGCCAACTCCTACGCCAAGTGGAGTTGCCGCTCGCTGCGCCGGTCATTCTCGCCGGGGTGCGAACGTCGACGGTGATCAACATCGGGACCGCGACGCTCGCAGCGTTCATCGGCGCCGGTGGGCTGGGTGATCCGATCGTCACCGGCCTCACGGTAACCGACGTGAACCTGATTCTCTCCGGTGCACTTCCCGCGGCGCTCCTGGCGGTGATGGCGGACGGGCTGCTCGCGGGGGTAGAGCGATGGGCGACGCCGCGTGGGATACGGCTGGTGCGAGCCGAATGATGAATGGTGAATGTTGAATCGTGAATGCAGGAACGCATCGGCGGATGGCTGACCCTCTACGAGACCTTCCCGATCCGGGCGAACGCGGCGCGCGCCGCTACTCAGCACGGCCGCTGCCGGCGTATCGATACGTACCGGGTCTGCACCCCCATCCGATTCGTGATCCACACGGCCACTCGTACGAGCCGGTCCTGAGGTCGAACCGACATCCGCCGTGGAGCGCTGACGAATGGCGGACGCTCGACGACTGGCTATACGGTATCGACCTGTTCAATCGCTTCTACTTCTGGGAGGCGCACGAGGCGTGGGAAGGCCTGTGGGCAGCGGTGGCGCGTGGCACCGCGGCGTCGCTGTTGCTGCAAGGACTGATTCAGATTGCAGCGTCCCTGCTGAAGATCCACGTGGGTGTCGCCTCCGGCGCACGCACGCTCTCTGCGGCGGGCGTCGACAAACTGCGGGCCGCTGCCGCGACGCAACCTCTACTGCTGGGGCTGGACCTCAAGGGAGTGGCCGAGCGCTTCGCGGAGTACTTCGGGCCACTCGATCGCAAT
>JBGQHM010000202.1:0-11827 GCA_041497995.1 Binatia bacterium | reverse complement strand
GTGCGCACGGGCTGTGGCAAGGGGCAAGTTGCCGAGCGCTTGGTCGCACATCTGCGCGGACGAGGGCTGCGCGCCGTCGTGATCCGTCATCCAATGCCGTACGGCGACCTCGAACAGCAGGCGGTGCAGCGCTTCGCGACGTTGGCGGACTGTGATCGGTACGCGTGCACGATCGAGGAGCGCGAGGAGTACGAGCATCACCTGGCGCACGGTGCTGTGGTGTACGCCGGTGTCGACTACGAACGCATCGTGCGCGCTGCTGAGGCGGAGGCGGACGTGATCATCTGGGACGGTGGCAACAACGATCTCCCGTTCATCCGGCCCGGGCTCGAGATCGTGGTCGTCGATCCGCATCGCGCCGGTCACGAGCTGACCTACCATCCGGGGGAAACCAACTTCCGTCGTGCGCACGTCTTGATCGTCAACAAGGTCGATTCGGCGCCCGTCGAAGGTATCACGCGGGTTCTGGAGAACGCGGCAACGGTCAACCCGCGGGCCGTGGTGGTGCAGGCCCGTTCCGAGATTCGCGTCGATCGCCCGGAGTTGGTGCGGGGACGGCGGGTGCTGGTCATCGAGGATGGCCCGACGCTCACGCATGGAGAGATGAGTTACGGCTCAGGCGTGATCGCCGCGCAAGCCTGCGGCGCCAGCCAACTCGTCGACCCGCGCCCGTACGCAGTCGGGTCGTTGCGCGAATGCTTCGCGCGCTATCCGTGGATCGGCAAAGCGTTGCCTGCCGAGGGCTACTCACCGCGGCAGGTCGGTGAGCTACAGGAGACCATCAGTCGAGTGCCGTGCGATACGGTTGTGATCGCGACCCCGGTGGATCTGGGGCGGCTGATGACGATTGCGCAACCGAGCGTTCGCGTAACCTATAGGTTGGTCGAGGTCACAGAACCGACGCTGCCGCAGCTCGTCGACTCTTTCCTGGAGCGTCGCTCGTGATGCGCCCGTCCGCAGTGTCATGCGCGAGAATCGGTGGAACAGATGACGATACCAATTGAGCAGATCCGTGCCGCGCGTACCCGCGCCTCCGGCATCGTGAAGACCACGCCGCTGGACCTCAGCACGACGTTCAGCACGCTGTGCGGCCGCGAGATCTATCTAAAGCTGGAGAACCTGCAGAAAACGGGTTCGTTCAAGGTGCGCGGCGCGCTGAACAAGATCCAGCTACTCGATGCAGCGGCGCGGGCGCGCGGCGTGATCACGGCATCCGCCGGCAACCACGCCCAAGGCGTCGCCTACGCCGCACGCATAGCCGGCGTTGCGGCGACCGTGGTGATGCCGGAGACGGCAGCATTCAGCAAGGCCGAAGCCACGGCCGGATACGGCGCGCGGGTGGTGCTGGCCGGACGCGACTACAGCGAAGCGTTTGCGCGCGCGAGCCGCATCGCTGATGAGCAGGGCGCGACGTTTGTGCATGCGTTCGACGATGCCGACGTGATCGCAGGGCAGGGGACGCTCGGGTTGGAGTTGCTCGAACAGCTCCCCGACGTGGATACGGTCGTCGTGCCTGTCGGTGGTGGCGGGCTGCTGGCGGGGCTCATCTCAGCGCTGCGTGGGGCCGGCAGCTCAGCGCGGATCATCGGCGTGCAAGCCGCTGGTGCGTCGTCGCTCAAGCCCAGCCTGGCCGCCGGTGTGCGCGTCGAGCTCGATCGTGTCGATACGATCGCGGACGGGCTGGCGACCCGCTCGATTGGCGCGCAGCCGTTCGAGATCATTCGTTCCGCGGTGGACGACGCCGCCGAAGTGAGCGACGCGGAGATCGCCGAAGCCGTGCTGCTTCTGCTGGAGCGTGCCAAGACAGTCGTAGAGGGGGCGGGTGCGGTCGGGCTGGCTGCATGCATGGCGCGACGGATCGGTGTTGCAGGTGCAAAGGTGGCGGTGATCATCTCCGGCGGTAACATCGATACGAACCTGCTCGACCGCATCATCAACCTCGGCTTGGCGCACGAAGGCCGCCTGTTCCGCTTTACGACGCTCCTGCAGGATCGTCCGGGCGAGCTGCAGCGGCTAGTGACGTGCATCGCGGCGTGCGGCGCCAACATTCACCAGATCCGTCACGAACGCGCCCAGCCGGGTTTGGCGCTTACGCAGGCAGCGGTGACTCTTGATTTGGAAACGCGCGGCCGCGAGCACATCAACGAGGTGGAGCGCGCGTTGCGGGTAGCGGGGTTCACGATACTTCCCGCAACAAGCAACGGCACCCCGCCTTGAGTAGGGTAGGCACTGCCCACTGGTCTGAAATCTTGCCCACGACGCTACCAGGACCATGCCGGCGTGGCCACTCGCGAAAGATCACAGTGGAAACGGCCCGGCGATACCGCTATGACGTGGGGACATTTCTTCACTGGAAAAGGATCACGAGATGCAAAGGATCAACTGGGTCACGGCGGTGTTTCTGATCGCGACGCCGATCGTGGCGTTGTCGTGGGGTGGCGTGCACGTAGCGCTCGCAGGTATCAGCTGGGTGGAGGTGAGCATCTTTTTCTTGTACCTCGCGGCGACCAACATGAGCGTCACCGCGGGCTACCATCGCCTGTTTGCGCACCGCGCGTATGAATGCAGCCGTGTGGTGAAGATCTTCTATCTGCTCTTCGGGGCGGCGACGTTCCAGCACTCCGTGCTCACGTGGGCTTCAGATCACCGCCGCCACCATCAGCACATCGATCGTGAGGGCGATCCGTACAACATCCGTCGCGGGTTCCTCTGGGCGCACATCGGGTGGCTCTTGGTGAACGATCACAAGGCAGAGCGCTTCCAAAACGTGCCCGACTTGGTGGCCGACCCGTGGGTGCGCTTTCAGCATCGCTTCTATATGCCGATCGCCATCGCGATGGGCTTCGGTTTCCCGCTGGCCGTGGGGGTGGCGATCGGACATCCGTGGGGATGCCTGCTGTGGGCCGGCGTGATCCGCACGGTCGTCGGCCATCACTCGACGTTCTTGGTGAACTCGCTCGCCCACACGCTGGGGAGCCGCCCGTATACTTTGGCTGTGTCGGCACGCGACAGCGTGGTGACCTCGTTCCTCACCTTTGGCGAAGGCTACCACAACTACCACCACCGCTTCGCTGCGGACTACCGCAACGGCGTACGGCGCTATCAGTGGGACCCAACGAAGTGGCTCATCCGTGGAATGGCGGCCATGGGCTGGGCGTGGAATCTACGCCGTGCCCCGCGCGAGCGCATCGTTGCGGCGCAGTTGCAATGTGACACGCAGCGGATGCTCGACCGAATGAAAGGGGCCTCGGAGCAGGCGTTCAGCCGCGTACGTGAACGGATGAATGAGATCGCCGGCGCCGTGCAACGCGCTGCCGTTCGGCTTGGCGGGTTGGAACGCGAGCTCGCTCAGGTGCGCGCATCGTGGAGTGGCGAGCCACGCCAGCGCATCACCAGCATGCGGGCGGAGCTGCGTGCTGCGCGGCGCGAGTTCCGCGAGGCGCGGCGCCGCTGGTACGCGACGCTCGCCGAGCTGCAAGCCCAACCGCTACCGCAGTTCGCGTAGAAGAGGCCAACGCAGTCAGGTCGTGCGCGTCCACTCGGACATGATCCGAGGCTTTGGACCCGCCCAGTCTTCCTTGAGCTTCACGAAGTAGAAGGGCACCTCGCGGTGCAGGACGAACTGCCACCCCGAGCTGCCACAAACATACTCGTCCTCGTAGTACCCAGCCGCGACGAACGCCTCACCGGCGATGTCGCCGACGGCTTCGAAGCTGGAGCGGCCATTGGCATGGGCCTCCGAGTCGAAGGTGATGAGGAGGTTGTGGACGAAGTGCATGCAGTTGTCGAAGCGTGCCCACAGCTGGCGCAGGTACGCGGCAACGGCGGCGTGTCCGCGATGTGCGCGTGAGCCGTCGGGGCTGTTATCCCAGACGATGTCCGGGTGGCAGAGGGCGAGGAACGCTTGGACATCGGCTTCGGCATGGCTGGCGTGGCCACGGTCCTGGATGAAACAGTACTGCGTGTGCAGGTCGCGAATCGCTTCGCGCGCTTCGAGGCGCGTCAGCCGGGCTTCGATCTCATCGGCGGATACCATGGCGTCAGAGTCGCTCCTTCTTCACGTCGCGCATCGGATAGTGACGGAGGTTGAGCGTACACAGCGTCAGGCCATGTACGTGGGCTGCGGCCGCGATCAGGGCATCGGCGATCTCCACGCCATGCGAGGGGCCGAATGTGTGCCGGTAGTGGCCCGCCTTGTGGCCGATGCGTGCGTTGAGGTCGAGGCATGACAGCACGCGTAGAATTTCGCCGATGAAGAACTCCTCGCGCGGCCGCAACCCGGCGTACAGCTCAGCGACGGACACCGGCGTGCATGCGAGGAAGTCGCCGGCCGTGTGGCGGCTGTCCAACCAGTCGACGATGCGCGCGTTGTGGCGCAGCCACTCAATGATGACGTCGGTGTCGAGGAGATACTTTGCCACGGGCAGCCTGCTCCCAGCGTTCAGGTCGCGTTGAGCGGCGCACGCTGCGCACGAAGTCCTCCGTCACGCCCAAGTCGTCACGGTCAGCCCACACTCCGGCCAGACGATGGATGATCGCACGTCCTTCATCGGCCGTGTGGCTTCCGTAAGTGGTCGCGACGGCTTCGCGCACCAGCGCGGACACGGTGGTGCCGCGACGGCGGCTCTCGGCCGTCAACAGTCGCGACATCTCCTCGTCCAAGTACAGCTGCGTGCGTTTCATGGGTGGTGTATGCCATACATCGCACCCGGAAGCAACGCATAGATGGGTGCAAGAGATCGCGGCGCGGGCGGTGGATGCCGACGGCGGCTAGGTGCCGGGTGCGAGGCCTTCGATCGTACGGCGTACGCCTTCGGGATCGAAGGTCAGTGGGCTGACGATCGTGGTCGTGACACCGGCCGTAACGTATGCGGCGATGCGCTCGCGACATTCCTCAAGCGAGCCGAAGATCCCGAGACTATCCACGAAGCGATCGGTCATGCCTTTGCGCGTCAACGCGCGGTCGCCGCTCTTGAATCCTTTTTCGATCAACGCGGCTTCCTCGTCGAAGCCGTACCAGGCTGCGAACTTGTTGTAGACCGGCGTGGCGAAGTAGCCGGTGAGCGCGGCGCGGAAGAGCTCGCGCGCGCCGTTCTTGTCGTCGGTCACCAGAATTTGTTGGCGGCAGACGACTTCGAATGTCCCCGGATCTTTGTTGGCGCGGCGTGCGCCGATGGCGACATGCGCCAGCATCTTCGGCAGTGCCTCTACCGGGAAGAGGTTGACCGCAACGCCGTCGCCGACCTCGCCGGCAAGCTCCAGCATCGCCGGCCGCAAGGCGCCGACGTAAATCGGCACGGGGGCGGGCGGCGGGACCATCAGGCGGAAGCCGTGACTACGAAGCGTCGTCCCGGTGAACTGCACCTTTTCGCCCGCGAGCATGGCGCGCACCGTGGTGACGGTCTCACGGACGCGTGTCAGCGGCTTGTGGAACGGCACGCCGTGCCAGTTCCCAACAATGGCATGGCTCGACGCGCCGAGCCCGAGAATGAAGCGCCCCGGTGCGAGCTGCGCGACCGTGCCAGAGGCTGCGGCGATGGTCGCGGGCGTACGGATGTACACCGGCGACACGGCCAGCCCGATGCGCGCCGTGCGCGTCACCTGCGCCACCGTCCCTGCGAGGACGAACGGGTCGGGACCGCCGGTCTCCGCGATCCAAATACTCTCGTAGCCAAGATTCTCTGCGCGGTGCGCCCAGTCGATGCACGCGGGCACGTTCGGAGGGACGGGGAGACTCAACGCCATTTGTCCGAGGTTCATGCGGCCGTTATAGAATCGAACCCGACAACTTGAAAGCGCCGGCCGCTTGACATCACACGACACGCCCCTCTAGTGGACCCATGCTCAGACACCATCCCTCCCGTTCCGACCTCCAGACTCGTTGCAGCACCCTCGCGATCTTGATGTTTGCGTCGGTCGCCGTTGTGGGCGTGGTATCCGGGAACGCGGGCGCATCGATGTGTGCCGACACCAGCATCGGAAGAGTCGTGCCGAGCGCAGACGGACTCCGGGTGGAGCAGACCTCCGTACCCGCGCTGCACGCGGGGGACATCCTGGTTCAACTAAACAGCCACCGCCTCCAAACCTGTGCAGACCTGGCTGAAGGACTGAGCGAAGCGCGCCGCAACAAGCTGGGGACGTTGTTCCTCATTCGTCGTGACGGCGAGGTGGAGATGGCGCTGGTGCCCGCGCCGGTTGCGCAGGCAGCGCCTGCGAAGCCCACAGCGATACCGCCTCCACCCGTTCCAACCTCGCCTCCCACGCCTCTGAGCCGGGCCGACGCCGACGCTGCGCGCCAGCTGCTGGCAGAGTTCGTCGCATTTGGGCGGGATCTGCAAGCGCGCCAGCCGCTGCCAATGGCACAGCCCTGGGCGCAGCGCGTCGAACAACTCCGTCAGCGCTACAACAGCCAGCAGGCGCGCGGAGCGGCCGTCGGGCTCATCGAACCGATTCTGGGATACTACGAGACGGTCGCGCAGGTTCTGTTGTACAAGGAAACCGTCACCCGTGAGCGACGCGACATCCGGGCTCGAGGCGACGTCGTGCTGGAGTATCACAGCAACTCACCGGTCCCTGCGTGGGTGCAGCGCTATCCATTTCTGCGGCCGAGCGTGCTCCAAGAGCCCGACATCGGCGTTCTCCGAGTGGGCGAGAGCAACGGGCAGTGGTTGCCGGATCGTGCCGTGGCGTTGCTCCTGGATCGTGCGATAGCGGAGGGGACGGCGTTGTCCTCGACCCTCGCAGCAGGCGCACCGGGCTGAGAGCCAGGGAGCATGATTTTGTCTTACCGCTCGCGCTTTCGCTTTTCATCCGGTTCCTGCCGTGCGTCGGTTGCCTGATTCGGGGCAGCGTGGTTAGTAGGAACCACCGCACCGAAGCCCGAGCACCACTGGCTCTGCGAGTACGACCATTGTGAAGGAGGCCGGATGCGTAACCCGCGCGATTTCGGAAAACCCTTGGCCATCGGCGCCCCGACGCCCGTGCTGGAGATCCCCGTCAAGCCCTCACGGATGATCCATTTCTTCGATCCGAGCAATCCGAAGATGGCGGCGAAGCTGCCCGAGCTGGCGCGGCAAACGGACATTCTCCTCGGCAACCTCGAAGACGCCATCCCTGCCGACAAAAAGATCGATG
The DNA here is from genome assembly GCA_041497995.1 of Binatia bacterium. GTDB lineage: Bacteria > Desulfobacterota > Binatia > HRBIN30 > HRBIN30 > DATKMS01. The sequence goes on along the minus strand of JBGQHM010000202.1, from coordinate 4,693 downwards.
CGCGCGAGGGGTTGGTGAAGGTCGGGCGTGATGTCGATCTCGGCGACACGCCGCTGTGGACGCGCGTGAACAGCCTCGATAGCCCGTGGTTTCTCGATGACGTCATGCGTCTGGTCGGTGAGATCGGCAACCGGCTCGACGTGATCATGATCCCGAAGGTCGAAGGGCCGTGGGACATCCACTACGTCGACCGCCTGCTGGCGCAGCTCGAAGCACGCCACAAGGTGCAGCGGCCCATCCTTATCCACGCGTTGCTGGAAACCGCGCTCGGCGTGACCAACGTGGAAGAGATCTGCGCCGCGAGCCCGCGCATGCAAGGAATCAGCTTCGGCCCCGCAGATCTGGCGGCCTCGCGGCGAATGAAGACGACCCGCGTCGGCGGTGGGCATCCGGCCTACCTGGTGCGTAACGATCCCGATCCGAAGAATCCCGCAGCACCGCGCCCCGTGGCGCAGCAGGATCCTTGGCACTACTCCATCGCGCGCATGGTGGACGCTTGCGCGTCGACCGGCGCGCTCCCGTTCTACGGTCCGTTCGGTGATATCTCTGACGCCCTGGGTTGCGAGGATCAGTTTCGCGCGGCCTTCCTGCTTGGCTGCGTCGGCGCATGGTCGCTGCACCCGAGTCAGCTCGCGATCGCCAAGAAGGTCTTCAGCCCGCCACCGGAGGAAGTGGCGTTCGCGAAGCGTGTCCTCGAAGCCATGCCCGATGGTCGCGGCGTGCTGATGCTCGACGGGAAGATGCAGGACGATGCAACGTGGAAGCAGTGTAAGGTGATGGTGAACCTTGCGAAGCTCCTCGCCGCCAAGGATGCGGAGCTGGCCAAGGTCTACGGCTTCTAGATGCAGCGGGGAGTGGATCGATGGTGGCACCGGCCTCTGGCCGGTGCGAATGACACACCGGCCAGAGGCCGGTGCCACCAGTCCGGGAGGAAGCGATGAGCCTGCGCCTTGCCAACGTGAAGGGACGCGCGAGCGTGCTGGTCGGCAACGGGCTGGCCGACGTGGAGCACGCGTCACACGGAAAATTTCCCGCCGACCCAATGGCAGCCATTCAGCGCTGGGATGCGTTCGTTACCTGGGCGAGCGGTCTCCGTGAGTCGGATGCCACGGCCGCGGTGATCGAGGCCGATTTCGGCCCACCCATCCCACGGCCCGCCAAGGTGTTTGCCATCGGCATGAACTACCGCGAACACGCCAAGGAAGCCGGCATGGAGATCCCGAAGACGCCGGTCGTGTTCACCAAGTTCCCGAACTGCCTCGTTGGCCCGCGAGCTGACGTCGAGCTGTCGTCCGACTTCGTTGACTGGGAGGTAGAGCTCGTCGTCGTGATCGGCCGCGGTGGCCGCCGTATTCCCGAGAACAAGGCACTCGACCACGTGGCAGGCTACTGCGTCGGTCAGGACATCTCGGACCGCCGCATTCAGTTCAGCGACAAACCGCCGCAGTTCTCGATGGGAAAGTCGATCGATACCTTCGGGCCCACTGGCCCATCGTTGGTGTCGATCGATGCCTTCAACGATCCGAACAATTTGGCACTCACGTGCGATGTTGCCGGCGAGCGTATGCAGGACGCGCGCACCAGCGACATGATCTTCTCGGTAGCGGAGCTCATCGCCTTCCTTTCCAGCATGTGCACGCTCGATCCCGGCGACTTGATCTTCACGGGCACACCGAGCGGTGTCGGCTCGACGCGCGATCCGCGTCGCTATCTGAAGGTGGGCGAGGAGATCGTTAGCACGATCGAGCACGTCGGCACGTTGGTCAATCGCTGCATCGCCCGCCCTGCCTGATCTGTTAGGAGGGCTTGCTGGGACATTAGACGTACTTGGATTGACGATTTGGGTCTGAGGCAGTTAGAAAGTGCCTATGCCAACACCGCTTGAGCAGTGGGTCAATGAGGTCGCCGCGATCACGCGCCCAAAGAGCATCCATTGGTGCGATGGGTCGGAGGCGGAGAATGAACGGTTGATTCGCGAGATGCTGGCGACCGGCACTCTCAGCGAGCTCAACCAACAGAAATACCCCGGCTGCTATCTGCACCGCAGCGATCCGAGCGACGTCGCGCGTACCGAGCACCTGACCTTCATCTGCTCGCGGAAGAAGGAAGACACGGGGCCGACGAATAACTGGATGGAGCCGCAGGAGGCGAAGGACAAAGTCGGCGCGCTGTTCCGCGGCAGCATGCAGGGGCGGACGATGTACGTCATCCCCTACCTGATGGGGCCCGTCGGCTCGCCGTTCGGCAAGATCGGCGTCGAGATCACCGACAGCCCGTACGTGGTGGTGAGCATGCGCATCATGACGCGCATGGGTGAGCAGGCGATGAAGCAGCTCAACGGCCGCGGCGATTTCGTCAAAGGTCTCCATTCGTTGGGTGATCTCAGCCCCGACCGTCGTTTCATCATGCACTTTCCCGAAGAGAAGGCGATCTGGAGCATCGGTTCGGGCTACGGCGGCAACGCACTCCTGGGCAAGAAGTGCTTCGCGTTGCGCATCGCCGGCGTCCAGGCGCGCGAGCAAGGCTGGCTTGCCGAGCACATGTTGATCCTTGGGTTGGAGAGCCCCGAGGGCGAGACGCACTACATCGCGGCGGCGTTTCCCAGCGCCTGCGGGAAGACGAATCTGGCGATGCTGGTGCCGCCGCCCGCGGAGAAGGGTTGGAAGATCTGGACCCTCGGCGACGATATCGCGTGGCTGCACCCCGGCCCGGATGGTCGCCTCTGGGCCATCAATCCCGAGGCGGGCTTCTTCGGCGTCGCACCGGGCACATCAACGAAAACGAATCCGAACGCCATGGCGTCGGTGCGCAAGAACTCCATCTTTACCAATGTCGCGGTGACCGAAGACAACTGTCCGTGGTGGGAGGGGATCGACGGTGAGGTCCCGGAGCGGCTCACCGACTGGCGCGGCAATCCGTGGCGCAAGGGCTCGTCGGAGAAGGCCGCGCATCCCAACTCGCGCTTCACGGCCCCCGCCATCCAGTGCCCGAGCATCTCGCCGAAGTTCGACGACCCGCAGGGCGTACCCATCTCGGCGTTCATCTTCGGCGGCCGGCGAGCGCGGACCGCACCGCTGGTGTTCGAAGCGTTCGACTGGAACCATGGCGTCTTCGTCGGCGCGTCGGTAGCGTCGGAGACAACCGCGGCGGCAACGGGCGCGGTTGGTGTCGTGCGCCGCGATCCCATGGCCATGCTGCCGTTCTGTGGGTACAACATGGCCGACTACTGGGGCCACTGGCTGCGTATGGCGGCGGCCGTGAAAAGTCCGCCGAAGATCTTCCACGTCAACTGGTTCCGCCAGAACGATGCGGGCAAGTTCATCTGGCCGGGCTTCGGTGAAAACCTGCGCGCCCTGCGCTGGATCGTCGAACGCTGCAAGGGCAAAGGGGCGGCCGTTGAGTCGCCGATTGGTTGCCTCCCGGCAAAGGGTGCGATCGATACCAACGGACTCGACGTCGATGACGCGACGATGAATGAGCTGTTGTCCGTATCGAAAGACGATTGGCGCACCGACGCCAAAAGCATCGGCGAGTTCTTTGGCAAGTTCGGCGCGCGCTTGCCGGGCGAGATGAATCGCCAGCGCGAGGCGTTGGTCAAGCGTCTCGGCTAGGGCCTGCGGCCGGCGTCATTTCTATGGCCCGCTCCCCGTTGGGTCGCTGCGGACTTCCAAGCCCGACAGGCTAGAGACTGTCCTACGCAGACGAACGTTCCCGCGCGCTCGCGGGCGTGAGCGCGCGGCGCAGGATCTTCCCGTTGCGCGTGCGCGGGAATTCATCCACCACGTACACGATCTTCGGCGCCTTGTACGAGGCGAGCCGCTGGCGACCATACTCGATGATCGCGTCGGCGCTGAGTGCGCAGCCGGTGCGCGGGATGACGTAGACGCTAACCAGCACCTTATCTGTGGCGAGCTTTTCGCCCACGGCCGCGACGTCGGCAACCTCCGGGTGATCCTTCAACACCCGCTCCACCTCGTGCGGCGAGACGCGATACCCGAAGGTATTGATCAAGTCGTCGCGCCGCCCGAGGAACCAGATGTACCCATCCTCGTCACGTCGCGCGTAGTCGCCGGTGAGGAACCAGTCACCACGGAAACATGCTGCCGTCTCCTCGGGCTGATTCCAGTAGCGCAGCATCAGCGCCGGATCGGTGCGCGGGATACAGATCATGCCCTCCTCGCCCGCCGCGACTTCCTTCCACGTGTGCGGGTCGAGGAGCTTCACGTCGTGTCCCGGCTGTGCGAAACCGGCCGAGCCCGGACGGATGGGGCGCTCGCACGTCTCGCACAAGTAGTACGAGCACTCGGTCATGCCGAGGCCTTCATAGACATCCAGACCAAAGCGTTCGCGCCATGCGGCCAGGAGATCCCCGGACAGCTGCTCGCCGGCGCTCATGCAGTGCCGCAGCGTCGGCACATCAGCGCGACTGAACGTCGTGTGTTGGATGACGTGACGGTAGAGCGTCGGAACGCCGATGAACGTAGTCGCCGCGTGTTTGGCGATCAGGCTCGGCCACATCGACGCGTCATTGCTGCCCTCATGCACGATCGCGGTGTGGCCGCGGAAGAGCGGGTCCATCAGGCCCGTGCCGAGGACGTAGGTCCAGTTGAACTTGCCTGAGTGCAGCACACGCTCGCCGTCGGGCCGGAAGTTGAACCAGTAGGTCGAGGACGGCTGGCGGCCGAGCAGCGCG
>JBGQHM010000201.1:0-11847 GCA_041497995.1 Binatia bacterium | reverse complement strand
TGGGTCGTCAACGTGACGTGAGTCTTTGTGAGGTTCGCGATATCAAGCATGCAGGGTAACAGCGTAAGCCTCGTCAGGACCCGTGATTTCCCCGTTTGGCAGGTACTGGCGGGGCAGTCGCTATCCTGGTTGCACGGTGCACTATTGGAAACGCAAAGCCCGCCATTCCCCAAGGACTCGATTATGGGGTCGGTCCCCCCGTTCCGTTGGAAGTTGAGCACCAGCGATGCTGGACACGCGCTGTACTCGCTATCATCGAGCTTGAGCGTATTGTCCATGTTTCCGTTGAGGCCCTGCACCGCCACCGCATTGTACTTGCTCACCGAATCGCTTGTGCTCGAAGCCGAGTGATCGACGATCGTCGCCTCACCCTTGACCTGGTTTCGCACGGTAGGCTCATCCGAGACGGTGACCTCCGTACAAATCAAAGCACCGGCAAAGTTTACAGGCAAAGGTGGGATGAGCCCAGGATCTAGCCCCTTTTGGGAATCGGTTGGGTTAACTCGCCTCCCCGCCCCGGCCGTCCAGACGGTGGGCTGTTGCTTGGTTAGCGACACACTGAAGTCAGTCTCAAAACAGGTCTGGCCGTTCAGGTAGAAGCAACGAAGCTCATCCGGCATATTCCCCGTATTGGTTATCTGGATCACGGTATCACGCGTTCCCGACGTAACGACCTTCGGAAAGATGAGAATGGACCCCGGGCGCTCCGTCGTCGTCGCCGCCAGCGCGGCACCCCCAATGAGCGTGCATACGGATACCGCCGCGGCTATCCAGCCGGCGCGCACGCATTGGATCGTCCTCATGATTCGCCTCCTTTTCGGTGCCACGAACTGAAGTCCCCCATCGGCTCAGTGCTCAACCGGCGCTACGGGATAGTGATGATGTCTGGTCCCGCGTTCCCGGATTGCTGCAAGTTGAACGCCACACCGGCGTCCCCTCCAATACGGGCCGCTACGGTGGAGGGACCAAACTCAGTGCGGGCCACGCCGAGGAGCCCGTGCCCCGTACTGGCGTTACCCACGCCACGGATGCGGGTCTGGCCTACCAGGCTTCCTTGGACGTTGAAGCTGAAGATAGATCGCGTTGATGTGCCAGTGTCGATCAAGGACAGCTGCCGCTCGAAGAAGCAATCCACCTTCTTGCTGGTGGAGAAGCGCTGCTCGAACTCATTGAAGACTAGGTACTGCGCGGTCGCCGTGCCGGGCTGCTGACGGAGAAAGTCATCGCCACAAGGAACCAATGTGAGGTCCGTCAGAACTCTTCCAGGGGACAGCTCAGGCGCGAGTGGATCGGGAGCATTGTCGAAAATGTGGTCGAGGATCAGCGTGGAAGGACACGCCTCATACTGCACGCCGTCAAGGTGGACCTCCCCGGGGTGCGTAGTATCGAGGTTCTTGAATTGGGCGCCGACTGCGTTGTATCGCTCAATATCTACCCCATTGGTGCAGGTGGCATCCGCGCATTCCTCGATCAACGCCGCGCCGATGAGGCGGTTCGAACTTGGCCCCTGGTCGGGAGCGGGCGGATTCTGCGTCGGGTCAAATTGGATACACTTCAGAGTCCCGACGAATGGATCCTCGGGAGTCGGGGGAATACCACCCCCGGCGTTGCTGGCCGTCGGGTTGCACGACCCAGAGCCACAAGTATTGATTGAACTGCTTGGGTTACAGCTCACGCTCGGATTGTTGCTGCAGCGGCCAGCATCCTGGAGCGGGAACTTCGAGAGACCCAGGCTGGCACGCCACTGAAGTGGCTGCTCCGGGGTCACGCGTATATCGAAGTCTATCTCGTTCCAGCCCGCGACACAGGTAGAATTTCCCGGGGCAGTCCCGGCAAGCGGGCAGTCGGTCGCGTCTAGACAGGGTTTGCCTGGCTGGAGCGCAGTCTCGCCGCAGTGCCCGTTGGCGTTGATGTAGAAACAATGAGCCTGCTTGAGATTCGAACTGTCGGTGTTGCCGAGTTCTACAATTGTATCCGTCGGCTGGTCTTGCAGTACTGCGCCCGTGTCAACGACGATCTTCGGCCAAACAAGAATCGCCGCGGGTTTATCTGAAGTGCTCAGAGCACGCGCCGAGGACACGACCCCTAGAAGGCACGCCCCCAGCGTGAGCCCGGCCTGCACAGCCGAGGCAATCCGTCGCGTGTTCACCATTGCACATCTCCTTTCGTTCCACTCGCCCGCTGACCAGAAAACGCCGCGGAAGGGATTCGGCTTCATGGCCGCGCTCCAACCGTACACTCAGTTCGATCCAGTCTGCTGCGGAATAGTGATAACATCGCCACCTGTACGGCTCCCTTGCCCATGGAGGTTTGCCGCCGCGGTTCCGGGGTCACTCGTCCCGAGCTTGTGGAACTCCTCGATCACGCCGATGAGCCCAACATTGGGTGCGCCCGTGGTGGTCGGGATTTTGGTTTTCACAAACGTACCCACGGTGCTGGAGTTGTATATGCCACCGAGCCGCACGTCATCCAGCGCCACATTGAGCCAACAGGTGAACGGAATCGCCCCGCTCAGGGCCTGGCTCTCGATCTCATCGACCACGCGGAAGTTGGCGATGACCGGAATGCTAGTAGGCCCGATTGGCCGATCGTTCTCGATATCTTCTGTACAAGGCACGAGCGTGATCTCGCTGTTGACGATCGCGCCAGTGTAAAGATCACTCGCCCCTTGGGCGTAGTGCGTAGCGAGCAAGTCCCTCGGGCACGCATTGTATGTCGTGTTATCCAGCTTCAACTGAACGGCGCACGTACCACAGAGGCCGGCGATATCGCAGCAATCGGCTTGGCCGCCGCAGGTGCGGCCGGCGAGAGGGCCGCCGCTGCAGACCGGGCTGGGGTTTGCGCTGCCTTGAACGGCGATGGCGTTATACTCACTCACCTGACCGTCGGCCAAAGTCTCTAACAGCGCTTCGCCCTTCAGCGAGTTCCCCGCGACGGGCACGCCGACCGAATCAACCTGGATGCACTTGAGTTCGCCCTGGAAGTTAATGCGCGGCGGCACGTTGCCGAGGAAGATGCCGGGTGTCGACTGGCACGCAACCCCCGGCGAGCAGTCAATGGCGGACGCACAAACCTTATAGTTGTCCACGCCCGAATTGCAGCGAGTCTCGGATGTAAAACGGCCGGTGGAGGCGCGCCAGAAGATCGGCTGCTGCGGCGTCAAATCAACGAAGAAGTTGTTTGGCTGGCAACAGTGTGAACTGATGTTCGGGTCCGGGTTGCCGCAGGGGCTCGCATCGAAGTACCAACAATGCGCCGATGTGCCCATATTGGACGTGTTGGTGAGCTGGATCAACGTATCTCGCGTCCCATCCGCGATCACCTTCGGATAGATCACGATCGAACCTGGTGTGTCCGAGGTGACATCCGCTCGCACCTGGCCCGGGTACGCAACCAAGACAGCGAGCAGCACCCCAAGGCCATACAGCCAAGGATTCCGCTTTGACACTCCCATTACACGCCTCCTTTCGACAACTCCCGCATCTCCGTCAGTCGGGACCCCCATCGATCCCGGTGAAATTGCGCCACTTCTATGCCCCATTCCGGAAAACTAGTCAAGCGGAAAAGCGAAAATAGTGGCGCCGATCAGGGTGGAACAACGCGTACAATGAGCTGTTCCGGTGCCCCCAGGTTCAGGGCGAGATCGCGCAGCCGAACGGTCAGCCTTGTATCACCAATTGGGAACGCCTGACCGAAGGACAACCGAGAGCTACAGAATTGAATGCTCGGGTTGCTGCCCGACGGACCTCCAAGGGCGAAATTGCCACTACTGTTGAGCGTGCACGGGTTGGACGGGTCAAACGACGTAAACCGGCACGAGAAGTCAACCAACGCACTGCTGATGTTCTTCTGCGGCGTATCCGGCCCAAAATCAGGCGGCTCGATGCTCGGCACACCATCGAAGTTTCCACTATCGCAAAGGACCATGGGATCTCCGTTACCGAGCGGGTTCGAGGCTTCAATCTGCACGTCCGGACGCCCGTCGGGCAGGATCGGCGGCGCCGGCGTCGGCGGATCTTGCAATCGCGTCCCGGGGTCCCCACTGTTACCTATTTTCTTTCCCTCCACGACGATTAGGAAAGTCCTACTGTTGATATAGAAAATACGCAGGCCTGTCGCGGGGTCGATGGCCGGCGTGGGTGGGGGGCCGTTGCACGTGCACCCCGGCGTCCCTGGGCACGGCAGGCATCCCCCGCTATCGGCGATGCCGAAGAACGTTACCATCGGCCCCGGGTCGTTGGTTGTTGGTTTCGGCGTCGGGCTGGGCGTCACCGTGCGCGTGGGTGTGCGCGTATTGGTTGGCGAGCCCGTCGGCGTAATCGACCGCGTCGCGGTCGGGATCGGCGTCTGTGTCGGCGTTGGCGTCGGCGTCGGCGTACGGGTCAGCGTGGCCGTGGGAGTCGGGGTCCGTGTGCGCGTGGGCGTGGGTGTCGGCGTGCTCGACGGCGTGGTGGTCATCGTCGGGGTATTCGACGACGTCCGTGTTGGCGTCGGTGTCGGTGTATTGGTGCGCGTCAGGCTCGGCGTCGGAGTGGTCGTCGGCGGCGCGGTCGGCGTCGGCGTTCGACTGGGCGTCGCGGTCCGGGTTGGCGTCCCCGTCGGCGTGTCGGTTAGCGTCGGGGTCGCCGTGCGTGTGTCAGTCGGCGGGACCGTGCCCGTCGGCGTGCGACTCGGGGTCGGGGTGCGTGTCGCCGTCCCCGTCGGGGTGTCCGTTGGCGTCGGGGTCGCCGTGCGTGTGTTGGTCGGGGGGACCGTACCGGTCGGCGTACGACTCGGTGTCGGGGTCCGTGTCGGTGTCCCTGTCGGCGTGTCACTCGGTGACGGCGTCGCCGTGCGCGTGCTCGTCGGCGGCACCGTGGTCGTCGGCGTGCGACTGGGTGTCGGCGTGCGCGTCGGTGTCCCTGTCGGCGTGTCCGTTGGCGTCGGGGTCGTCGTTCGTGTGTCAGTTGGTGGGACCGTACCGGTCGGCGTGCGACTCGCAGTTGGGGTCCGCGTGGCGGTCCGAGTGGCGGTGTCAGTGCCTGTCGGCGTCGGCGTCCGCGAGTCCGTCGGCAGCGCGGTCGGCGTCGGTGTGCGGCTCGGCGACGGTGTCCGTGTCGGTGTTCCGGTCGGCGTCTCAGTGCGCGTGGCACGCTCGGTTGGCGTGATCGTCGCGGTACGCGTTGGCGTGGGCGTCAGGGTTGGAGCTGGTGTTGAGGTCGCCGAGCGTGACGTGGTCTGAGTTCGAGTGACTGTCGGCGTGGCGGTGTTGGTTGCGGTACGACTCGACATGGGCGTCGGGGTCTTACTTGTCGGTGTCCGGGTTGGCGATCGCGTCACCGTAGCAGTGTGAGTCGGTGCGAGCGTGCGTGTCACCGTCGCCGTGATCGTCGAGGTCGGTGTAGACGTGAATGTCCGAGTGATCGTCGGCGTGCGTGTGATGGTCGGTGTCAGCGTGATGGTTGGTGTTAACGATGAAGTCGGGCTGCGCGTCGCAGTGCCGCTCGCGGTCAGGGTTGGTGTCACTGTTGCCGTGGCGGTAGTCGTCGCAGTTGGCGATTGCGTCGCGGTCTGCGTCACCGTCAGCGTCTCCGCCGGCGTTGGTGTCAGGGTCGCGGTGGCAGTGGGCGTCTCACTCGCAGCCGGATTCGCAGTCGCCGTAACCGTCGGAGTGAGCGTGTCAGACGGCAGTGCAGTAACCGTCGCAGTTGGGCTACTCGATGGCGTGCCCGTCGGCGTCGACGGCGGAAGATTCAGCCGACGGGCAACGCTGGTCAAATCAGCCGCCGTAACGCGGCCATCGCCGTTGGCGTCTGCGCCAGGACACGAGTTGGCACCAAAGATGGCCGCTACGACTGCGTCGAAATCGGCTGGCTCGATCAGCCCATTGCAATCGGCATCGCCAGCATCGCCAACCGCTGGCACTGGCTGCATGCAGGTACCCACGACGGCAACGATAAGCAGACTAGTTACAAGGCGGGACCGGGCATTTTGGGTGCCTGTGTTACCGATGTACATTCCTCCCCCTGTTGCTCCCCCGAGCCCCTGGTGAGTTCCCTGTAGATCTTTGACTCCACTGCTCCGGCTTCGATCTGCCCGCGGTGTTGCCCCCGACCCTAGACGCAATCCTCATGGTTTCGGCGTTGCCACACGGATCACGATCTGCTGGGCCGGACCGAGGTTCCCATTTTCATCGCGCACTTCCACTGTCACCACCGTATCGCCCGGTGGGAACGCCGCCACGGTCGACACCTGGTCGCAGAACTGGACGGTACCGAGCGGTGCATTGCGAGTGACGAGCATTGGGTCCTGTGTCTGATCCACCTTTGTGCATGGGCCTGTCCCATTGCTTCCCGAGCCAGTGTTGAACACAGCGAATCGGCAACCGAGGTCGTTCAGCGCATCGCTAATCATCTGATCGCCTTCGGCAAAGCTGGGCGGATTGATGCCTGGGATACCACCGCCTTGAGGCGCAGCTCCCTTGTCACACACGTCCGCAGTCGGGTTGCTACCGAGATTGCGGTCACTCTGAATCTGCAGATCGGAGCGGTTCGATGGTGGCACCGGAGTGAGCGACTTGCCAGGAGGCGCTCCGCTGAGACCAGCAGCCGCCTCGACCACGATCACGAACTGCGCACCGCTGTTGACCGAGAAGATGCGCCGCTTCTGTGCATCGAGTGCCGGCGTTGGTGTCGGCGTATGCACGCAGCTCGCGTCGCAGCAGAACACGCAATAATCGGCACGCACGACGCCGGCGAACAGGATGTTCGGCCCTTGACCGGTCGGAGTCGGAATCGGCGACGGCGTCGTCGTGAAAGTGGGTGACGGTGTCCGGGTAGCCGTGCGCGTCACCGTCGGTGGCACGGTACGGGTCGGTGTTGGCGTCGGCGTCACCGTAGCAGTGCGCGTCGCGGTGGCCGTCGGGGTGAACGTCGCGGTCGGCGTCCGCGTCGGCGTGTTGGTCGCGGTCGGCGTCGGTGTGCGGGTCACCGTGGCCGAGGGGGTCGGCGTCGCCGTGCGTGTCGGTGTCGAGGATGGTGTCGCCGTGCGCGTCGGCGTCGCCGTCCGCGTCGCGGTGCTTGTCGGTGACGGTGTCGGCGTGCGCGTCGGTGTCGGTATCGGCGTGTTAGTTCCTGTTGGCGTGACCGTGCGCGTCACCGTCGGCGTCGAGGTGCCCGTAGGAGCCCGCGTACCCGATGGCGTGCGCGTCGCCGTCTGGGTCGGCGTAGTGGTTCGCGTCGCTGTCGGCGTCGCCGACCGCGTCTCGGTCCGTGTCGCGGTCGGTGTACGCGTGCCCGTTAGTGTGCGCGTCGGCGTAATCGTCATCGTACTGCTGGGCGGCGCGGTCGGTGAAGTCGTCGGAGTGCCGGTCCGTGTCCCCGTGGGCGTCCGCGTCCCTGTCGGCGCCCGCGTCCCGGTCACACTCGGGGTCGGGCTCTCGGTGCGCGTCGCCGTCCGCGTGGCCGACGGCGTGCGCGTGGGCGTCTCAGTCGGTGGTCTTGTATCGGTCGCCGTCGCCGTCACCGTGCGCGTCGCGGTCTCCGTCTTGGTCTCGGTGGGCGTCCGGCTCGCCGTCGCCGTACGCGAGGGAGTGGCGGTAATCCCTCCCAATAGAGTCGGCGTCTCAGTTGGCGTTGCGGTCGGCAGTCGCGTCCGGGTCGGCGTACGCGTCGGGAACGGCGTCCGCGTAGAGGTAGGGCTCCGCGTAATCGTCGGAGTATTGGTCTGCGTCCGCGTACGCGTCGGCAGGTGCGTGATCGTTCCGGTCGGGGTCACCGTCGGCGTCCGTGTCACCGTGGCGGTTGCGGTGGGTGTAGCCGTCAAGCCACTGGTCGGGGTTGACGTCGCGCTGAAAACCGGCGTGCTTGTCGGCGTCACCGACGGCACGGGCGTGTCCGTCACCTCCGGACTAGGGGTCGCCGATGGTGCGGTCCGAGTGGGGGTCGGAGTCGTCGTTGGGGTCGCGCTGGGAAGGACAGTGGGCGTATCCGTAGGCGCCAGCGTTGCTGTCCGCGTGCTGCTTGCTGTATGCGTAGGCGTTGCCGTGCCAGTCGCCGTCGCTGCGGGCACGACCCCGAGCAAGGCCACCTCGGCGGGAATGTCAGCCGCAGTAACCGTGCCGTCACCATTCGCGTCGGCCCCCACACAAGAACTCCCCGACACCACGGCTTGGACGACTGCCGCCAAGTCTGCCGCGTCAAGCGCCCCATTACAGTTCGCATCGCCGGGGATTGTCTGCGCCGATACCCCGGCGGAATAGGCAGACAGGACCATGAGTGCAACGAGTCGGATGATCAGACCAAACGGTTGAGGAGGGTTGGATCTCCGGTTACAACTGCGCAACGTCATCAACTGCATCTACTGCCTAAGGCGAGTTCTTATGCGCCTCCCGCCGCAGTTTTGCAACTCAGAAGCAACGACGGGCCATGCGTAGTGGTCGAGGCGGCAAGATTGTGGCGGACGATGAACGGACTTCGCTCAACGTAGCGCATCACCAGCGTGCGCGATGTGGCGCCCCAAGAGCATCTTCATGGTCTCAGCGGGCTGAATGCCCGTCAGTGGAAACTCGCCAAGGAGAAACGTCGGGTACCCAGCGACTCCCACCTGCCGTGCCTCCTCGCGGATGGCCGCCAACTGTGGCGCCGCCCGCCGTGTCGCTACGCACTCCATGAAGCGGCCAATCGGCAGCCCCGCAGCTGCCGCGGCACGCACGAGCACCGCTCGGTCGCCGCAGTCGTCGCCACGCTCGTATACCGCCGCGAAGACTTCACGGTGGTACGCCGACGCACAGCCGCACTCTTCGGCGAATATCACGCCCTCCAACGCTGCCCGCGAGTCGAGCCAACGCTCGGGAATGTGCAACGCGACCTCTGTTTCCCTTGATACACGCTCGATCTTGGCGCGCGTGTCGCCACCGATCAATCCCCCTTGGGTCCACTCGGGATGGTGTGCCGCGATGTGCACCGGCCGCCATCGGATGTCCACATCGAACTCGGTGGTGAGCCGAGCCACGATGCGCGAGGCGATGTAACAGAGCGACGATGCGTAGTCGAAATAAACCGGAATGACGACGGGCATCGCCTTCCGCTTTTAGTACACCCCGCCCAGCTTGCTGTGGTCCCAGCTGCTGATGCGTTCGGGGATCACCTTAATGACAACTCGCTTGCGCGCCTGCGCCTTCAGCGCTTCCTCGATGCCCTCCGGCATCGACCCCGACATTTTCAGATGGACACGAGCGAGCACGCCGGCACAGAAGTCGACGTCCTGGATCAACTCTGCGTGACCGCGAATCAGTACGCCCTTCAGTGTGTCGTACGTCGTGCCGGACTCCGCCATCAACGCCACTTTGGGGTTCCGTCGGACGTTGAGCGCCTTCTGCGACTTGGCATAGGTGGTCATCAAGCAACACTCGCCCTCCATGGCGTACCACATGGCCACCGAGTGCGGGTAGCCACGTTGATCAATGGTGGAAAGAACGATGGTTCTCGTCTGGCGTAGAAACTCGTCGCGCTCCTGCGCAGTGAGTTGAATGCCGTCGCGGCGCTTCATGGACGAATTTCCATAGTGGAAGAGCGTCGCTGAGTCAAAATTGTTCGGGCAACCTTGACCGGTTAAGTCATATTGATATGGAAGCGCGCATGCAGGCCCGCGGCGTTCGCATCCAGTTGGCAGGCATGGCCCTCATACTCTCACTTGTCGGCGTCGCGCATGCCGGCGACGCCCAGAAGGGCAAGATGGCGTACACCAGCCGCTGCTCGTTCTGTCATGGCGCAACCGGCAAGGGCGATGGTGTCGCGGGGGCCGTGCTGAAGCCGCCGGCAACCAACTTTACCAACCCTGATTTCTGGAAGACGGCCACGCCGGAAACGATGAAGACCGTCATCGAGAACGGTAAGCCGGGCACGGGAATGGTGTCGTTCAAGGCAAGCCTCAACACCGGACAGATCGACGACCTCATCGCCTACCTGCAAACGTTCAAGCCTCAGCAGTAGCGTTCCGTCACCGCGCGAAGTCGACGCCGGCAGTAAACGCGAGCACGCTGTTGTGAAATACGTCGGGCCGCTCGATGGGCAGGTTGTGCCCGGCCCCGGGAATCAGGAGCAGCCGCGCATGCGGCAGTCCGCGGCTCATCTTCACGGAACCGCCGGGCGGCGTGAGCTGGTCGTCGAGTCCCTGGAGGATGAGCGTCGGCGCCGTCAGGCGCGGCAACTCAGCCGTCCAGCTGTAGTCGCTCACCGCACGGGCCGCAGCTGCGTAGCCCTTGGGATCGCACGCGGCGTTGCGACCTCCGAGATCCGCGACGATCTCCGGATGGCTTTTCGAAAACGCCGGCGAGAAGGCACGCGATGCGTCGGCGGTCTGCGCATCAAAGCCGTCGCGCTCGATACGATCGGCGAGCCGCTGCCACGCGGCGATCGATTTCCGACCAACCTCGCTCGACGTACTCACCAGCACCAGCGACCGCACGCGCGCCGGGAAGTCGAGGGCGACACGTTGGGCAATCACACCACCCAGCGAAATGCCGAGCACGTGCGCGTTCTCGATCCCGCGCGCCTCGAGCAGGCCGTCGAGGTCACGCGCGAACATCGCTGGCGAGTACGGTCCCGGCGGCTTGTCGGATGCACCGAACCCCCGCACGTCCGGCCGTAGGACTCGATGGTGGCGCGCAAACTCCCGCGCGTCGTTGTCCCAGATATGGAGGTCCGCGCCAAGGCCGTGGATCAGGACGAGATCGGAGCCCTCCCCTTCCTGCTCGTAGTTGAGCGTGACGTCTGCGATACGCGCGCGTGGCATGGCAGGCTTCCTATCTGATTGCCATCGCACCCTTCAAGCGGGGACCACCCGGCAGCAACAGGAGAAGCGGTCGCAGCGCGCGCGACTTACGCCGCGAGCTCGCGCGCCAGCCGCGCCGCACGGGGCGCCGCACGCATCTCGGTGAACAGGCGATGCGCGGCGCGCAGCTCCCGCTGCCGCGCGGCGGCGTCGCCGGCGGCAAAAGCGAGGCGCGCCAACTCGACGCGCACGAATGCCTCATTGCTCCGCGCCCCTGTCTGGTCGACCAGTGCGAGTGCCCGCGCCAAGTCGCGCTCGATCTGGTCATGCGATCCAATGGCGTCGAGCCGCAACAGCACGCGGGCGCGTGCGATGTTCGCGATGCACTCGGCCAAGCGCGTGCGCCGCTGCACGGCCGCCGCCAGCCCTTCGTCGGCGACGGCAAGGGCGCGGCGCAGGTCGCCGCGCCCGCGATGCACGCCCGCCAGCCAGGCCAGCGCCAGCGCTTCTGTTTCCACTCCCGCCTGCCCGGCGCGCGCGATGGCCAGCGCCTCCTCCAACGCACCGAGCGCCTCTGGCCATTGCATTCCGAGGATATGTGCCTGGCCGAAGGACAGACAGGCGCCAGCGCGGAAGAACGGGCTGCCGAGCTTGTCGGCGATGCGCATCGTCTCACGGGCGTGCGCCAGCGCGGTTGCGGTATCACCGCGAATCCGCGCCACCGACACGTACTCGCGGTGCGCGAAGCCCAGAACCTCGACCTCGCCGTGCTCACGGGCCAACTGCGCCACACGCTCGAGCTCGCGGACGCCGTCGTCGAGCCGGCCGAAGTCGATCAACAGCTTGCCGCGCTCTCGGATCAGACGCAGGTAGGGACTGTAGCCGAGCACCGACGCACCGAGTTTCAGGTCACCGGCTGGCTGCACCACAACTTCTTCACTGAGCCGCAGCGCCTCACGCAGTTGCCCGGCGGCACCCAGCGCAATCACCAGACGCGTGCGTGTCGTCAGCTTGAGCGCCGCGTCGTCGGTCTGCTCTGCCAGCTGGCCCGCCAACATGCTGCTCTCCACAAAGTCGTCGGCGCTGCCGAAGTGG
>JBGQHM010000200.1:0-11883 GCA_041497995.1 Binatia bacterium | reverse complement strand
ATAGACCACGAAGCCGAGCGCAGAGATCACGAGTGCGCGACGAGTTGCCACAGCAAATGTGGCTTGGACCGCACGGACCGTTGTTGCGACCAACCACGCAACCACGCACAAGCGGATCACCCCGCCAACCATTGGCGCTATGCCAAGGATCAGGAAGACGCCTGGCGCATTGGCAAAGCCCACGGCACGCAACAACGATCGGTCTTGGCGGGAATGGCCGAAGAGAATGGCGATTAACCAGATGACACCTGTCCACAGCAACCATCCCAACAGGGCGGAACCAATTCCAGCCAGGACGCCGATGCCACCAAGTCGGCGGACAAGGCCCAGCCCGTTGGAAACCCCTGCAAACAGCACGATTCTGAATGCCTGGCCGGTGGCCGCCGCATCACCACTGACCGTCTCGTAGAGCCTCAAGTCGAGCCGCAGCGCCGCAATCAGGCGCTCGACGAGACCAACTCTGTACGACTGTTCATCGAGCATCGAGTACCACGCAGTGTCCTGACGGCGAACGCCGATCGCAAGGAGTGAATGCCGGGGACGGGGATCGAACCCGTACGGGGGAAACCCCCACAGGATTTTAAGTCCTGTGTGTCTGCCAGTTCCACCACCCCGGCCGCGTCGACGGCGACCGTTCGTCATCGCTGTCTCCGCGGATTGCTACCACTTTGAGGTCAGCTTCACCATGGTAACCACCTTCGTGCCGGCCAAGGGGGGGCATAGGCGACCGTGTCACATGTCACAGATACGAGAGCAAACCCTGGTAAGGGCGGCCAGCGGACGAGGAGTGGCTGGAGCGAGATGTAGTGAGAACGCGCTTATCGCACGGGCAGCCCCAGATGGGGCTGCCCGTGCGATGGATCACGCTTGCTGTAGGTCGAGCACCAGGTTGGTGGTCGACGAGTCAGTTGAGCGTAGTTACGGGTTCGTGATACCGCCGTTGGCGCTGTCGTAGGTCCAGGTCACGCCACCGTTGCTGTGCTTCGACGTTCCTGTAAAGCCTGTGGTGCCCACCAAGGCCATGGTGAGGTTGACGCCCTTGGACGGCTGGAAGCTAATCTTACTGTTGCAATCAGTCTGGGTGCAGGCGACGTACACGTTGCCGTTTGCAAACGTGGCTTCCTCGGCCGTCGCGGCGTTGCGCAGATCAGACTGAGCGCGTGCGTCGAACCCACGCTGGCGATACAGCGCAAACTGCGGGATCGCGATCGCAGCCAAAATACCGATGATGGCCACTACGACCAGTAGTTCGATCAATGTAAAACCTTCATTGTTCCTCAGAGCCTTCATTGTGTCCTCCCTCGGGGTTGTTGTCTCGTGCTGAGTAATTTCCAAGTCCCTTGACTACGCGTCCCTGGCTGTGCCCTTGTGGAGATCAAGGCGGGCCATTCGCTTGTTTCATTCGTCACCTCCAACACACTGGGGCTCCAGCAACCCGCGTACCAGCGCCGGTTGATCTGGCAGGTCAACCGCTTCGAACTCGCAAAGCCTGGCGTGTTTCTTTTTACACCGACTCGTCGTACGCGTGTGACAAGTCTTGACACCATCTTTTTTGACGAATCTGGCATTGTGTCGCCCAAGCACCACACTTCGGAACGAACTCACCCCTTATACGTGGCGCACTTTCGCGAAAACGATTTGGGCGCACATGGGCGCACCGTAGGCAAGGGCGGGCAACTAACTTAACTAGCGGACGGCGGCGTTACCTTGGGAACACACCGAAGGGGCGTTCGGCAAAAGGCACGCTTGAAAGAGATCGCGTTGGGCAGACGATCTTCAGAAAAACGCGGTGGGGAGTATGGTGGCAACCGGAAAGTGAGGTCGCACTACTGGATGGTTCGTGGCCAGTCGAAGTGTGTGGTGGCGAGCAGCAGACGTGCGGTTGCGTGACGCCCGGATCTAAGGTTAGTTCGCGAACCCGCCGGCTGCGCTGTCGTAGGTCCACACTGTCCCGCCGTCCGGATGCACCGCGGTCCCCGTGAAAGTCCCGTTCGCCACCTTCATCTCGAGCTGCACATCCCGTGACTTCTGATATCCTGGTAGCGTTGTTTCACACGCCGCGGCAGTAGCGCACGCCTGATAGACTTGTCCCATAGCGAACAAGTATTCCTCTGCCGCTGCCGCGTTGCGTAGATCGGCGCGTGAACGCCCGTCGAACCCCCGCTGCCTGTAGATAGCGTATTGTGGAATCGCGATTGCGGCGAGGACGCCAATGATCGCGATGACCACCAAGAGCTCAATTAGCGTGAAGCCTGCGTTGGTGCCGGTAGCTTTCATTTTGCTCACTCTCTCACCGCGTGAAGTCTGTCTGCCAACTCCTCGTCCTTCCATTCGGTTCGACCTGCCACGGGTTATCCCGAAAGGATACGCCTGCAACCTATGTACCAGTGTGTGAGCATACCGGTTCGGGGCACCGATATGCTTCCTCTCGGGCAGCTCGGCGATCGGCTTGTCCTGCACCTAGACGGTGTGACAAATATTGACCGATCTTTTTTTGACGGAATCGGCGGTTTCTACGCGAATGAAGTATCGGCGCGAGCGACCTGTCCGAGAATCCCCACGGGTCCCGGCCGCCATAAAATACAGCCCACGGGGATGGCCAGCTCGGCACGCGCGCAGATGTTGCGCCCGAGCTAGCCTGGATCAGACAACAAAGTCTTCAACGCAGCGTCGCCGAAGGGAAAGGTGGAGATCTGCAAAGTCTGAGCAGCCATCTCCAACCCATCCTTCGATGATCCTCGACGATTTTCCTTCAGGGTCGCCCTTCCCTTCGATTCTCCGCCTCGCTGCATTGAGTCTCGTTCTGTCTCGTCAGGGGCTAACCGTCCAAAAGACGATCGAAGCCTTCTATCATCGCCGTATGCGCCAAAACGCTCCAGCGAAAGGCCCGGCGTACGCGCGCTTGTTGCTCGGCGGTCTGCGCGAACCATTCGACAGCCTTCATCGCATCGTCACCATGCTCGTCCTCGGCCTCGACGTGAATCTCGTAGAACTCGAGCGTCCGCGCATCGAGACTGTAATGATCGCGCAGCGCCTCGTATATCACTTGCGCACCCGCCGCGCGCCCCGGCACTTGCATCTCAACAGCCAATCCAAAGGCACCCAGCCCCTCCTCGAACGACGAGCGGCAGAAGTAGCCCATCGCGGCGGCCGCCCCTAGCGTCGATGCCAAAGGCAGATGGGACTGAACCTCTTCCACCGAGACTCCGAGGCCATCGAGAAACTGCACGTAGAGCTCGTAGTGCTCAGCTTCTCGGATGTAGCCCATCTCCCCTGCCAGGTTCCGTCCCAGCGCCTTGTAGATGGCACGGCTGGGAACAATCGGCGCCTGGCTCAACCACGCCGCGATCGTCGGAACCGCCGGCTCGGTATAGTAGTACGCGTCCTTTGCCCAGCGGATCAGTTCGCTTCGTGAACACTCTCCCGCCATGAGCTTCCGCATGAAGGCACTGCGCGGCGCATGTTCGCGCTTGAAGGTATAACATTCCTGGAGAAACTCTTGCGGAGACAACGACCGGTCTACCGACGGTCCCATATGCCCTCCTTGAGGTATGGCGTTATGCGCGGTACATACTGCGGCATCGATCGATTGGCAATCTGGAGCGGGACATGGAAGCCCGAGACGCATGGAATCATCAGAACTACGCAGTGCCGCCAGCGCGGTTGGCACTCATCGAAGCGTCTATCGACGCGCTGTTCCCCTGCTGGGTCAAGTTTGTAAGCAAGCCACACCTGCTCGGCTACCGCCTCAACAGCGACATGCACGCTGGCGCTCTCTATTTCCGGCCAGCGGCCCCAGCGGCAGCGCTGCAGGAGGCACTCAGCAGTCTGCGCCTCGAACACCAAGACTTGGATGCGTCACTCCGTGGCCTCGACCGTATTGATGCCGACTGCAATGACCATTGCGGCTTCATGGTCCACAGCATCGCCGAATGGGAAGAGCGCGTCGAACGGGCTCAGCAGCTGGAACGCGAGCAGCCGGAGTTCGAGATTCGCGTCGTCGACGTCCTTCGTCCCGGAGACAAGCGAGCGTTGACTGACTACCTGTATCAGGCCTTTATCCGTATCGGGCTCCTTGGACCGTTCCGCAACACGTTCGAGATGCAAGCTCGCACAGCAGCCGGTGAGCCGCCCCGCGGCTAGCTCCTATGCAATTCGGCGTCTTGCTGCCGCAGTTCGGCGCGCTGGCGCGCGGCGCGGACGTCACGCAAAGGATCCGTGCGGTCGCCCAGACGGCGGAGCGTCTCGGCTACGATGTCCTGTGGACCGCGGAGCACATCATCTTCCCACAGACCATCACGACACCCTATCCCTACGGCGGCCGCTTCCCCTACCCGATCACTGATCCGATCCTGGACATTGTCGCCACCCTATCCTACGTGGCCGCGATCACGTCTCGGATCAAACTGGGCTCGTCGGTACTCGTCCTCCCATACCGCAACCCGGTGGTGCTCGCGAAGGAACTCGCGAGCCTCGACGTGCTGTCGGACGGCCGCCTCCTCCTCGGCGTCGCAGCCGGGTGGCTGAAGGAGGAGTTCGACATGCTCGGCGTCCCCTTTCATGAGCGCGGGCGGCGGACCGATGAGTATATCAATCTCCTCCGCGCGCTCTGGACGCAGGAGCGTGCCACCTTTCATGGGCGTTCCTTCGAGCTAACCGACGCCGCATTCTTCCCGAAGCCGGTTCAGCGACCGTCGCCGCCGATCTGGATCGGTGGCGGCAGCCCTGCCGCTTTGCGACGCGTCGCGCGGCTCGGCGATGGGTGGATCGCTGTACCACGCCCGACCCTCGATGATCTCGAGAACGACGTTCGCGAGATCCGGCGGCTCGCAGGCGACAACGACCGGGATCCCGCCGCCATTGGAATCGCCACCGGCGGCGGCGCCACGTCCATCGACGATCTCCTCGACCGACTGCCCCGCCTCGAAAAAATCGGCGTTACCATCACCAGCGTTCCGATCCTGTTCTGGGCGCGCAGCTTCAACCACGCCCTCGAGTTGATGGAAGCGTTCGCACAACGGGCGCAGCTGCAATCGCGCTGAGAGCGCACCCGCCATCTCGGTCCGCTATTCCGTCTCGAAGTAAATGTTCTTCACCTCGGTGTAGTGCTCCATCGCGTGCATGCCGAGCTCACGGCCGAGGCCCGACTGCTTGTAGCCACCGAAGGGCGCCTGCAGGTGGACACTGGCCGACGAATTGACCGACAGCACCCCCGTCCGCACCGCCCGCGCCACCCGCAGGCCGCGCTTCAAGTCGTTGGTCCACAGCGAGCCGGACAAGCCGTACATCGTGTCATTGGCCAGAGCCACCGCCTCGTCTTCCGTGTCGAACGTGAGAATCACCGCCACCGGCCCGAAGATCTCTTCGTCGACGATCCGCATGCGTGGCCGAGCCTGGGCAAACACCGCCGGGCGCAGAAAGTACCCGTCGCGCTCCACGCGCTGGCCGCCGCAGACGAGACGAGCCCCTTCGGCCGCGCCGACGGCGATGTAGCTCTCCGCTCGCTGCCGCTGATTTTCCGACACGAGCGGTCCCATCTGCGTCGCTTCATCCAACGGGTCGCCGACGATCATCGCTTCCGCTGCGACCGCCATGGCTTCGACGAACCGGTCTGCGATTCGCCGCTCGACGATGACGCGCGAACGCGCGCAGCAGTCCTGCCCGGCGTTAGCGAACACCGACGCCGCAGCCTCGCGTGCCACCAGCTCAATGTCGACATCTGCAAAGATGATGTTCGGCGACTTGCCGCCCAGCTCTAAGCCGACACGTTTGATCGTCGCTGCAGCCGTCGCCATGATCGCCCGCCCGGTAGCGGTCTCGCCCGTAAACCCAATCTTCGCCACGTCGGGATGCGCCGCTAGTGCGGCACCGATCGCGGCGCCGGGTCCGGGGATGACATTGAGAACCCCGGGCGGCAGGCCCGCCTCGAGCCCAAGCTCGCCCAGACGCAATGCGGACAGCGGCGTCAGGCTCGCGGGCTTGAGCACGACCGTGTTGCCGCACGCCAAAGCGGGCGCCAGCTTCCACGTCGCGATCACCATGGGAAAGTTCCACGGCACGATCAGGCCCACCACGCCGAGTGGGTCATGCAGCGTGATATCGAGCCCGGCCTTCTTGACGTTAATCGTCTGGCCAAAGAATTTGTCGGCGGCACCCGCATAGTAGCGCAGCGTGTCGGCGACATGGCCGGCCTCCCAGCGCGCATCCCCAATCGGTTTCCCCACGTTGCGCGCTTCCAACGTTGCGAGCTCGTCGCCATGCGCCCGCACCAGGTCGGCGAAGCGGAAGAGGATCTCCGCACGCGCCACTGCAGTGAGCCGCGCCCACTCGGGAAACGCCGCCTTCGCCGCCGCCACGGCAGCGTCGAGATCGGCCGGACCAGCCATCGCCACCTCATCGAACGTCGTGGCACGCGCCGGCTCAATGACTGGCATGACACCCGCACCGAGCGGGCGTCGATCGGCAATCAGCAATGGGTGCATATCTCCCTCATCCACATCTCGTCAGCGGCAACATCACCGTGCCTCGGCGAGCACCGCGGCCGTGTGTGGCAGCCGTACACCGCCGCCGTCATCCGCCAAGAGCGCTCGAAGCTGCACGAGATCATTGCCCCCGTCAATGTCGAAGCTGCGCGGCAACAGGTGAACGCGGAGCCCGCGCGCTGCCGCCTTTCGCAGCGTCTCTGCCAACACGCGATCGGTACTCATCGCAACGCCGGTGAAAAGATCGTGCGGCGCCCGCATCGCGATCAAGTAGTATCCCCCGTCGTCGGTCGGGCCGAGCACGACGTCGGTGCCGCCCAGCTCCGTCTCAGCTTCGTCCAGCCAGTCGTCCCGCACGTGGGGGACGTCGGCGCCAATCATGATGACTCGTTCAAACCCTTCGTGAGACAGCGTCTGAAAGCATTGCCACATACGCTCCCCGAGATCCTGGCCGCGCTGCGGCATGCACCGCGACGCGCGCGTCGTCAGCGCCGCAAAATCGGCGTCCGGCGGATGAAAGGCCCAGATGAACGTGCGTGGCCCACCAGCGAAGCGCGCCTCGATGTCTTGCAGGAAGGCGCGATACAGGCGGCAGGCGCGCGCGGCACCGATATCACGCGCCAAGCGCGTTTTGCCCTCCCCGATTTGAGGGTAACGCGCCATCACGACCAGGGCGGATTGCATCAGCTATAGCTCCCACGCTTACAACGAACGCTGCCAGCGACAATAGACACCGGCGGCGATTCACGCCATACATCTCTGTATGGCAAAGAGACCACCGGCCCAGAAGGCCAGCGCAACAAAGAAGCGAAAGACCCCTGCCAAATCAAAGACGACATCGGCGAAGCGCGCCGGCTCCGCCAAGCGGAAGGTGCATCCAGCGAAGAAGCTTCCTGCCGTCGCGACACCGGCACGGCGCGCCGTTTTCGTCGACGTCGAGAACACCAGCAGCGAATCCGATTTGCTGAAGGTGCTCGATCATCTGAAGATCGACCGCAAGGCGCAGCCCACCGAGTTGTATGCGCTCGGCAACTGGAAGTCCGTCGGCACGCGCGTGGCCCGCACGCTCGCGAGCCTGGGGGCACAGCTCATCCACAGCGCACCCGCGGTCGGTGTCCGCGACTGGAGCGATCTGTGGATCGCCGTCGCCGCAGGCCGTTGGTTGGCGAGTGCCACGCCCGGGGACATCATCGATATCGTCTCCGATGATCGTGCCTTTGATGCAGTTGGTGATGCCGCCGCCGCTGCTGGCGTGGTGTTTCGCCGCACCTCCTACCGAACGATCCCCAGCGCCGCAGCGCCGACACCAGCGCCCGCCGAGGCCCGACCGCGCCGCCGGCGTCGCGGTGGACGCGGACGCCGCCCGCTTCTCACTCAGCCGTCACAGGCGCAGGAACTGCAGGCGACACGAAGGTCCGCCCCTGAGCCACCCGAACCCGAGACACGGCACCTCTCAGACGAGGAGGCGCACGGCGCGTCGCACGAACAGATCAGTGCGACGCTCGCACACGTCGCCGGCGGGACATCTCGTTGGGTCAACCTGGACGTGCTCGCCAACGCGCTCAAGACGGCGGGGTTCACGCGTCCCCCCGGGTCGCCGCGGCTGGTGACACGCCTGCGCAAGATGAAGGACGTCGAAGTGTCGGCAAACGGAATGGTGCGGCTCGTGGCCGGCGCAGCCGAGGAGCTTGGCGAGCCAACAACCGCCGCTGCCTCATCGACGCGGCGCCCGCGTCGACGCGGCGGCCGCGGTCGTCGGCGCCCGCGAACAGAGGGTGCCGCCGACGCACCGACGCCCGGCGACGATGTCGCCCCGGAGGAGTAGGGCTTTGCGTTTCGGTGAACCCGTATGCAACGTCTGATCGACGCGTGGTTCGAGCTCGGCCGCGAGCAACGCGCGCGCCGCTACCACGCGCGCACGCACGACGGCTGGCAACTCGCTCTCTACCGCTACGCGCCGACGAAGCGCAGTCACCGCACACCGGTGCTGCTCTGTCACGGCATGTCTTCCAACCGCTGGGACATGGACGGCCCGGGCGACGTTTCACTCGCGCGCTACCTGTTGCGGCGCGGGTACGATGTCTGGATTGTTGAGCTGCGCGGTGCTGGACGTTCGACGCGCCCGACGTGGTGGAACGGTAAGCGCTACGACTGGCGGTTCGAGGACTATGTCCAACACGACGCGCCGGCAGCACTCCGTAAGGTCTTGCGAGAAACCGGCGCGCGCCAGATCCATTGGGTCGGGCATTCGATGGGCGGCATGATCGCCTACGCGCTCTTGATGACTCCGATGCATCGCAAGATCGCCAGCGCCGTCACAATCGCTTCACCGACGATGAGTGACGTCGGCCATCCCGTGCTCGACTTCGGTCTGCCACTCCGCGGCCTGCTGCGGCTGCTGCCGGATCGCGTGCCGATCGGCACATTGGCTCGACTCGGCGCACCGCTTGCGCCGCTGCTGGCACGTATGCTTCAGGCCAGCATCGCGGAGTTGGGCTGGCATGAAGGGAGTGCGAGCCTCCAGCTGCTCCGGACCTTGATGCTGACCGCGGTCGACGATTTGCCTGCATCGCTCCTGCGCGAATTCGCACGCTGGTACGATACCAAGACGATGAGCGACCGCTACGGGATGTTCGATTTCACCGAGCACTTGGAGCGCATCACGACGCCGATCCTCATCATCGCCGGCGGCAAGGACGGCCTGACACCGCCGCGCGATCTGGAGCACGTCTACCAACGCATCGCGTCGCGCGACAAAGCCTTCCGCATCATCGGCAAGCATCACGGCTTCGTCCGTGACTACAGCCATGCCGATCTGGTTCTCGGTCTGCACGCTCCAGAAGATGTCTATCCGGTGATCCTGCAGTGGCTCGACGCGCACCGCGCCGCGCAACCGGCCAAGCGCCGCGCCACCGTCCGCACGCTGCGCCCTGCCGACGAAGCCGCAAGTACCTGACAGCGCTCACTCGGCGGTGACGTACGCGCCGGTCGTCCCGCCGTCGACGAGGAAGGTCGTGCCGTTGACGTACGACGATTCATCCGAGGCGAGGTACAACGCTGCGGCGGCAATCTCTTCCGGTTCGGCCAGCCGCCCCATCGGCAGATGCACCATCCGGCGCGCTTTGCGGGCCGGGTCGGCGAGTAGCGACTGCAGCAGTGGCGTGTTGACCGGCCCAGGACACAGCGCGTTGGCGCGAATACCGCGCCGCGCAAACTCGATGGCGATCTCGCGCGTCAGCGCCAGCACGCCACCTTTTGAAGCGGTGTAGGCGCTCTGCGACGTCGCCGCGCCCATCACGGCAACGAACGAAGCAGTATTGATCACCGATCCGCCACCGGCGCGCAACAGCGCCGGGATGCCGTACTTGCAGCCGAGGAACACGCCCTTCAGGTTGACCGCTATGACGCGATCGAACACCGCCTCGTCGGTATCCACCACCGAGCCGTCTTCGTCAGGAAAGATACCGGCGTTGTTGAAGAGCACATGCAGCGCGCCGAACTGCGACTCGGTGAACGCGATCATCGCCTGGACATCGGCGGCACGCGTCACGTCCGCTCGCACGAACGCAGCGGCACCACCGGCCGCAGTGATCTCATCAACCGTGGCGTGTCCCGCTTTCTCGACCGCGTCGACAACGACCACACGCGCGCCTTCACTGCTGAAGGCCCGCGCCGAGGCGCGGCCGATGCCGCCGCCGGCGCCGGTGATCAGTGCGACCTTCTCCTGCAAGCGTCCTTGCATGCTCTGCCTCTCCTCTTCGTAGGGTGGGCACGGCCCACCATTCCCCGTTCGACTCGACCAAGACGGTGGGCCGTGCCCACCCTACGGCCATCAGCTCCTCGCCGCAGCAACCAACGCCGCAAACAGCCCGCGCTGCGCCGGTTCATCGAGCTGCATCTCCGGATGCCACTGCACGCCGATGCACCAGGGGTGCGCGGTGTGCTCGACGGCTTCGATCAGCCCGTCCTCAGCCCACGCCAGAGCGCGCAGGCCTTGCCCGATGCGATCGAGCGCCTGATGATGCCACGAGCACGCCTCCACCTCGGTGGCGCCGAGAATCCGCGCCAAGCGGGATTTGCCTTCGATGCGCACCGGGTGCCGCGAGGTCTGCAGTGGTGGGACGCGGTGCGCCACGCGGTCACCGAAGCGTTCCGGCACGTGCGGATGCAAGGTGCCGCCGCACACGACGTTGAGCACCTGCATACCGCGGCAAATGCAAAGCAGCGGAACATCGCTGCGCGCCAACCCGGCCCGCGCCAGCGTGAACTCGAACTGATCGCGCTCCTCCGACACCGAGTAGATCGTCTCGTGCGGCTCGCCGCCATACGCCCCGGGAGCAATGTCGCCGCCGCCCGCGAGGATCAGACCATCGACGATATCCAGCAGCCGCTCCGGCTCCGCCTCACCCGGCGGCAACACCAACGGCGTCGCACCGGCCGCGCGGACGCCGTCGACATAGCCGCATGGCAGAGTAAACGCCGGCGGCTGGCCGTCGCGTGCGTATGAGGAAATGCCGATCACCAGTGGACGTGCCACGGCTCAGGCCCGTTCGAAGAAGCGGCGCCGTTCCCACGTGGTCACGACCTCGTCGAACTTCCGCTGCTCTGTACGCGCAAAGTGCAGCAGATGCTCGACCACATCTGCGCCGAACGCGGCATGGAACAACGGCGACGCTTCAAACTCCGCGATCGCTTCAAGCAGTGTGCCGGGCACACGTGTCAGTCCCTCAGCCGCATAGACGTCACCGCGAAACATCGGTGGCGGCTCGATGTGATTCACGAGGCCGTCGAGTCCCGCCGCCAACGTCGCCGCAAACGCGAGGTACGGGTTCGCATCGGCACCGGGCACGCGGCACTCGACACGTAGCGACGAACCTTTGCCTACGATGCGAAAGCCCGCGGTGCGGTTGTCATACGACCACGCGATGCCGGTGGGAGCGAAGGAGCCGGCGCGGAACCGTTTGTATGAGTTCACGTAGGGCGCGAACAGCAGCGTGCACGCCCGCGCATGCCGCATGAGTCCGCCGAGCCACCAACGAAAGTGATCGGGCAGCTGGGTCAGATCGCCGGTGGTGGCAACGCCGGAGGCGAAGAGCGGTGTCCCGTTGTCCACCGACCACAAGCTCGAATGCAGATGCATCGAGCTGCCGGCGTAGCGTTCATCGAACTTGGCCATGAACGTCACCGCCAGCCCTTGCTGGATCGCGACTTCCTTTGCGAGCTGCTTGTCGAGCCCGGCCAGCAACCTTTCGCCGATCCGCGAGACCCTCTGTTGAGCGGCCGCGTCGCGCGATGGCCCGCCGTGCATCTGGATCATCTCTGGCGCGGCCTGCATTCCCATCTGCACTTCGTCGGCTTCGTCGCTGAAAACGACGCGCTCCTTCTCGCCGGTGATCTTGTT